>NZ_JBIWPO010000008.1:114861-296048 GCF_044768275.1 Streptomyces sp. NPDC101152 | reverse complement strand
CTGCCCGGCCGAACGCAAGCATCATACGAAGCCTGCCCGACCCCAACTCCACCAACCAGAAAGACACTTAGTCGCGACAGTCTACTAGTGCCGCGGTACTAGTCCGGCAGGACCAGTACCAGGGCGCCCCCGGTGTGGCCCGCCTCGGCGAGTTCGTGGGCCTTGGCCGCCTCCGCGAAGGGCAGCGCCGCCCTGACGTGGACGCGGATGCGGCCGCTCGCGAGGAGCGGGGCGATCCGGGCGAGGCGCTCGCCGGAGGGTGCCGCCTGGACGAGCGCGAAGCGCATGCCGCGGGCCTCGACGTCCTCCGGCGAAAGGCCCAGGTCGCCGGGGACCGCGGAGACCAGCAGGCCGTTCGGGCGGAGGGTGACGAGGGTACGCGGGCCGAAGTCGCCACCGATCAGGTCGAGGGCCACGTCGACGTCGTACACGGCTTCGGTGAAGTCGGCGGTGGTGGGGTCGATCAGTTCGTCGGCGCCCGACTCGCGCAGGAAGGCGTGCCGGTCGGCGGGGGCGGTGCCGATGACGTGGGCGCCCTCCGCCCGGGCCAGTTGCACCGCAGCGTGCCCCACGCCGCCGGCCGCCGCGTGGATCAGCACCCGGGTCCCGGGGCCCACGTGGCCGACCTCGATCAGGGCCTGCCAGGCCGTGAGCGTGGCTGTCGGGGCGGCGGCCGCGTGGGTGTGGTCGAGGGCGGCGGGCTTCGGGGCGAGGTGGGCGGCCGATGCGGTGACGTGGGTGGCGTACGCTCCGGCGTCGATCCTGCCGAAGACCTCGTCGCCGGGGCGGAAACGGGTGACGTCCGCGCCGGTCGCCGCCACCACGCCGGAGAGGTCGTGGCCCAGGACGAACGGGGGGCCGCCGTACAGCGGGGCCGTCCCGGAACGCGCCGGCGGGTCGTCCGCGTCGACCGCGACGGCCCGTACCCGCACCAGCACCTCGCCGGGCGCGGGCACCGGACAGGGCCGCTCCTCGATCTCCAGCACCTCGGGCCCGCCGAACCGACGCTGGGTGATCACCTGGATGCGGGGCTGTTCCGTGGTCATCGGGGTCTCCCTTCAGGGCCGCCTTTCTCCATCGTGACGCAGCCGGTCCGGGACGGGCACCGGTGCGGCCGTCGGGCAGCCGTCCGCACCAGCGTCTTCCGCGGAGCCGTCTCAGATAGTAGGAAGTCCGAGTAATTGTGGAGACAGACCGGGCCTCCTCGCTTAGCTTTGTAGAAGCCGAACGTCTCGCTCGACCCAGCGAATGGCGGTCGAGAGCGCGCCCTGTGCAGGCAACCCCTGCGGCTGCGCTCCCCGCCCTCCGGCGTCTCGTAACCCCTTTCCGCACTCCCTGATGTCGAAGGAGTCGATTCACCATGGCCGAGACGACCGCACGCCGCCGAGTCCGTCACCTCTCCCGCACGAGCGAGTCCGACCGCAAGAACGCCGCAGCCGCCCTCCAGCGCGCCCTGGACCGCAGGGACAACGGCGGTTCGACGGGCCACTGAGCGGAAATACCACTCAAGCCGGGAGCCGCACCCTCCCCCACTCTCGACTTCGCTCGAGCGGGAGGGACCCCCAAGGGGTGCGGCGCGGGCTCATGTCCCGCGCCGCACCTCGAAGTGATCGACGCGCGCACTGCTCTGCGCCAGCGCCGACACCCTGAGCACCGGCCGCGTGCCGCCCTCCGCCTCCACGGACAGCAGTGAGAACCCCCGGTAGCGCACCCGCGACCACTCCACGGTCTCCGGCTGCCGGGCCTGCGCCTTCGTCCAGCCGAAGGTCGGCACCGGGTCGTGGCGCGTCACCCGACCCTCGTAGCTCTCCGGCACGCCCGCGGGGAAGCCGTACAGATCCCGGCCGCCGCCCCCCGCCGTGACGTACACGGTCCCGTCCTTGGTCGGGTCCGTGGACGCGCCGATCGGGACCGCCCTGCCCACCTCGCCGCGCCGGATCGCGTCCGTCCGCTCGTACACGTGGTTGTGGCCGTTGATCACCAGGTCCACCTGGTGCCGGTCGAACAGCGGCAGCCACTCGGCGCGCACCCCGCCGTCGGAGGCGTGCGAGGACGTCGAGTACGCGCAGTGGTGGAAGAACACGACGACGAAGTCCACGGTCCTGCTCGCGCGCAGCTCGGTCAGCTTGTCGTCCAGCCACCGCGTCTGCTTCCCGCCGGTGTGGCCGAGGTTGGCGGGGATCTCGTACGACACGTCGTTCGCGTCCAGCGCCACGAAGCCGACGTTGCCGTAGGTGAACGCGTACACCCCCGGCGCTGTCCGCGCGTCGAAGCCGGTCTCCGGCAGGGACCAGCGGGCCAGCTGGCCGCCGTAGCCGTCCGGGGAGTACCAGGCCTCCATGTCGTGGTTGCCGGTCGTCACCATCCAGGGGACCGTCCGCGCGACCGGCTCGTTCTGCCGGAGGAACCGGTCCCAGGCGGCGGGGTCGTAGCCGTCCGACGTCCTGCCCTGGCCGCCGGTGTCGGCGTAGCAGATGTCGCCGGCGTGGAGGTGGAAGGCGGGCCGACGGCGCAGGAGGAGCCGGTCGTTGGCCGCCGCCGCATGGCTGACGCCCTGGTCGCCGAAGGCCGTGAAGACGAACCGCTCGGGCCTGGCGGGCGCGGTGCGGAAGGCGGCGATCGTCGAGCGGTGGGCAGGGTCGGCCGGGTCGAAGCCGTCGTGGCCGACGCCGTAGTAGTAGGTCGTGCCGGGGCTCAACCGGTCGAGGGCCGCGTGCAGGTAGTACTGCTGCAGCGCCGGTCGCCCGCCTGGGAGGGGCGGGGTGTGCAGGCCGCGGACCTCGGCCTCGATCCGGTGGCCCAGGTCGTCGGGTCTCGCGCCGACGCGGACGTACGGCCTGCGCACCGCGAGCGGTACCTGCCAGGACACCCGCATCTGCGTCCTCGGGTCGGCGCCGAAGGCGAGGTGGCGGCCGAAGGGGGCGACGAAGGAGCCGTGCACGGCCGGGGCCGAGGGCGTGGGGGACGTTCCGCGCGCTCCCGATCCGCCGTCGCAGCCGCTCAGCAGCCCGCCGGCCGCCACCGCGCCCGCCGTCACCAGAGTGCGGCGGGGCATCAGCTTCGTCCGCAGGTACTCGTGCTGCTCGGCCATGCTCATCCGACGCGCGAGCCGGGGCGGGATGCCGAAGTCCGGTAGGTCCATGGTGGGCAACTTCCCAGCGAATGCCAACGGCCGCCAGGGGCAAGGGTGAAGGCTTGGTGACGGGGCGGCGCTCCGCCCGCTGCGGCTGTCCGCATGACGGACAGGCCATGTCATCCCATGGGACGAGGGGTAGGGTACCGACATGTCTCGCAGCATCAATCTCGCAGTGATCCCCGGTGACGGCATCGGCCAGGAGGTCGTGGCCGAAGGTCTGAAGGTCCTCTCCGCCGTCCTTCCGCAGGATGTGAAGCTGGAGACCCAGGACTACGACTTCGGCGCGAGGCGCTACCACGCCACCGGTGAGACCCTCACCGACGCCGACCTCGAGTCCCTCAAGAAGCACGACGCGATCCTGCTGGGCGCCATCGGCGACCCGTCGGTCCCGTCCGGTGTGCTGGAGCGCGGCTTCCTGCTCAAGCTCCGCTTCGCCTTCGACCACCACGTCAACCTGCGGCCGTCGAAGCTGCTCCCTGGGGTCGACACGCCCCTGAAGGGCGAGCCGGCCATCGACTTCGTGGTCGTCCGCGAGGGCACCGAGGGCCCCTATACGGGCAACGGCGGCACCATCCGCAAGGGCACCGAGCACGAGGTCGCCACCGAGGTCTCCGTGAACACGGCCTTCGGTGTCGCGCGGGTCGTCCGGGACGCCTTCGCCCGCGCCCAGGCCCGTCCGCGCAAGAAGCTCACGCTGGTCCACAAGAACAACGTGCTGACCTTCGCCGGACACCTGTGGACGAACACCTTCAACAAGGTGGCCGAGGAGTTCCCCGAGGTCACCACCGACTACATCCACGTCGACGCGGCGACGATCTACCTCGTCACCGACCCGGCCCGCTTCGACGTGATCGTCACCGACAACCTCTTCGGCGACATCATCACCGACCTCGCCGCGGCCGTCTCCGGCGGCATCGGCGTGGCCGCCTCCGGCAACATCAACCCGTCCGGAGAGTTCCCGTCGATGTTCGAGCCCGTCCACGGCTCGGCCCCGGACATCGCCGGCCAGGGCAAGGCAGACCCCACCGCCACGGTCCTGTCCGTCGCCCTGCTCCTGCGTCACCTCGGCTACGAGGCCGAGGCCGCCCGGATCGACGAGGCGGTCTCCGCCGACCTCGCCGAGCGCACCGGCAAGCCCGCCCGCTCCACGTCGGAGATCGGCGACGCGCTGGCCGTACGAGTAGCCGGCTGACCCCCCGCCGCTTCTCGCAAGCCTCTCGAAGCCGCCGGGTCGCATCCGCACCCGGCGGCTTTCGCTATGTCCCCGCCGGGTGCCACCATCATCCCTGGGTCGCGTTTCACGCCGTTTTCGTCCACGGATCCCGCTTGAGATAATCGAACGTGGAGCCGCGGAATGAGGGAATGCTCGGACGTCCTAGCACTGGCCACTGACAGTCACGGATGTGAGCGCGGCCCGTCACACACAACCGGTGAAGGACAACCACTCATGACGACGCCCACGATCGAACTCAAGCCCTCCGCCAGCCCGCTCGCCGTCGCCGAGCGCGAGGCGATCCTGGCGAACCCCGGGTTCGGCCGCCACTTCACCGACCACATGGTGACGATCAAGTGGACCGAGGGCCGGGGCTGGCACGACGGCCAACTGGTCCCGTACGCCCCGCTCTCCCTCGACCCGGCGACCACGGTCCTGCACTACGCGCAGGAGATCTTCGAGGGCCTCAAGGCCTACCGCCAGCCCGACGGCTCGGTCGCCACCTTCCGCCCGGAGAAGAACGCCGAGCGCTTCCAGCGCTCCGCGCACCGCCTCGGCATGCCCGAGCTGCCGGTCGAGACGTTCATCGAGGCCTGTGACGTCCTGGTCCAGCAGGACAACGCCTGGGTGCCCCCGCACGGCGGCGAGGAGTCCCTCTACCTGCGCCCCTTCATGATCGCCACCGAGGTCGGCCTGGGCGTCAAGCCCGCCAACGAGTACCTCTTCCTGGTCATCGCGTCCCCCGCCGGCGCCTACTTCGCCGGCGGCGTCAAGCCCGTCACCATCTGGCTCTCCGAGAACCGCGTCCGCGCGGTCCCCGGCGGCACCGGCGACGCCAAGACCGGCGGCAACTACGCGGCCTCCCTGCTCGCCCAGGCCGAGGCCGCCGCCAAGGGCTGCGACCAGGTCTGCTACCTCGACGCGGTCGAGCACAAGTGGGTCGAGGAACTCGGCGGGATGAACCTGTACTTCGTGTACGGGAACAAGATCATCACGCCGAGCCTGACCGGCTCCATCCTGGAGGGCGTCACCCGCGACTCCCTGCTCGCCGTCGCCCGCGACCTCGGCTACGAGGCCGAGGAGGGCCGCGTCTCCATCGACCAGTGGCAGACCGACGCCGAGAACGGCACCCTCACCGAGGTCTTCGCCTGCGGCACGGCGGCGGTCATCACCCCCGTCGGTACGGTCAAGCGCGAGGGCGCCGAGTGGCAGCAGGTGGCCGGCGAACCCGGTGCGGTCACCATGCGGCTGCGCGAGGCCCTGCTCGACATCCAGCGCGGCACCGCCGAGGACAAGCACGGCTGGATGCACCGCCTCGGCTGAGCGGGCCTGACCACATCAGATGCGGTTCCACCGCGCTTCTGAAGGGGCGCGGTGGAACCGCGCGACCGGCCACGACGGACCGGCCGCCGGTTCCGCGCGTATCGCCTCCCTCGTGCGGGTATCCACTGATTCCGCGGTCCACGGGGGACACGGGGGAGGAGAGCGCGGTGAGCGGCGGGCCGATACCGAGACTGCGGTGGCTGATGCGGGCGTTACGCACCCCGCGCCGGCCGCAGAGCCTCACGGCGCTGGTGCTGCTCGCGGCCGTTGCGGGGCTGCTGCTGTGGCGGGCCCATGGCATGGACAGCTACGGCGAGAACCTCGCCCTCAACCTGGGCACGGACCTGTTCGGCGTGGTCATCACCGTCTTCGTGATCGGCCCGCTCATCTCCCGTGCCCAGGAGGGCCGGGTGCGCGAGCACACCCGCCTGGACTACGAGTGGTTCGCGGCGCAGGTGTACGGCTCCACGTCCAACGTGAAGGTGCTGGACACCTTCTCCAACCTGTTCGGACCGCAGTTCTCCGAGCGGCTCTTCCGCGGTGTCCGCTCCGCGACCGCGCACGGCGCCCGCGTGCAGATCCTGCTGCTCGACCCCGACTCCCTCGCGGTGATCCTGCGCGGTCGTGAACTCGGCGAGCAGAGCGCCGACATCCGGCGCGACATCATGCGGAACCTGCGCACCCTCGACCACTTCGCCGGGCGGCTCGACGAGCACTCCCGCAACCTGCTCGAGGTACGCCTCTGCTCCACCTCGCCCGGCGTCACCCTCTACCGCTGGGACGAGCGCTGCCTGGTCTCCTTCCTCACCGTCGGCCGGCTCTCCGGCGAGGGCGTCCAGTTGGAGGTCGCGGTCCGCTCCCCGCTCGGCACCTTCGTCGAGCAGCGGTTCGACGAGCTGTGGCAGCAGGGCAAGCCGATGGAACGGTTCACCCGACTGCCGGTCACCCTGGTCGACGCGGCCGACGGCCGCCGGGAGTTCAGCTGCCGGTTCGTCTTCGTCGACGACCGTCTGTACGTCGAGGCGCCCGACCTCGTCACCTACCTCGCCCGGCGCCGCCTCGACCAACTCTCCGCCCACAGCGAGGCGCTGAGCCGGGCCGAGGCCCACGAGGTGATCGTCGTCGACGACCGCAGTGAGCTGCACGAGCGGCTCATCCAGCACTTCGCGGAGAAGTACGATGCGCAGGCGGCCGCCTTCGTCGAGTTGCGGCCGCCTACGGTCCTGGTCACGGAATAGAGGGCCCCGGCACCATGAGTTCAGCGCACCACCCACGTTTTCGCGCCTTCACGCCCCGTGACCTGGACGGCCTGCTGCAGCGCGTGCCCCTGACGGCGGATCAGCGGCTCGCGCTGCGCGCGGTGTCGGCGGTCCTGCCGTTCCGTACGAACGCCTACGTCGTCGACGAGGTCATCGACTGGTCGGCCGTGCCCGAGGACCCGATCTTCCGGCTCACCTTCCCGCAGGCCGGCATGCTGCCCGCGCCCGACCTGCGCCGGATGACCGGGCTGCTGGTCCGTGAGGCGCCCAGGGGCGAGGTGCTGCGGGCGGCGCACGAGATCCGGATGCGGCTCAACCCCCACCCCTCCGGCCAGTTGGACGCCAACGTGCCGGTGCACGAGGGGCGGCGGCTGACCGGGCTGCAGCACAAGTACCCGGAGACGGTGCTGGTCTTCCCGCGCCAGGGCCAGACCTGCCACGCCTACTGCACGTACTGCTTCCGCTGGCCGCAGTTCGTCGGCGAGGCCGACCTGCGCATCGCGACGGACGACATCGAGGCCACGTCCGCCTACCTCCGCGCCCACCCCGAGGTCACCGGCACCCTCGTCACGGGCGGCGACCCGCTGGTGATGAGCACGGAGGTGCTGCGGCGGTACGTGGAGCCGCTGCTGGAGATCGACACGGTCCGCTCGGTCCGTCTGGGCACCAAGTCCCTCGCCTTCTGGCCGTACCGCTTCACCACCGACCGTGACGCCGACGACCTGCTGCGCCTGTTCGAGAAGGTCGTCGCGAGCGGCCGGCACCTCGCGCTGATGGCCCACTTCACGCATCCGCAGGAACTGCGGCCCGCCGTCGTACGGGAGGCCATGCGGCGCGTGCGCGACACCGGCGCGGTGATCCGCTGCCAGGGTCCGCTGGTGGCCGGCATCAACGACAGCGCGGAGGCATGGGCCGAGCTGTGGGACGAGACCACCACGCTGGGGGCGGTGCCGTACTACCAGTTCGTGGAGCGGGACACCGGTCCGCAGGGCTACTTCGGCGTCCCCCTGTACCGCGGCCACCAGATCTTCCGGGACGCCTACGCCCGCGTCTCCGGCCTGGCCCGTACCGTCCGCGGTCCGGTCATGTCGGCGATGCCGGGCAAGGTCTGCGTGGACGGTGTGGCGGAGGTGGCCGGCGAGAAGGTCTTCGTCCTGCACCTCATCCAGGCCCGCGACCCGGACCTCGTGGACCGGCCGTTCTTCGCGGCCTACGACGAGGGCGCGACCTGGTTCACCGACCTGAAGCCGGCGTTCGGGGCGAGCCGGTTCCTGCCGGGGCTTGAGGCGGGCTGAGGGCACCGCCGTCCGGCTTTGTTTGAGTGACGCTCAACACGCTGCCTCGCTGCTTCTGTCCCCGCTCTTCTCCACACGACACCTCTCCTTTAGAGTGACGCTCGAAAGGAGGGACCGGCATGCGACTCACCCCCACGGAACGCGACCGGCTGCTGCTGTTCGGGGCCGCCGAGCTGGCCCGCGCCAGAAGGGCCCGCGGGCTCAGGCTCAACGTGCCCGAGGCGACCGCGCTGATCGCCGACACGGTGTGCGAGGCCGCCCGCGACGGCGCCAGGCTCGCCGAGGCGATCGAACGCGCCCGGTCCGTCCTCGGCCCGGACGACGTGCTGCCCGGCGTCGCCGACATCGTCACCGAGGTGCACGTCGAGGCCGTCTTCGACGACGGTTCGCGGCTCGCGGTGGTCGGCGACCCGATCGGCGGCGGCCTCGGCGACGCGGCGCCGGGCGCCCTGCTGCCGGGGCCCGAGCACACCGACCCGGAGGCGGTCGTGCGGCTCACCGTCACCAACACCGCGACCGTGCCGGTCTCCGTCACCTCCCACTTCCACTTCTTCGAGGCCAACCCGCGCCTCGACTTCCCGCGCGCCGAGGCCTACGGCATGCGGCTCGCCGTGCCCGCCGGGTCGTCGGTGCGGTTCGCCCCGGGCCAGTCGCTGGAGGTCGGCCTCGTCCCGATCGGCGGCGCCCGCGTCGCCATCGGCTTCGCCGGACTGGTCGACGGCCCCCTGGACGCGCCCGGCGCCCGCGAGGAGGCGTTGCGGCGTGCCGCCGCCTGCGGCTACCGCGGGGTCCGTGACGAGGAGGTGGTCCGATGAGCCGTCCCGGAGGCCACCCCGCCGAGGCCCGGCACCTCACCCCGTACGAGTACGCCGCCACCCACGGGCCCCGTGCCGGCGACCGGATACGGCTCGGTGACTCCGGCCTGACCGTGCGGGTCGAGTCGGACTCCCAGCGCTACGGCGACGAGTTCCTCGCCGGGTTCGGGAAGACCGCCCGCGACGGGCTGCACCTCAAGGCCGCCGCCGTGCGGGAGACGTGTGACGTCGTCATCAGCAACGTCGTCGTCATCGACGCCGTGCAGGGGATCCGCAAGGTGTCGATCGGGATCCGGGAGGGGCGGATATCGGCCATCGGACGGGCCGGGAACCCGGACACCCTCGACGGGGTGGACGTCGTGGTCGGCACGGGCACGTCCATCGTGTCCGGCGAGGGGCTGATCGCCACCGCGGGGGCCGTGGACACCCACGTCCACCTGCTGTCGCCACGGATCATGGAGGCTTCCCTCGCCTCCGGTGTCACCACGATCATCGGGCAGGAGTTCGGGCCGGTGTGGGGCGTCGGGGTCAACTCGCCGTGGGCGCTGCGGCACGCGTTCAACGCCTTCGACGCCTGGCCGGTCAACATCGGCTTCCTGGGCCGGGGTTCGTCGTCCGAGCCGGCCCCGCTGATCGAGGCGCTGGCCGAGGGCGGCGCGAGCGGCTTCAAGGTGCACGAGGACATGGGCGCCCACACCCGGGCGCTGGACACGGCCCTGCGGGTCGCCGAGGAGCACGACGTCCAAGTGGCCCTGCACAGCGACGGGTTGAACGAGTGCCTGTCGGTGGAGGACACCCTGGCCGTCCTCGAGGGCCGTACCATCCACGCCTTCCACATAGAGGGCTGTGGCGGCGGACACGTCCCCAACGTCCTGAAGATGGCCGGGGTCGCCAACGTCATCGGCTCCTCCACCAACCCCACCCTGCCCTTCGGCCGGGACGCCGTCGCCGAGCACTACGGCATGATCGTCTCCGTCCACGACCTCAAGCCCGACCTGCCCGGCGACGCCGCCATGGCCCGTGACCGCATCCGTGCCCAGACCATGGGCGCCGAGGACGTGCTGCACGACCTGGGCGCGATCGGCATCACCTCGTCCGACGCGCAGGGCATGGGCCGGGCCGGCGAGACGGTGCGCCGCACCCTCGCGATGGCCGGGAAGATGAAGGCCGAGTTCGGCGCCCCGGACGAGCACGACAACGAGCGTGTCCTGCGCTACCTCGCCAAGCTGACCATCAACCCCGCCATCGCGCACGGCCTCTCGCACGAGGTCGGCTCGATCGAGGTCGGCAAGCTCGCCGACATCGTGCTGTGGCGCCCGGAGTACTTCGGCGCGAAACCGCAACTGGTGCTGAAGGCGGGCTTCCCGGCGTACGGCGTCGTCGGCGACCCGAACGCGGCCACCGACACCTGCGAACCCCTGGTCCTGGGACCGCAGTTCGGGGCCCACGGCGCCACGCCCGCCGACCTCTCCGTGGCGTTCGTCGCGCAGGCCGCCCTGGACCAGGGAGGCGACCGCCTGCCGACCCGGCGGCGCAGGGTCGCCGTCCGCGGCACCCGCGGGATCGGCCCCGCCGACCTGCGGCTCAACTCCCGTACCGGAGCCGTCGACGTCGACCGGCGGACGGGTCTGGTCACCCTCGACGGAGAGCCGATCCGCTCCGAGCCCGCCGACTCCGTCTCCCTCAACCGCCTGTACTTCCTCTAAGGACCCCGGACATGAGCACACCCGCCGCCGACGGTTTCCGCATGCCCGCCGAATGGACCCCGCACGAGCGCACCTGGATGGCCTGGCCGGGACCCAACCCCACCTTCGACGACCCGGACGACCTCCGCGCCGCCCGCATCGCCTGGGCCTCCGTCGCCCGCGCGGTCCTCCGGTTCGAGCCGGTGACGGTGGTGTGCGGCCCCGGTCAGTCGGCGGCGGCGCAGGCGCTGCTCGGCCCCGGCGTCGACACCGTCGAGCGCGAGCTCGACGACGCGTGGATGCGGGACATCGGGCCGACCTTCCTCACCGACGGCCGTGAACTGGCCGCCGTGGACTGGAGGTTCAACGGCTGGGGCGCCCAGCACTGGGCCCGCTGGGAGCACGACGCGAAGATCGCCGCGTACGTCGGCGACCTCGCGGGCGCGAGGACGTACGCCTCCGTGCTGGTGAACGAGGGCGGGGCGATCCATGTCGACGGCGAGGGCACCGTCCTGCTGACGGAGACGGTCCAGCTCGGTCCTGAGCGCAATCCGGGGTGGACGCGGGAGGAGGTCGAGGCGGAGATCCACGCCCACCTCGGCACCCGCAAGGCCATCTGGCTGCCGCGCGGTCTGACCGGCGACTACCCTCCGTACGGCTACGGGACCCTGGGCCATGTCGACATCGTGGCCGCCTTCGCCCGCCCCGGCGTCGTGGTCGCGCACTCCCAGCCCGACCCGGCGCACCCCGACCACGAGGTGAGCAAGGAGATCATCGGGCTCCTGAAGGCGCAGACGGACGCGCGGGGCCGACGGCTCGAGGTCGTCGAGGTGCCCGCCCCCACCGCCTTGGAGGCCGACGGCCACTGGGCCGACTACTCCTACATCAACCACTATCTCTGCAACGGCGGTGTCGTGCTCTGCGCCTTCGATGACCCGCGGGACGAGATCGCGGCCGGCATCTTCCGCCGGCTGTTCCCCGAGCGGACGGTGACGCTGGTCGACGCCCGTACGATCTTCTCCGGCGGCGGTGGCATCCACTGCATCACTCAGCAGCAACCGAAGATCTAGGAGCAGCGCATGGCCGGTGGGCGCAGACAGGCGCCGCCCCGCGAGGACGTCCTCGCGGCGGCCATGGACATGATCGCCGAGCTCGGTCTGGAGAAGCTGACCATGGCGGCCCTCGGCCGTGCGGTCGGTATGAGCAGCGGGCACCTGGTCTACTACTTCCGCACCAAGGACGAACTGCTGCTGCGCACCCTGGAGTGGAGCGAGGGCCGGCTCGGCGTCGAGCGCGGGCGCCTGCTGGGCCGTACCGGCACGGTCCGCGAGCGGATCGACGCCTATGTGGATCTCTACGTTCCCGACGGGCACCGCGACCCGCACTGGATCCTGTGGCTGGAGGTGTGGAACCGCTCGCGGAACGCCGACGACGACGCCCGCGACCGGCAGGCCGCGATCGAGGGCGTCTGGCACCGCGACCTGGTGGCGCTGATCGCGGAAGGGGTGTCGAAGGGCGAGTTCCGGCCGGTCGACCCCGACCGCTGTGCCACCCGGCTGCGGGCGTTGCTCGACGGTTTCTCCCTGCAGGTGGCCGTCGGCCTGCGGGGCTGGGACCGGGCGCGGGTCCTCGGCCACGTACGGGAGTTCCTGGACGAGAGCCTCCGCGCGGACGCTTGACCTTCCGCCCGAGTTGTACGCAGTACGGCGGATTGACCCTGTGGTGGCCGGTGCGTTTGCCTTCGGGGGAGCCCTCGGCGCGGGGCCGGGGGTGGCGCGTCAACGGGGACCACAGGGGGGACCATGTCCACAGCCGCCGCATGTCACAGACCGGCCGCCTTCGTCCTGGGCGCGGCGCTGGTGCTCGCGCTCACCGCGACCACGGCGTCCGCGACACCGCACCACGCACCGCGCGTCCAGCGGGTCAGCACCGCCGCCGACGGCACCCAGGCCGACGGGCCGTCGGACGACTCCGCGATCAGCGCCGACCGCCGCCATGTGACGTTCGTGTCGACCGCGCCGAACCTCGGCTGCGCGGAGTTCCACCCGTGCCTGCTCGTGAAGGACCTGCCCGGCGGCGGGCTCACCCGGATCGACCTCGGTCCCGGCTATCTGTACTCCTCGCCGATGCCGAGCGCCGACGGGAGCCGCGTCGGCTACTCCGCCGGGACCCGGTTCCTGGTCCCTTACCTGTACGACCGCGCCACCGGCCGCTCCGAGCGGCTGTGGCCGCAGAACCCGCCCGGCTTCAACGAGATGGGCCGCGTGCAGTCGATCAGCCCCGACGGCAGGCACGTCGCGTACACCATCGGCAACCGCCACGGCTCCCAGGCCTTCCGGCTGGTGTACGTACGGGACACGGTCACCGGCACCGACGTACTGGTCTCACCACCCGGGGAGGGCGCGAAGCCGGCGGCCTCGGTGAGCGGCGACGGAGAGCGGGTCGCCTACCAACTCGAGGGCAGCGAACAGGACCCGGCCGACATCTTCGTCAAGGACCTGGTGACGGGCGAGCGCGTCCAGGCCGACACGGGACTCGGCGCGGCCGAGCTGGTCCGGATCACCGCGAACGGCCGCCGTGTCCTGTTCAACGCCGAGAACGGGGTGTACGTCCACGACCTGCGCACCGGTGTGTCCCGGCGGGTGGCCGAGGGGCGCGCGTACGCGGCCACGGCGGACGGCCGGTACGCCCTCGTGGCGGGCGCCGACGGCCTGCGCGTCCACGACCTGCGGACGGGCCGGCTCGGCGCCGTCCTCCCGGCAGACGCCCAGGCGGGCCCGGACTCCCTGGCCGGCGGCAGGCCGGCGGTGGTGTTCGGTTCGGCGGAGTCCGACCTGGTGCCGGGTGACACGAACGGGGTGACGGACGTCTTCGTCCAGCGCATCCCCTGACCGAATCCTGAGACGACGGGTCGCACGGGGGTGGCTTGTGCCAAACTGCCTCCGTGCTCTCGTTCGCCACGATTATTGGCAGCAGGCGCGCCGGTCCGCAGTGACCGCCACGTACGACCAGGTACGGGCGGACACCGTCGTCCTCGACCCGCGCGCAGACCTCTCGCACCCGCGAGAGGTTTTTCGCTTTTCTGGCCCACCTTCAGCCGGAGGCACAGCGCGAGGGATCATTGGGGGACGGTGGAGCCGGTCATTCCGGTACAGACCGAGATCCAAAACAGGAGCCTTGACACCATGACCGAAACCAGCGAGCTCGACGATTCGTTCCACGTCTTCGACACCACCCTGCGCGACGGCGCGCAGCGCGAGGGCATCAACCTCACCGTCGCCGACAAGCTCGCGATCGCACGGCACCTGGACGACTTCGGCGTGGGCTTCATCGAGGGCGGCTGGCCCGGCGCCAACCCACGCGACACCGAGTTCTTCGCCCGCGCCCGCCAGGAGATCGACTTCCGGCACGCCCAGCTCGTCGCCTTCGGCGCGACCCGCCGCGCCGGCGCCAAGGCGAGCGAGGACCCGCAGGTCAAGGCGCTCCTGGACTCGGGCGCCGAGGTGATCACGCTGGTCGCCAAGTCCCACGACCGCCATGTGGAACTCGCCCTGCGCACCACCCTCGACGAGAACCTCGAGATGGTCCGCGACACGGTGTCCTACCTCGCCTCGCAGGGGCGCCGCGTTTTCGTCGACTGCGAGCACTTCTTCGACGGCTACCGCGCCGACCCGGAGTACGCGAAGGCGGTCGTCCGCGCGGCCTCCGACGCCGGCGCCTCGGTCGTCATCCTCTGCGACACCAACGGCGGCATGCTCCCGGCGCAGGTCCAGGCCGTGGTCTCCACGGTCCTCGCCGACACCGGCGCCCGGCTCGGCATCCACGCCCAGGACGACACGGGCTGCGCGGTGGCCAACACCCTCGCCGCCGTGGACGCGGGCGCGACCCACGTCCAGTGCACGGCGAACGGCTACGGCGAGCGCGTCGGCAACGCCAACCTGTTCCCGGTCGTCGCCGCCCTGGAACTCAAGTACGGCAAGAAGGTCCTCCCCGAGGGCAGGCTCCGCGAGATGACGCGGATCTCGCACGCCATCGCCGAGGTCGTCAACCTCACCCCCTCCACCCACCAGCCCTACGTCGGCGTCTCGGCCTTCGCCCACAAGGCCGGCCTGCACGCCTCCGCGATCAAGGTCGACCCGGACCTGTACCAGCACATCGACCCCGAGCAGGTCGGCAACACCATGCGCATGCTGGTCTCCGACATGGCCGGCCGCGCCTCGATCGAGCTCAAGGGCAAGGAACTCGGCGTCGACCTGGGCGGCGACCGCGAGCTGGTGGGCCGCGTCGTGGAACGCGTCAAGGAACGCGAACTCAAGGGTTACACCTACGAGGCGGCCGACGCGTCGTTCGAACTCCTCCTGCGTGCGGAGGTCCAGGGCAAGCCCCTGCGCTACTTCCAGGTCGAGTCCTGGCGGGCGATCGTCGAGGACCGCCCCGACGGCACCCACGCCAACGAGGCCACGGTCAAGCTGTGGGCCAAGAGCGAGCGCATCGTCGCCACCGCGGAGGGCAACGGCCCGGTCAACGCCCTCGACCGGGCCCTGCGGGTGGCGCTCGAGAAGATCTACCCCCAGCTCGCCAAGCTCGACCTCGTCGACTACAAGGTCCGCATCCTCGAGGGCGTCCACGGCACCGAGTCCACCACCCGCGTCCTGATCTCCACCTCCGACGGCTCCGGCGAGTGGTCCACGGTGGGCGTGGCGGAGAACGTCATCGCCGCGTCCTGGCAGGCCCTGGAGGACGCGTACACCTACGGTCTCCTGCGGGCGGGCGTCGAGCCGGCGGAGTAGGCCGGACGCAGGGGTGGTGCCCCGCCGCGCGGGCGGTACCGCGCGGCGGCGGGATCACGCCGGGCCTCCTTGACGGGGCTCTGGGGCGCCAGTTAACTCACGGTGTGAGGTAAGTCACCAGAGTCAAGGGGGAAGTTGCATGCGAAGAACCGCCCTGCTCGTCTCCACCGCCTTGCTCACCGCCCTGCTGCCCCTCGCCGTCGCCCGTGCGGCCGACGATCCGCCCCCGGTCCCCGTCGACCGCTTCGAGGGTGAGGTCCCCTTCGCCTCCCAGCCCGCCGAGGGCATCTTCACCTGGGGCGGCGACACCGACGACCCGCCCACCCTCCAGCTGACCGCGAGAGCCGACGCCCCCGAGGGAGCCAAGGTCCTCACCGGCACCTACGACATCAGCGGCTACGGCGGCTTCACCCACGACTTCGCCGCGAACCAGCCCCCGCACGACTGGTCCGCCCACCAGGGCATCCGCTTCTGGTGGGACGGCCAGGACAACGGCAAGAAGGTCGCCTTCGAGATCAGGGACGGCGGCGCGAACGGCGAGGCCTCCGAACTCTGGACGACCTCCTTCACCGACGACTTCACCGGCTGGAAGCAGGTCGAGCTCCCCTTCACCGACTTCGTCTACCGCACCGACTACCAGCCCGTCGGCGGCATCGACCACGTCCTCGGACTCACCCAGATGTGGGGGTACGCCGTCACACTCCCCGTCGGCGTCAAGGGCAGGTTCGCCATGGACGACGTCGAGTTGTACGGCAAGGCGGACCAGTCCCTGCGTGCCTCCGTCACCACGGACGCCGCCGTCTATCCGGTGAAGCAGGGCGGTACGGCCACGGTCAAGGTCACCCTCGCCACCACCGGCTCCGCCCCCGTCGCCGACCCGGTGACCGTCACGTACGAGACGAGCGGCGGCACCGCCGAGCCCGGCAAGGACTACACACCCGTCACCGGAACCCTCACCTTCCCCGCCGGTACGGCCTCCGGCACGACGCGGACCATCCACGTACCGACCCTGCGCGACAAGTCCGCCGAGCCCGCCGAGACGATCCCCCTCAAGCTCACGGTCACCGGGGCCAAGCCGCCCGCCGAGACCCCCCAGGTCGTCGTCGACGCGCACGGACTGCCGTACCTGGACAGCAAGTTGCCGGTGAAGAAGCGCGTCGCCGACCTGCTCTCCCGGATGTCCCTGGCGGAGAAGGTCGGCCAGATGACCCAGGCCGAACGCGGGGCCGTCGGCGAGGGCGCCGACGTCGCGACGTACGACCTCGGCTCGCTGCTCTCGGGCGGCGGCTCCACGCCCACGCCCAACACCCCCGCGGCCTGGGCGAAGATGATCGACGGCTTCCAACTCCGGGCGCAGGCGACCCGCTTCCAGGTCCCCCTGATCTACGGCGTCGACGCCGTCCACGGCCACAACAACCTGGCCGGCGCCACGATCATGCCGCACAACATCGGCATCGGGGCCACTCGCGATCCCCGACTGGCCCAGAGGACAGGCGCGGTGACGGCCAGCGAGGTCCGTGCCACCGGCATCCCCTGGGACTTCGCCCCCTGCCTCTGCGTCTCCCGCGACGAACGCTGGGGCCGCGCCTACGAGTCCTTCGGCGAGGACCCGGCGCTCGTCCAGTCCATGGAGACGATCATCCAGGGCCTCCAAGGCGCCCCGAACGGCCGGGACTTGAAGGGCGACGACAAGGTCCTCGCCACCGCCAAGCACTTCGTCGGCGACGGCGGCACCGCGTACGGCTCCTCCACCACCGGCACCTACACCATCGACCAGGGCGTCACCAAGGTCACCCGGCAGCAGCTGGAGGCCGTCCACCTGGCGCCGTACCAGACGGCCGTCGACCGCGGCATCGGCACCGTCATGCCGTCGTACTCCTCGCTCGACATCCTCGGCGACGGACAGGGCCCGGTGAAGATGCACGCCCGGGGCGACATGATCAACGGCGTGCTCAAGGGCCGAATGGGCTTCGGCGGGTTCGTCATCAGCGACTGGAACGCCATCGACCAGCTCCCCGGCGACTACTCCGCCCACGTCCGCACGGCCGTCGACGCGGGCGTCGACATGATGATGGTGCCGTACGCGTACAAGGACTTCACCGCGCAGCTCATCGCCGAGGTACAGGCCGGGCGCGTCACTCAGAAGCGGATCGACGACGCCGTATCCCGCATCCTCACCCAGAAGTTCCGGCTCGGCCTCTTCGAGCACCCCTACGCCGACACCCGCAACGCCTCGCGGATCGGCTCCGCCGCGCACCGGGCCGTCGCCCGGCAGGCGGCCGCCGAGTCGCAGGTGCTGCTGAAGAACTCCCACGGCGTGCTGCCTCTGAAGAAGAACCAGAAGGTCTACGTCGCCGGGTCCAACGCCGACGACCTCGGCAACCAGACCGGCGGCTGGACCATCACCTGGCAGGGCGCCTCCGGCACCCACACCCAGGGCACCACCATCCTCGACGCGATGCGCAAGGACGGGAACGTCGCCTACTCCAAGGACGCCTCCGCGCCCACGGCGGGCTACGACGTCGGCGTGGTCGTCGTCGGTGAGACCCCGTACGCCGAGGGCGTCGGAGACGTCGGCAACGGGCACACGCTGCAGCTGTCGGCCGCCGACCAGGCCGCCGTCGACAAGGTGTGCGCGGCGATGAGGTGCGCGGTGCTGATCGTCTCCGGGCGTCCCCAGCTGATCGGCGACCGGCTCGGCAAGATCGACGCCCTGGTGGCGTCCTGGCTGCCGGGCACCGAGGGCGACGGGGTGGCCGACGTCCTGTACGGCAAGCGGCCCTTCACCGGGCAACTCCCCGTCACCTGGCCGAAGTCGGAGGCGCAGCTGCCGATCAACGTCGGCGACGCCTCGTACGACCCGCAGTTCCCGTACGGCTGGGGCCTCACGACCCTGACCAAGGTGCCGGGAGGCGGTGAAGCCGCTCTCAAGGCGCTCGCGGTGGCCGCTGCCGCCGCCGAGAGGGCGGGAGCCGACCGGGCAGGGCGCGTGCTCGTGACCAAGGCCCGGCTCATCGTCCAGGAGAAGGTGGGCGGCGACATCACGGCGGCGGTCGCGAAGCCCTTCGCCGAGGCGGACCACCTGTCGCTCACCGGACGGTACGGGGCGGCCGTCCAGAAGCTGATCGTGGCCTACCGGGCCGACTGAGGGAGGCCACCACCTGCAGGGATGACCAGTTTTGGGAGGCTTCGGGTAGCTTCGAACCATGAAGGCCGTCGCATGGACCCGAAGCCTCCCAGGGCTGCTGCTGGCCCTGGCGCTCGCCGCGTTGACCGTACTGCCGGCGGGCCCCTCGCAGGCCTCGGCCGCGACCAGTGTGTCCACGATCGCCGAGGCGCTGCGCAAGAGCCCCGTCTATGTCGATCCGGGCGCCTCCGGGCAGCTGTCGACGACGGACGCCGCCGCGCTCGCCCGGGAGATCAGGGACGCCGACAAGCCCCTCTTCGTCGCCGTCCTCCCGGCCGGCTACCCCACGCAGAACCTCTTCCAGAACCTCCGCACGGCCACCGGCGTCACCGGCCTGTACGCGATCCGCCTGGGCGACCGCTTCGACGCCCGCGCCGACTCCTCGGTCCTGCCACGCACCGCCGTGCAGAACCTCGTCACCAGCGTGCAGTCGGACAAGGACGCGAAGACCCAGCTGACCGACTTCGCCGGCCGTGCCCTCGCCAACATGGGTGGTTCGGCACCCGCGAGCTGGAGCTCCGGCTCCTCCGGCGGCGGGGTGCCGGCCGCCGCGCTGATCACGGTGGGCGCGCTGCTGGTCGCCGGCGGCGGGGGAGCGTACGCGCTGGCGCGGCGGAGCCGGCGCCGGCGGGCCGAGGAGCAGCGGGCCGCCCTGGAGCGGCTGCGTGTCGTCGTCGACGAGGACATCACGGCCTTCGGCGAGGAACTGGACCGGCTCGACTTCCACCCGGCGGAGGCGGGCGCGGACGACGCGATGCGCGCCGACTACGAACGCGCCCTGGACGCCTACGAACAGGCGAAGTCCGCCATGGCCGCCGCACAGAAGCCCGAGGACGTCCGGCCCGTCACCCAGGCCCTGGAGGACGGCCGCTTCAGCCTCGCCCAGCTCGCCGCCCGCCGTGAGGGCCGCCCCCTGCCCGAACGCCGCCCGCCCTGCTTCTTCGACCCGCGCCACGGCCCGTCCGTCACCGACGCCACCTGGACGCCCCCGGGCGGCGCCCCGCGTGAGGTCCCGGTCTGCGCCGCCGACGCCACCCGTCTCGCCGACGGCCGCGACCCCGTCATCCGCGAGGTCGACTCCGACTACGGCCGCCGCCCCTACTGGGACGCCGGGCCGGCCTACGGCCCCTGGGCGGGCGGCTACTTCGGCGGTGGCCTCCTGCCCGGCCTCCTGGTCGGCACCCTCCTCGGCAGCATGATGGCCGCCCCGTCCTACGCGGCCGACTACGGCGCGGGTTACGGCGACTTCGGTGACTACGGCAGCGGCGGCTACGACGGCGGGGACGTCTCCGGCGCGGACTTCGACCCCGGCGACTTCAGCGGCGGCTTCGGCGACGGGGGAGGGGACTTCGGCGGCGGGGGCGGCGGAGGCGATTTCGGCGGGGGCTTCTGATCGGGCCGGCTTCCGGCGGGGGTCACCCTTCCCCCGGCCCGGGGACCTCCGCGTCCGCCAGCCGCTCCATCACCTCCACCGCCAGCGCGAGCACCCCCCGCTCCGTCTCGCCCAGCGTTCCCAGGGCGCGGGCCAGCCACGCGTCCCGCTGCGCCATGTCGTCCTCGAGCGCCCGGCGCCCCGCCTCGGTCAGGGACAGCACGGACTGGCGCCGGTCGGTCGTGTCCGGCGCCCGCAGGACCAGTCCCTCCGCCTCCAGCTCCGCGAACACCCGGGTCAGCGACTGCGGACGCTGCCGCTCGGCCGCCGCGATCTCACCGGGCGTGGACGGCCCGTGCCGACGCAGATGACCGAGCACCGTCAGCTGGTTGGCGCTGAGGCTCCCGTCCCCGCGCTCCTGCCGCAGCCGACGGTTGAACCGGAGCACACCACGCCGGATCCGGGCGGCCTCGGAAAGGTGATCCATGGGCAGGAATCGTACGCGTTAATTTACTATCTCGCTCACCTCTATGCCCGTACTGTGGGCGAGTGACCGCCAAACTAATACGCAATGCGTACGAAGCGGTGCTGACCATGGCCGCTGTGCTGCTCTGCTGGGGCACCGCCCTGCTGCTGGAGCGAGCCGCCGGACTCCACACCGACGTGCTGGTCCTCGCGGTCGCCCTGGCCCTCACCCTGTCCTCCACCCAGCGCACCGCCGACACCCGCCGTCGGCTCACCTCGCTGGTGCTGCTGCCCGCGACCGCCGGCGTCTCGATCTTCCTCGGCCGCCTGATCGTCTCCCACTACGCGCTCGGCGCCGCCGTCTACACGGTCTGGATGGCGCTGGCCATCTGGATTCGCCGTTTCGGCCCCCTCGCCACCAAGATCGGCACGCTGCTGACGCTGCCGCTCGTCGCCCTCCTCGTCGTCCCGGGCCCTGCGCTGCCGCCCGAGGCGCAGAGCGGCCTGGTCACCTGGGGTTGGTCGGCGTTGATCGGCCTGCTGGCCTGCGCCTGCGTCTGGCTTGTGCAGGCGCTCGGCGACCGGTTCGGACCGTGGCGCGCGGAACCGGCCCCCGAGCCGCCGCGCCGCCCCTCCCGCCTCCACCCCCGCCCCAGCACCCGTATGGCCCTGCAGATGGCCGCCGGGATCGCCGCCGCCTTCACCCTCGGCACCCTGCTCTTCGACCACCACTGGCCCTGGGTCGTCCTCACCGCGTACGTCGCCGCGAGCGGCAACCGGGGCCGCGGGGACGTCCTGCGCAAGGGGATCGAGCGGCTCGCCGGGGCGTGCGCGGGCACGCTGCTCGCGGGGGCCGTGGCGGTGGCCGGGGTCACCGGGCACGCCGCCGTGGCGCTGATGTTCGCCGTCCTGACCGTCGCCCTGTGGCTGCGCCCCCTCGGCTACGCCTACTGGGCCGCCGGCATGACCTGCGCCCTCTCCCTCCTGCTCGGCTACTTCGGCCAGAACGCCCAGCAGCTCCTGCCGACCCGCCTGGAGGGCATCGCCGTCGGCGCGGCCCTGTCGGTGGCCTCGGCGTGGTGGCTGCTGCCGGTGCGGCGCAGGACCACCACGGCCAAGGTCGTCCTAGGGCCGAGCGAGGCCGCCACTAGGACAGATTCCGTCCTACCGCCCGCATAGGTTCCTGACATGACCTCTCCCGACACCCGGGCCGCGCTGCCCTTCGCCTCCGTCGCCGAGCTGGACGCGTGGCTCGCCGCCGCTCGCCACGTCGTCCCGCACCCCGGTCTGTGGGTGAAGGTCGCCAAGAAGGGCTCGGGCCTCGTCTCGGTCGACTGGTCCGAGGTGAACGACGTCTGCCTCTGCCACGGGTGGATCACGGGACAGCGCAAGGCGCTCGACGCCTCGTACTTCCTGCAGCTGATCACCACGCGCCGGCCTCGCAGTCTGTGGTCGATGGTCAACGTACGCAGGGTGGCGGAGCTGACCGCGGCCGGCCGCATGCGCCCTGCGGGCCTCGCGGAAGTGACGGCGGCCCAGGCGGACGGCCGATGGGCCGCGGCGTACGCGTCGCAGAAGGAGGCCGAGGTCCCCGACGACCTGGCGGCGGCCCTGGCCCAGCACCCCGAGGCCGGGGCGGCCTTCGGCGCCCTGAGCCGGACGGAGCGGTACCAATTGATCCTCGGGCTGCTGACGACCCGTACCCCGAAGGGCCGGGCGGCCCGGCTGGCGGCGGCGGTCTCACAGCTCCGTACAGAAGACCGTACAGAAGAAGGCTGAAACGCCGAACGCCCGCCGTCCTCCGGTGCTGGAGCGGGCGGGCGCCCGGGTGGCCGGTGCTGTGCGGCTCAGGCGTTCTTGATCGCCGAGATGTCGAAGTTCAGCTTGATCTTGTCGGAGACCAGGACGCCGCCGGTCTCCAGCGCCGCGTTCCAGGTCAGGCCCCATTCGGAGCGCTTGATCTCGGCCTTGCCCTCGAAGCCGACCCGCTCGTTGCCGAAGGGGTCCTTCGCGGCGCCGTTGAACTCGAGGTCGATGCTGATCGGCCGGGTGGTGCCGAGGATCTCCAGGTCACCGGTGATGCGGTAGTCCTCGCCGCCGAGCGACTCCGCCTTGGTGGAGCGGAAGGTCATGGTCGGGAACTCGTCGGTCTTGAAGAAGTCGGCGCTCTTGAGGTGGCCGTCGCGGTCCGCGGACCCCGTGTCGATGCTGTCCATCTTGACGTCGACGGACGCGGTGGACGCGGACGGGTCGTCGCCGTCCAGGTGCAGTGTCCCGCTGAACTCGTCGAACTTGCCCTTGACGTTGGTGACCATGGCGTGCCGGACGGTGAAGCCGATGGTGGAGTGGGCGGCGTCGATGGTGTAGTCGCCGGTCAGCGCGGTCAGGTCGTTCGCCATGACATGCTCCTCGGTGTGATGTTGAAACTTGAACTAGTCAACGGGAACGACCGTAGACCTATTCCCTTGCGGTTTCAAGATCATTCGCGAAGTGTTACGAGGGGGGCCGCTACCCTTCTTCCTGGGCGGATCCCCCGAACGGGTGAACCGCTCGACGCGTCGATGTGAGGTCTCTCTCGGCCGACGGGTTTGTACGACCCCTACAAGGCCAAGGCCCCCTGAGCAGTCGGAACGCCTGCATGCCGCCGGGGTTCTGTTCAGGGGTACCAGGAAAACGGTCCGGAGACTGTACGGAGTCGACGGCTCGCTTTCCTTGGTGTCCTTCGTAAGGTCGCTACATGACCGTTTTGGATGAGGCGCCGGGTGAGTCGACGAGCGAGCCGACCGATGCGCGGGGGCGGGTCGCCGAGCTGCACGAGATCCGTGCGCAGGCGCTGGCCGGGCCGAGCGAGAAGGCGACCGAGGCGCAGCACGCCAAGGGCAAGCTGACCGCGCGGGAGCGCATCGAGCTGCTGCTCGACGCGGACTCCTTCCGGGAGGTCGAGCAACTGCGCCGGCACCGGGCGACCGGCTTCGGCCTGGAGGCCAAGAAGCCGCACACCGACGGCGTCATCACCGGCTGGGGCACCGTCGAGGGTCGCACGGTCTTCGTCTACGCCCATGACTTCCGCATCTTCGGCGGCGCGTTGGGCGAGGCCCACGCCACCAAGATCCACAAGATCATGGACATGGCCATCGCGGCCGGAGCCCCCCTGGTCTCCCTGAACGACGGCGCCGGCGCCCGCATCCAGGAGGGCGTCTCCGCCCTCGCCGGCTACGGCGGCATCTTCCAGCGCAACACCAAGGCCTCCGGCGTCATCCCGCAGATCTCGGTGATGCTCGGCCCGTGCGCGGGCGGCGCCGCCTACAGCCCCGCCCTCACCGACTTCGTCTTCATGGTCCGCGAGACCTCGCAGATGTTCATCACCGGCCCGGACGTGGTCAAGGCCGTCACCGGCGAGGAGATCAGCCAGAACGGCCTCGGCGGCGCCGACGTCCATGCGGAGACCAGCGGCGTCTGCCACTTCGCGTACGACGACGAGGAGACCTGCATCGCGGAGGTCCGCTACCTCCTCTCCCTCCTCCCGCAGAACAACCGCGAGAACCCCCCGCGGGTCGAGCCCACGGACCCCCTCGACCGCCGCTCCGAGGTCCTCCTCGACCTGGTCCCGGCCGACGGCAACCGGCCCTACGACATGGCCAAGGTCATCGAGGAGATCGTCGACGACGGCGAGTACCTGGAGGTCCACGAGCGCTGGGCGCGGAACATCATCTGCGCGCTGGCCCGGCTGGACGGCCAGGTCGTCGGCATCGTGGCGAACCAGCCCCAGACCCTCGCCGGTGTCCTGGACATCGAGGCCTCGGAAAAAGCTGCGCGTTTCGTCCAGATGTGTGACGCTTTCAACATCCCGATCGTCACCTTCCTGGACGTCCCCGGGTTCCTCCCGGGCGTCGACCAGGAGCACGGCGGCATCATCCGCCACGGCGCGAAGCTCCTCTACGCCTACTGCAACGCGACCGTGCCGCGGATCTCGCTGATCCTGCGCAAGGCGTACGGCGGTGCCTACATCGTCATGGACAGCCAGTCCATCGGCGCGGACCTCACCTACGCCTGGCCGACGAACGAGATCGCCGTGATGGGCGCCGAAGGTGCCGCCAACGTCATCTTCCGTCGGCAGATCGCCGGTGCCGAGGACCCCGAGGCCATGCGGGCCCGCATGGTCAAGGAGTACAAGTCCGAGCTGATGCACCCGTACTACGCCGCCGAGCGCGGCCTGGTCGACGACGTCATCGACCCGACCGAGACCCGGGAGATCCTCATCCGCTCCCTGGCCATGCTGCAGACCAAGCACGCCGACCTGCCCTCCCGCAAGCACGGCAACCCCCCGCAGTAACCCAGCGGACCCTCCGCGACACCCTCGCGGAAACCTCTCTCACGGAGACTGAGACCTATGAGCACCCCTGACATCCGCGTCGAGAAGGGCCACGCCGACCCCGAGGAAGTCGCCGCCATCACGGCCGTCCTCCTGGCCCGCGCCGCCGCCCGGCCCGCCGAGACCCCGGCCGACCAGACCCGCCCCAAGGCCGTCTGGCGTCGCCTGGAACGCGAAAACGGCTTCCGGGCCCCCCACAGCTGGCGCTGACTTCTGTACGACGACTGAGGGCCCCTCTTGAACGAGGGGCCCTCAGTCGTGCCCAGGGGCACGGAGCTGTGTCGATTTGCGGCTCCGCCGCGCGGGCGCGACAAGCCACGAGCTGCCCGCAGACGGCAACAAACCGCCCGGGGCAGCCCAGTGGCCGCAAGTACCACTTACCGCAACCGTGCCATCAACGCGTGCTCGACCAGCGTGATAAGAGCCGACTTCGCATCCGCCCGATGCCGCGCGTCCGTCGTGATGATCGGCGTGTCCGGCCCGATCTGCAGAGCCTCCCGCACCTCGTCCGGGTTGTACGGCTGGTTCCCGTCGAACCCGTTGAGCGCGATCACGAACGGGAGACCCGAGTTCTCGAAGTAGTCGACGGCGGGGAAGCAGTCGGCGAGACGCCGCGTGTCGACCAGCACGATCGCCCCGATCGCGCCGCGGACCAGGTCGTCCCACATGAACCAGAAGCGGTCCTGGCCCGGCGTACCGAACAGGTAGAGGATCAGGTCCTGGTCGAGGGTGATGCGGCCGAAGTCCATGGCGACCGTCGTGGTCGTCTTGTCTCCGGTGTGGGTGAGGTCGTCGATGCCGGCCGAAGCGGACGTCATCACGGCCTCTGTGCGCAGCGGGTTGATCTCCGAAACGGCCCCGACGAACGTGGTCTTGCCCACGCCGAAGCCACCCGCCACCACGATCTTCGCCGAGGTGGTGGAGCGGGAAGGACCGCCGCTAGAGCTTGCGAAGTCCACTGAGCACCCTTTCGAGCAGTGTCACGTCTGGCTGGCCGCCGGCGTTCTCGTCGCCGCCGGGCTGATGGATGGCGACCAGTCCCGCCTCCGCCAAGTCGGCGACGAGGATCCTGGCCACGCCGAGAGGGATCGTCAGCAGCGCGGAGATTTCGGCCACCGACTTGATCTCACGGCAGAGGTTGCAGATCCGCTGATGCTCGGGCAGCTGGCCCTGCATCTGGTGCGGCTGCGCGGTCGTGTGCACCAGCGCCTCGATGGCGAGCTGGTAGCGCGGGCGCGTCCGGCCGCCGGTCATGGCGTACGGACGCACCAGGGGGTTGTTCGACGCCCCCGCGGGCGCCGGCTCAGGGGAGCGTCGGTGCGGCTGCACGGGCTGGATGCGCGGCGCGGGCGGCTGGTCGTACGGCGACGGGCCGGGACCCTGGGGCGCGTACGGCTGCTGGTGCCGCGGGGTCGGGGCGGAGGGGAAGTTGTAACGGTTCGGGTTCTGAGCACCGTCGCCGTGGCCCTGGGCAGGGCCGTACGACCAGTTGCCCGAATTCGAACCGCCTGGGGGTGTTGCCACTTTCTCCTCCTCCGACTGTGCCGGGCACCCAATCCCTGTGGAGCCGCGTCCCGAAACCTTACGGCCCCGGGACGCCAAAACGCACCGTCTGTCTGTCAGTTGAGCAGGCTGCCCTGGAGCTCCGCGCGGAGATCCGGCGTCAGGACCGTACCGGCACGGTCCACCAGAAGGGCCATCTCGTACCCGATGAGACCGATGTCCGCCTCCGGATGTGCGAGAACCGCGAGCGAGGAACCGTCGGAGATGGACATGATGAACAGGAATCCCCGCTCCATCTCCACAACAGTCTGGTTCACGCTGCCGCCCTCGAAGATCCGGGAGGCGCCTGCCGTCAGAGACGTCAGACCGGAGGCGACGGCCGCGAGCTGGTCGGCCCGGTCGCGCGGGAAGCCTTCGGACATCGCCAGAAGGAGTCCGTCGGCGGAGACCACCACCGTGTGGGACACCCCCGGGGTGTTGTCCACGAAGTTGGTGATCAACCAGTTCAGGTTCTGTGCCGCCTGGCTCATCGGGCTCACACTAACGCTCCTGGTTGTAGGTGCTGTCAGAACCGAAGCCCTGACCGTTCGTTTCACTGCCTGCGCCGGCGCTGCGTCCGCGCTGGACGCCCCGCCGCAGGTTGCTCAGCCTGCCCCGGACGTCCTCCGGGGCGCGGGAGATCTGCGGACCTCCCTGGGGGGTGGTCTCGGCGGCTCCCTCGACCAGGTTGGCCTTGGGCACCCGCCGCGGCAGGCCGGAGGAGGTGACCCCGCCCGCCTTGGGCTTGCGCAGCTGCGCGGCCTGCTGCCAGCGTGCGTCGTTCGCCGAACGCCAGCTGCTGGTGTCGCCGTTGCTTTCCGGAGCCGGAGCCGAGACCGACGGTTCCTGGTTCACGTGCCGCGTGCCGTTCGCACCGCTGGTGCCGGTCCCGAAGGATCCGCGGCGGGGCAGCCCGGCGTCGGTCAGCTCGTGGACGGCGGAGGGGGCCGGTCCCGGTCGGTCGAAGCCTACGCGGTCCCGCTCACTCGCGTCAGCGGCCTGCGCGGGCTCCGCCTCCGGAGCGTACTGGTCCGGGTAGCCGTTCTGATAGCTGTCCTGCTGGGGCCAGTCGTCCTGGTAGCGGCGCTGCTCGAAGGCCGGGAAGGACTCCGGGGCGGTGGAGTGCGCGGCGGCGGGCTCCTCCTGGGTCGGCTCCGCGTACGCGGGGTCGGGGTAGCCGCCGTTGGACGAGAAGCCGTCGGCCTGGGGCGCCGAGCCGTTCGAAGCGAAGTACGGCTCCTCGTACGACGGCAGCTGGGCCTGACTGTCGTACGCGGCGCTCTGCTCCTCGTACGGCGCCTGCTGCTGCTCCTCGTACGCCGGGCGCGGGTCGAAGGCGCCCGTCTGCTGGTCGCGGTAGCCGCCGTGGCCGTTGTCGTAGGCGGTCGGCTGGGCCTCGAAGGGGTCCGGGAACTGCGGGCTCTCGTGCGACTCCTGCTCCGGCTGGTCCTGCGTGTTCTGCGCCTCCAGCGCGGCCCGGCGCTCCTCGCGCATCAGCGAGCGGCCGACCGGGTCGAGCTCGCGGATGTCGTCGGGGACGTCGGCGTATCGGCTGTCGTCGAAGCCGAGCTCCGCGGCCGTGCGCATCGGCAGACCGGTGTTGAAGTCCTCGCCGTGGTAGTTCTGCTCCGGGATGATCTGCGAGACGGTGAACTCGTCGCGGTTGATCTGCTGCTCGCCGCCACCGCCGTGGGTGATCGCGTCGGGCAGCATCACCAGCGAGGTGGTGCCGGCCTGCTCGCCGGAGGGGCGCAGCTGGACCCGGATGCCGTGCCGGTCGGAGAGGCGGCCGACCACGAACAGACCCATGCGCTGGGAGATCGCGGCGTCCACGGTGGGCGGGTTCGCGAGCTTGTGGTTGATGTCCGCGAAGTCCTCGGCGGTCAGGCCGATGCCCTTGTCGTGGATCTCGATCATGATGCGGCCGTCGGGGAGACGGGTCGCGGTGACGCGGACCTTGGTCTGCGGGGAGGAGAACGTCGTCGCGTTCTCCAGCAGCTCGGCCAGCAGGTGCACGAGGTCGGTGACCGCACGGCCGTGGATCTCGGCCTCCGGGACGCCGGACAGCTCGATGCGCTCGTACTGCTCCACCTCGGAGGAGGCGGCGCGCAGCACGTCGACCAGCGGGACCGGCTGGTCCCAGCGGCGGCCGGGTTCCTCGCCGGCGAGGACGAGGAGGTTCTCGCCGTTGCGGCGCATACGGGTCGCGAGGTGGTCCAGGCGGAAGAGGTTCTCCAGCTGGTCCGGATCGGCCTCGTTGTTCTCCAGGTCGGTGATCAGGGTCAGCTGGCCCTCGATCAGCGACTGGTTGCGCCGGGACAGGTTGGTGAAGATCGCGTTGATGTTGCCCCGCAGCAGGGCCTGCTCGGAGGCGAGTCGTACGGCTTCGCGGTGGACCTGGTCGAAGGCGCGGGCCACCTCGCCGATCTCGTCCTTGGTGTGGATCGGGATCGGGGCGACCCGGGTGTCGACCCGGCCGGGATCGGTGCGCGAGAGCTGGTCGACCAGCATCGGCAGCCGCTGCTCGGCGATACCGAAGGCCGCGTTGCGCAGCTGGCGCATCGAGCGGGACATCTGCCGGGCGACCGCGCCGGCCAGGATGAACGCGAGCAGCAGGGCGACGACCACGACGGCGCCGGTGATCAGGGCGTCACGCTTGGCGTTGTCGGCGATGGACGACGCCTCGCTCACCGCGATGTCGGCCTTGCTCTCCTCGAGCTTGCGGTACGCGTCGAACTTGAGGGTGGTGACCCCCCACCAGTTCTGGGCGGTGATGCCCTTCCCGGCCAGCGTGGCCCGGGCCGCCGGGTCCGTGGTCTGCAGCTGCGACATCGCCGCGATCATGTCCGTCGGGTTGGACGGCGGCGGCACGTACGTCTCGTTCTTGGCGGCCGCGTCCGCGGCGGCCTGCTTGGCCATCGCCGCGCCGTCGGCCTGGATCTGCTTCTCGGCCGTGTTGAGCTTCGCGAGGTCCTCGTCGGTGCCGCCGGCCTGGTACTCCTGGATGGCGATGCCCTCCAGGTAGGCGTACGAGGTGAGGGCGGTGCGCTGCAGGGACAGGCTCTTGGCGCTGGGGCCCGGGCTCACCAGGAGGTGCATGCCGATGGCGCGCTCGAGGGAGAGGGCTCCCTTGGCGAGCGCGATGGCGTAGACGGAGCGGCCGTAGCTGGTGATGTTGCCGGTGCCGAGGCCGAGCTCGTTGGAGAACTCGAGCAGCGGGTGCTCGATGTTGACGTAGGCCTCTTCGGTCTGCACGCCGGTGAACTTCGACGTGTAGGCCGCCGCGCGGATCTGCTGCAGTTGCGGCTCCACCTTGCGGAAGCGCTCCAGGCGGCGCACCAGGTTGGGCCGGTTCGGCATGCTCTTGACGGCCTCGTCGAACGCGCCGGCCGCGTCGTCCGTCTGCTTGCGGATCTTGGCGACGAGCGCCTTGTCGTCCGCGGTCTGGCTCTTGCCCTTGAGCAACGGTGCCGCGGTCGTGTCCCGCTCGACGACCACGGCGTTGCTGTACGTCAGGGCGGCGCGCACCAGGCGCGCGGTGTTCTCCGCGTCCTTGGCGTTCTGCCAGGTGTCGATCGAGTTCTTCACCTGGAAGCCGCCCATGACGAGACCCACGCCCACGGGTATGAGCAGGATCGCGTTCAGCCGGGTCGGCACTCGCCAGTTGCGCGGGGAGAAACGGCCGCCGCTCGAAGCGGGCGCGGCCGTGGGCTCCGGCACGGGCACAGGGGCGGGCGCCGCTCCGCGCGGCGGCGGGGTGAAGTTGCCCCGTGCCGACGGCTCGGGACCGTTCTTGCTTCGCCTCACTCGACCAACAACCTCTCGGCGGCGGGCACCAACGTTGTGCCGCAGTGTCTCAGAGCCCAGTACGCCATTGAGTACGCAGTACTACTGAGTACGTCTTTGACCAATAGGCAGTTCAGGCATTCCAGCACGACGACCAGCGCTCTTCCAAACAGTGGAAAGCGCGGATTCCATGTGATGTAAGCCCCAGATAAAACGGTCATAAAGAACGAGCCCCGTCAAAAGACGGGGCCTGTGTGTGCGCAGCGGTACCGGGTGGCAACGACGCGTGGCCGTACCACCCGATACCTCTGCCGAAACGTTATGAACACCGGGGCCGACCGTGTCAAAGGCCACAGCCGGCTCCGATGCGTCTACGACAACTGCCGTACGGCATGGCGAATTTGGGGCTACCTCAGCCGTGCCATCAGCGCGTGCTCGACCAGCGTGATCAGCGCGCTCTTGGCATCGGCCCGGTGCCGGGCGTCGGTGGTGATGATGGGGGTGTCGGGACCGATCTGCAAGGCCTCGCGCACCTCCTCGGGCTGGTAGGGCTGGTGTCCGTCGAAGCCGTTGAGCGCGACCACGAAGGGCAGACCGCTGTTCTCGAAGTAGTCGACCGCCGGGAAGCAGTCGGCCAGGCGCCGGGTGTCCACGAGCACCACCGCGCCGATCGCACCACGGACCAGGTCGTCCCACATGAACCAGAAGCGGTCCTGACCCGGCGTACCGAACAGGTAGAGGATCAGGTCCTGGTCGAGGGTGATGCGGCCGAAGTCCATGGCCACCGTGGTGGTGGTCTTGTCCCCGGTGTGGGTGAGGTCGTCGATGCCCGCTGACGCGGACGTCATCACGGCCTCGGTGCGCAGCGGGTTGATCTCGGAGACGGCGCCCACGAACGTGGTCTTGCCGACGCCGAAGCCACCCGCCACCACGATCTTCGCGGAGGTGGTCGCCCGCCCTCCGTCAGAGCTTGCGAAGTCCACTGAGCACCCTTTCGAGCAGTGTCACGTCCGGCGCACCGGTCGTCTCGTCGCCACCCGGCTGGTGGATGGCGACGAGCCCGGCCTCGGCCAGGTCCGCGACGAGAATCCGGGCCACGCCCAACGGCATGGCCAGGAGCGCCGACACCTCTGCGACCGACTTGACCTCACGGCACAGGTGGCAGATGCGCTGGTGCTCCGGGAGCAGCCCCATGAGCGCTGCCGGGTCGGCCGTGGTGCTGATCAGTGCCTCGATGGCGAGCTGGTAGCGCGGCCGGGTCCGGCCGCCGGTCATCGCGTACGGACGTACCAGCGGCTGGTCGCCCTCATCCTCGTACGGCTCCGCGTACGGATCATGAGAGGCGGTGGGCGGGGTCATGAATCCTCCGGGCGGGACAGCAAGTCGGTCGGGCTGGCCGTCTGACGGGGCCGGTGGGGGGATTGTGGCGGCCGGACGGTGATGTGGTGAGGGGGGTGGATCCTGGGCAGGTCAGTGGAGCAGACTGCCCTGTAGTTCGGCCCGCAGGTCCGGTGTGAGGACCGCACCTGCCCGGTCGACGAGCAGCGCCATCTCGTAGCCGACCAGGCCGATGTCGCACTCGGGGTGTGCGAGCACGGCCAGGGACGAGCCGTCCGAGACGGACATGAGGAAGAGGAACCCGCGCTCCATCTCGACGACCGTCTGCGCCACGTTGCCGCCCTCGAAGATCCGGGAGGCCCCGGCCGTCAGCGAGGTGAGCCCGGACGCGACGGCCGCCAGCTGGTCGGCACGGTCCCGCGGAAAGCCTTCCGACATCGCCAGAAGAAGACCGTCGGCGGAGACGACGACGGTGTGGGACACACCGGGGGTGTTGTCCACGAAGTTGGTGATCAACCAGTTGAGGTTCTGTGCCGCCTGGCTCATCTGGCTCAACTATCGCTCCTGCTGGTGAGTGGGGCTCGGGAAACTGCCGGTCTGGCCGGTACCGGTACCGGCCTGGCGACCCTGCGCGATGCCCCGACGGAGATTGGTCAGACGGCCGCGTACGTCGTCAGGCGCACGCGAGACAGCCGGACCCGATTGGTGCTGTTGCTGCTGAGCCGTGCCCGGAACGAGGTTCGCCCGGGGCACCCGGCGCGGCAGGCCGGAGGTGGTGACGCCGCCCGCGGCCGGCTGCCTGACACGCTCCGCCTGCCGGACGAGGTCGTCGTTCGGCGAGGTGCGCCAGGAGGAGGTCGCGGGACGCTGGGGAGCCGCGGCGGGAGCCGACGGCTGCTGGGGGGCGGGGCCGGAGCCGTTGCCGTTGCTCCGCGGACCGCCCTGGCCGCCCGGTCCGCCGTGGAACCAGTTGGTCTCCAGCGTGTCGTACAGCGGGGTACGGCCGTCGCCCGGGCCGGACGCCGGCGGCAGTGCCTCGGGCTCCTGGTGGGCGGGCCGCTGCTGCGGACGCTGCGGGGCGGGCGGACGCGGGGCACCGAAGTCGGCGCCGCCGTTCTGCGGGCGCTCGAACTGGCCGGTGGAACCGCCGTCGAAGCCCGGTGTGGCGAACTGGCCGGTGGAGCTCGGGTCGTACGCCGACGGGCTCGCGAACTGGCCCGTGTTCGCCGGGTTGTTCGGGTTGTTACGACCGTTCGGCGCACCGAAGACGTCCGAGCGGACGAACTGGCCCGGGTTCTGCGAGCCGCCCGCACCGGGCTGCGCGCCTCCGAAGTCCTGTCGGCCGAACTGACCGTTGTTCTGCGGCGATTCCGCGCCCGGCAAGTTGAACTGCCCGGTGTTGTGCGAGGTGTCCGCACCCGGACGGGCGAACTGGCCCGTGTTCTGGGGGTTGTTACCGAAGTCGGGACGGCCGAAGTCGTCGGCGCCCCGGCCGATCGCCGGCATCTCCGTCGTCGCGCCCGGACCCTGGAGGTCGTCGACGCGCGGCATCCGGGACGTCTCGTCATGACCGCGCGGGGTGTCGAGCGAGGCGCGCGGCAGCGGCGGCTGCGCGTTCTCGTCGCTCCAGCTCGGCGTGCGCTGCTGCGGGTTGCCGCCGGGCAGCTCGGCCCGCGGACCACCACGGCCCGGAAGCTGCGGCTGACGCCCACGCCGGCCGCGGCCCTCCTTGGGCTGCTGCTCGGAGCGGGGGGACTGCGGCGGTACGGCGCCACGAGCGCCGCCGAAGCTGTCCTGGCCCTGACCCGTGCCGCCCATGCCCGCGGCCTGCATGCCCTGCGGCGCACCCGGCGCCTGGCCGAAGCCGGCACCTGCGCCCGCGGGAGCCGGCCGGCCCTGCTGGCCGGGAGCCTGCGGTCCCCGCGCACCGCCCGGTGCGCCCGGACGGCCGTTGCCGCCGGCGCCCGGCAGTGCGGCTCGCGGCCCCTGACCGGCCCCGAGCAGACCGCCACCGGCGCCGGCCCCGAGGGCGGGACCGCCCGGCGCGCCCGCGCCGGCCTGACGCCGTGCCGCGGCCACACCGGCGGCGGCCTGCGCGGCGGCCGGACCACCGACACCGCCCGGACCGCCCTGACCGGGCTTGCCCTGCGGCTTCTTGCCGCCCTGGGCGACGTCCACGGGCAGCATGACCAGCGCGGTCGTACCACCGGAGTCGGAGGGGCGCAGCTGGATGCGGATGCCGTGCCGCTGGGACAGCCGGCCGACCACGAACAGACCCATGCGGCGGGAGACGGAGACGTCCACGGTGGGCGGCGAGGCGAGCCGCTCGTTGATCGCCGCGAGGTCCTCGGGCGAGAGGCCGATACCGGTGTCGTGGATCTCGATCAGGACGCGGCCGTCGGGCAGCGCGTGACCGGTGACCTTGACCTTGGTCTGCGGCGAGGAGAACGAGGTCGCGTTCTCCAGCAGCTCGGCGAGCAGGTGCACGAGGTCGTTGACCACCCGGCCGGCCACTTCGGTGGTCGGCACGGCGGCCAGTTCGATGCGCTCGTACTGCTCCACCTCGGACGCGGCGGCGCGGAGCACGTCGACCAGCGGGACCGGACGGGTCCAGCGGCGGCCGGGCTCCTCACCCGCGAGGACGAGGAGGTTCTCACCGTTACGGCGCATACGCGTCGCGAGGTGGTCGAGCTTGAACAGCGAGGACAGCTGGTCCGGGTCGGCCTCGCGGGACTCCAGTTCGGAGATGAGCGAGAGCTGACGTTGGATGAGGCCCTGGGAGCGGCGCGAGAGGTTGGTGAACATCGCGTTGACGTTGCCCCGCAGCAGGGCCTGCTCGGCGGCGAGGCGGACCGCCTCGCGGTGAACGTCGTCGAAGGCCGCGGCCACCTGGCCGATCTCGTCCCGGGAGTGCACACCGACCGACTCGACGGAGGTGTCGACGTCCTGCGGGTCCGACTCGGACAACTGCTTGACCAGCTCGGGCAGGCGGTCCTGGGCGACCTTGTTGGCGGTCTCCTGCAGGCGGCGCAGCGAGCGGATCATGGAGCGGGCGATGACGAAGGCGCCGACGAGGGAGACGCCGAGCACCAGCAGGATCAGCGCACCGGAGATGATCGCCTCCTGCTCGGAGGCGGAGCGCAGCGAGCGGGCCTTCTGCTCCATGTCCTGGAGCAGGGTGTGCTCGATCTTCTTCATCTGCTCGATCTTCGTCGAGCTGTCGTCCACCCAGTCCTGGTAGGACCGCTTCTGCAGGTCGTTCAGGCCGTTCTGGGCGGCCAGGGCGCGGCTGGCGTAGGTGTCCGTGGCCTGGATGGTGGCGTTGTTCTCCTCGATGGGCTTGAGAAGAGCGGTGGCCTTGTCCGTGCCGTAGATGCTCCGGAAGCTGCGCAGGTCGGACTTCTGGCTCTCCAGCGCCGACTGGGCGTACAGACGGTCGTTCTCGGAGAGCTGGCCGGTCGTGGTGTTGTTCGCGGGCAGCGCCGCCGCGAGGACCGCGCGCTGCATGGACGCGTACTCCTTGGCCGAGGAGAAGGCGGCCAGGGAGCGCGTGCGCTGGATCATCTCGGAGTTGCTGGTGGCCTCGGCCATGTCCTGGGAGAGGCTCAGCAGGTGCGTGATGAGGCGGTGGTAGGCCTCGACCGTCTGGGAGGAGTTCAGCCGGGTCTCGTACGCCGTGGAGCGGATCTTCGACAGTTGCTCGAGGTCGCCGACCACGCCGACGAGGCTCTCCCGGACGCCCTGGAGCGATCCGTTCTTGGTGGTGGTGTCGATCTGCTCGGCGGCGTCGATGAAGTTCTGCTTGGCCCGGTCGGTCTTGTCCCGGTAGCCCTTGACCGTGTAGTCGCTGGACTTCGAGCCGTGCGCCAGCGGGCCGGCGGACTGGTCGCGCTCCTCCTGGAGGGCGGCGGCCAGCTCGGTCGCCTGCTTGGTCATGTCCGTCAGCAGCTTCATGTCGTCGAGCTGCTGGATGGTGTTCATGTTGTCGCTGATGCGCAGGGCGCCCAGCGAGGTTGCGGCGACCACCGGCAGCGCGAGCAGCGACACCAGACGCGTGGAGATGCGCCAGTTGCGCAGCGCGACGCGTGAGCCGGGGCCGCTCGCGCCCTGGGGTGGCTTGACCGCCGGGGCGGGGGCCGGTGAACCCGAAGGTGCCGACGCGCCGGGGCGCCCGGGGCGCTCACCGCCGTCGCCGGACGGGGCCGGGCCCGGGTTCTGGGCGTGCTGGGGCGAGGAGCTGCCTTTGCTGGGGGCAGTCCCGCCGTGCGGCTCCGGCTCCGCCGAAGCACTGCCATCCCTCTTGAAACGTCCCTGCACTAGCGTCGCAACCTCTGGACCAGGCGCCCCTCCGCGTGAACGGAAAGACACGGTGTCGGCGTTGTGGGGAACGCCCTGAACGCGCCCCCCGGGTAGTCGTGAGTGACCGGCGCCGGTTCCCCCTTCTTCGCCGCCACTCGGCGCTTTCGCAGCGCCCCCTGTGCGCCGGCTAGATCCTGCGGCGGTCCGTGGCATTCCAGCACAGTGCCGGATCTCCAACAAGGCTCATGGGCCATGCCGTGACCTACGTGACAGCACGTGAGTGCCGGGTCACCAGACGTAGAGACAGGTCTCCCCCATAACGGACTTATGCCCGCGAGTCCCCCGGCGGCGAGGGGTGTCCCAGTCGCCATGATCAGGAGCGGAATGATGGCTTCAGGGGGCCAATGTCCGTTTCGTTGGGGTGGATTGTGGGCCTGAATTGACCGCTTTGTCTGGGACGCCGTGAGCAAACTCACATGCTGATCAAGGGGAGTTCGTCCCGCCGGAGGGGAATTGGATGTTTAGCCTGACGCTTTACAAAGTGCAGGCAACTGCCAACCCGCCACGGACGACGAGGTCAAGTACAACCGTGAAGACGACGATGATGTTCCGCAACATAGCCAACCCGCGGCGCACGACGCTGGCCCACCTCGAGGACGCCGAAGCTCTGCGGACCCCGGAGCAGCCGGAGCACTCCGTCGATCTTCCCACCCAGACCGCCAACCCCAGGCGCACCATCCTCGTCGAGGTCCCCACCACGGCTTCCGTCGCCGAGTAGTACGCGCGCGGGGCGTAGATCATTCAAAGCTCCCGCGATCTTATGCCGCGGCCTCGCGCGGACGGTAATGCGCGAGGCGGGGCCACCCCACCGCGCTAGCCTGGAGCGTCAGACTCCAGTCGGCTCAGTGAGGGGCGCAGCATCCCGTGCGCATCGCCAGATTCTCCATCGACGGGAACGTCGCCTTCGGCGCGGTCGAGGGCGACAGGCCCGAAGAGCTCGTGCTCGACATCATCAAGGGCATCCCGTTCGCGGACTTCGAGCTCTCCGGTACGAAGGTGCCCCTGAGCAAGGTCAGGCTGCTGCCGCCGGTGCTCCCCAACAAGGTCGTCGCCTTCGGCCGCAACTACGCCGAGCACGCGAGGGAGCTGGGCAACGAGGTGCCCGACGCCCCCTTCGCCTTCTTCAAGCCGTCCACCTCGGTGATCGGCCCCGGCGACGACATCCAGTACCCCTCGTTCTCCGAGGAACTGCACCACGAGGCCGAGCTGGCCGTGGTCATCGGCCGGCTGTGCCGCGAGGTCCCACGCGAGCGCGTGGCCGACGTGATCTTCGGCTACACCTGCGCGAACGACGTCACCGCCCGTGACGTCCAGCGGCGCGAGAAGCAGTGGGCGCGGGCCAAGGGCTTCGACACCTCCTGCCCGCTCGGCCCCTGGGTGGAGACCGACCTCGACCTCGCCACGGCCTCCGACCTCACCCTCCAGCTCACGGTCAACGGCGAACAACGCCAGCTCGGCCGCACCAGCGAGATGATCCACTCCATCGCGGATCTGATCGTCAACATCTCCGAGGCCATGACGTTGCTCCCCGGCGACGTGATCCTCACGGGCACCCCGGCAGGCGTCGGGCCGCTCACCGTCGGCGACGAGGTCGCCGTCACCATCGAAGGCATCGGCACTCTCACCAACAAGGTTGTCAAGCGTGGCTAGCGCACCCGCCCCCGCCGTCCGAGTACGGTTCTGCCCGTCGCCCACCGGTAACCCCCATGTGGGCCTCGTCCGCACCGCCCTGTTCAACTGGGCCTTCGCCCGCCACCACCAGGGCACGCTCGTCTTCCGCATCGAGGACACCGACGCGGCCCGCGACTCCGAGGAGTCGTACGAGCAGCTGCTCGACGCGATGCGCTGGCTGGGCTTCGACTGGGACGAGGGCCCCGAGATCGGCGGCCCGCACGCGCCCTACCGGCAGTCGCAGCGCATGGACCTCTACGCCGATGTCGCCGCGAAGCTCCTGGACGCCGGGCACGCCTACCACTGCTACTGCTCCCAGCAGGAGCTGGACACCCGCCGCGAGGCCGCCCGCGCGGCCGGCAAGCCGTCCGGCTACGACGGCCACTGCCGCGACCTCACCGAGGCGCAGGTGGCGGAGTACAAGGCCCAGGGCCGCACCCCGATCGTCCGCTTCCGGATGCCCGACGAGACGATCACCTTCACCGACCTGGTCCGCGGCGAGCTGACCTTCACGCCGGAGAACGTGCCGGACTACGGCATCGTCCGCGCGAACGGCACCCCGCTGTACACGCTGGTCAACCCGGTCGACGACGCCCTGATGGAGATCACCCACGTCCTGCGCGGCGAGGACCTGCTCTCCTCCACCCCGCGCCAGATCGCCCTCTACAAGGCGCTGATCGAGCTCGGCATCGCGAAGGGGATCCCGGCCTTCGGTCACCTGCCCTACGTCATGGGCGAGGGCAACAAGAAGCTGTCGAAGCGCGACCCGCAGTCCTCCCTCAACCTCTACCGGGAGCGCGGCTTCCTCCCGGAGGGGCTGCTCAACTACCTCTCCCTGCTGGGCTGGTCGCTCTCGGCCGACCAGGACATCTTCAGCACCGACGAGCTGGTCGCGGCCTTCGACGTCGCCGACGTGAACCCCAACCCGGCGCGCTTCGACCTCAAGAAGTGCGAGGCGATCAACGCCGACCACATCCGTCTGCTCGACGTGAAGGACTTCACGGAGCGCTGCGCCCCCTGGCTCCGGGCTCCGTTCGCCCCCTGGGCCCCGGAGGACTTCGACGAGTCGAAGTGGCAGGCGATGGCTCCGCACGCGCAGACCCGGCTGAAGGTCCTCTCCGAGATCACGGACAACGTCGACTTCCTGTTCCTGCCGGAGCCGGTCTTCGACGAGGCGTCGTGGACCAAGGCGATGAAGGAGGGCAGCGACGCGCTGCTCGCGACGGCCCGCGAGAAGCTCGAGTCGGCGGACTGGACCTCCCCGGAGTCCCTGAAGGAGGCCGTCCTGGCCGCCGGCGAGACCCACGGTCTCAAGCTCGGCAAGGCCCAGGCCCCCGTCCGCGTGGCCGTCACCGGCCGCACGGTCGGCCTCCCCCTCTTCGAGTCCCTGGAGATCCTGGGCAAGGAGAAGACACTGGCGAGGATCGACGCGGCCCGGACGAAGCTGACCGCGTAGCTCACGCACAGACGAGGGGGCGGCACCCGGGACTCCGGGCGCCGCCCCCTCGCGTTCCGGTCACTGCGCGTCGGCTTCGTCGATCAGGTAGGCGCTCTCGTCGAAGACCTCCAGCACGACGACGACCATGATCGCGCCGGCCACCATGTACTCCAGCATCAGTCCGGGGGCGACGTATGCCCGGCGCAGATGCTCTCCGGGGCCCAACGGCGCGGTCGCGTGCTTCCGAAACGGGTCACGGGCCAGGACCCGAACCGCCCTGTCCAGATCGGCCCGGCGCGAGGGGGCAGGTCGTCGTAGGCCGCCCGGGCCTCGACGGTGTACTGGACTCGGTACTCGCTCATGGCCGCAGTGTGCCAGTCCGTGAGGGTGATCAGAGCCGTTGTCGACGCTGCGTCCATCGGGGGATAACCCCCGAACCCCCAGCCCGCTCGGGGGTACTGTCGGTGGCATGCCGATCAGAGCCGTTGTCTGGGACGTCGACGACACCCTCTTCGACTACAGCACCGCCGACCGGGTCGGTATGGGAGCGCATCTCGCCGCCGAGGGGCTGCTCGACGGGTACGGCACCGCGGCGGAGGCCGTCGCGCGGTGGCGGGAGATCACCGACCAGCAGTGGGCGCGGTTCTCGGCGGGCGAGGTCACCTTCGAGGGGCAGCGGCGGGAACGCATCCGCGTGTTCCTGGGCGAGGCGCTGAGCGACGCGGAGGCGGACGCGTGGTTCGGGCGCTACATGCGTCACTACGAGGCCGCCTGGGCGCTCTTCCCGGACGTCCTGCCCGCACTGGAGGCGCTCGCCGCCAGCCACCGGCACGCCGTGCTCTCCAACTCCAGCCTCACCGTCCAGGACCGCAAACTGCGCGTCCTCGGCGTGCACGACCGCTTCGAGGTCATCCTGTGCGCCGCCGAACTCGGCGTCTCCAAGCCGGAGGCCGGCGCCTTCCTGGCGGCCTGCGACGCGCTGGGGCTCACCCCGAGCGAGGTCGCCTATGTCGGCGACCACCCGGAGATCGACGGGCGCGGTGCCGCGGACGCCGGGCTGCTGTCCGTGTGGATCGACCGCGGCGGCCTCTGCACCAGCGACGACGCGCACTCCGGCCCGCGCCGGATCGCCTCCCTCGCCGAACTCCCCGCGCTCCTCGGCGCCGATACCCGTTTTGGAGCCCCGTCCACCTTCGGGTAATGTTCTTCCTGCGCCGCCGGGGAGCGGGCCGAAAGGCCGGAACCGGAGGAGCGAACTAGAACAAGATCCCCACCAGGGGCTTGCGTTCCAGTGGCCTATGGTGTAATTGGCAGCACGACTGATTCTGGTTCAGTTAGTCTTGGTTCGAGTCCAGGTAGGCCAGCTCGCAGAGCTCATCTGCATCGCCCCCGTTGTGTAGCGGCCTAGCACGCTGCCCTCTCAAGGCAGTAGCGCCGGTTCGAATCCGGTCGGGGGTACGGATCTCGATCAACTCGGGATCGCTAGGGCCCCCGTTGTGTAGCGGCCTAGCACGCCGCCCTCTCAAGGCGGTAGCGCCGGTTCGAATCCGGTCGGGGGTACGAACTGGTCTAAACCACATTGGTCTATGGTGTAATTGGCAGCACGACTGATTCTGGTTCAGTTAGTCTTGGTTCGAGTCCAGGTAGACCAGCTCGGATCTGCGGCGATGCGGTACGCAACGCTTGCAAGATCCACGCCCCCGTTGTGTAGCGGCCTAGCACGCCGCCCTCTCAAGGCGGTAGCGCCGGTTCGAATCCGGTCGGGGGTACACAGACGCAGGCCCTCCGCTTCGGCGGGGGGCCTGCGGCGTGTGCGCGGTTCACTCGTAGCCGTACCGACGCGCCGACTCCTCCTCCTGGGCCAGCCGGTGCAGCGCCCGCAGGGCGGGCTCGTGGAGGATCGCCCCCAGGAGCGCGAACTCGACCCGCTCCGCGTCCGACGGATAGGTCTCCAGGGAGTCCAGGTCGAGGGCGGCCGTCCGGTGCATCAACTCCGCGTACGGCGCGAGCTGTTCGGCGCCCCAGTCGTAGCCCAGCCGGCGGAACGCGGCCACCGCGACCACCAGCGAGCGGTACGAGGGTGAGATCGTCGTCAGCTGTTTGGCGTTCTCCCACCCGAGCCGGTTCAGGAGCGCGGCCACCTCCCGGTGTGCCGCCCGGACGTACTCGTCGTCCTCGTCCGGCTCCGGCAGCTGCGGCAAGGTCCACAGTGCCGCGCCGAGGCGGATCGTACGGCCCAGGGAGTCGTCGTCGACGTGTCCGAGCACCTCCCGGACCGTCGCCACCGGGATCTGGCCCACCTGGATCATCGCCCGCACCAGCCGCAGCCGGCGCAGATGCCCCTCGTCGTACTCGGCGGTCGTCGTGTTGATCTGCCGGCCGGGCGCCAACAGGCCTTCGCGCAGGTAGTACTTGATCGTCGCGGTGGACACACCGCTGCGTCTGCTCAGTTCGGCGAGCCGCATGTCTTGCGCTCCTTCTGGGATACCGGCACTATCCAAGCATGCGAATCGGATAGCGCCACTCACCAACGAGGGGAATCGTCATGGTGTCCCGTACGACCGCCAATGCGAAGGGCGACGTCGTCGTCCTGCTGATCGGCATGCGCATCAACCGTTTCTGGGCGGTCCACCTGTGGCTGCCCGTGCTGCTCGGCATGCTGCGCATGCTGCGGGAGCTGGCGCAGGACCCGGCGCGGGGCCTGCTCAGCCGGGTCCTGCTGACGGCCTCGCCGCGCACGTACTACGTCGTGCAGTACTGGGAGTCCAAGGAGAAGCTGTACGCCTACGCGAGCGCGCCGGACGCGTGGCACCACAAGGTGTGGACCGCGTTCAACCACAAGGAACGCAAGGGGAAGCTGCGCGGGCGAGTGGGCATCTGGCACGAGGCGTACGTCGTGCCGGAGGGGTCGTACGAGGCGATCTACGGGGACATGCCGGCGTTCGGTCTCGCCGCCGCGCACGGGCAGGTGCCGTTGGAGAGGCGGGGCCGGTACGCCAAGGACCGGTTCTCCTACCGCTCGCAGCAGGAGACGGTGGGCGAGAAGACCGGCTGAACCGGGGGCGGGGGGGCGGGGAGGGTCTGCCGCGGCGTTGAGGCGGGCCCTCCCCGTACGGGTTCCCGGGGTCCGGGGGTCAGCCCGAGCGGCGCAGCGCCTCCGAGAGGCGGGCGGCGGCGTCGATGACCGCCTGGGCGTGCATCCGGCCGGGGTGGCGGGTCAGGCGCTCGATGGGACCCGAGACGGAGACGGCGGCCACCACGCGGTTGGACGGGCCGCGTACGGGCGCCGAGACGGACGCGACGCCCGGCTCGCGCTCACCGATGGACTGGGCCCAGCCGCGGCGCCGTACGCCCGACAGGGCGGTCGCCGTGAAGCGGGCGCCCTGCAGGCCCCGGTGCAGGCGCTCGGGCTCCTCCCAGGCCATCAGGATCTGCGCGGAGGAGCCGGCCTTCATGGTGAGGGTCGAGCCGACCGGAACGGTGTCCCTGAGGCCGGACAGGCGCTCCGCCGCGGCGACGCAGATGCGCATGTCGCCCTGGCGGCGGTAGAGCTGGGCGCTCTCGCCGGTGACGTCCCGCAGGTGCGTGAGCACCGGGCCCGCCGTCGCGAGGAGGCGGTCCTCGCCGGCGGCCGCGGCCAGCTCGGCGAGCCGGGGGCCCAGAATGAAACGGCCCTGCATGTCACGTGCCACCATGCGGTGGTGCTCCAGGGCCACGGCCAGTCGGTGGGCCGTCGGTCGTGCCAGTCCGGTGGCCGCCACCAACCCCGCGAGGGTGGCCGGACCGGACTCCAGGGCGCTCAGGACAAGGGCTGCCTTGTCCAGAACGCCGACGCCGCTACTGTTGTCCATGAAACGATACTCACGTCTCACTCTGTGAAACGCAAGTTCCTTTTTCCGTGAGACGCGCAACCCTTGTATCCACAGCGGCCCGCTGACCGAACGGGCCGGATGACGGACGCCCGTGACCAGGGGCCGGGAGCCGTCTCCTCAAGATCTCTAGTTGGGCCGGTGGACGTTCGCCGGCCGGAGGGAAAGCGATGGGTAGGACACTCGCGGAGAAGGTCTGGGACGACCACGTCGTCCGGCGCGCCGAGGGCGAGCCCGACCTCCTCTTCATCGATCTCCACCTCCTGCACGAGGTGACCAGCCCGCAGGCCTTCGACGGCCTGCGACAGAACGGCCGCCCGGTGCGCCGTCTCGACCTCACCATCGCGACCGAGGACCACAACACCCCGACCCTCGACATCGACAAGCCGATCGCGGACCCGGTCTCCCGGGCCCAGCTGGAGACGCTGCGCAAGAACTGCGCCGAGTTCGGCGTCCGGCTGCACCCGCTGGGCGACGTCGAGCAGGGCGTCGTGCATGTCGTCGGCCCGCAGCTGGGCCTGACCCAGCCCGGCACCACGGTCGTCTGCGGTGACTCCCACACCTCCACGCACGGCGCGTTCGGCGCGCTGGCGTTCGGCATCGGCACCTCGCAGGTCGAGCACGTGCTGGCCACCCAGACGCTGCCGCTGGCCCGCCCCAAGACCATGGCGATCACGGTCGACGGCGAGCTGCCCGAGGGCGTCACCGCCAAGGACCTGATCCTGGCGATCATCGCCAAGATCGGTACCGGCGGCGGTCAGGGCTACATCCTGGAGTACCGCGGCTCGGCCATCGAGAAGCTCTCGATGGAGGCCCGGATGACCATCTGCAACATGTCGATCGAGGCCGGCGCCCGCGCGGGCATGATCGCCCCCGACGAGACCACCTTCGCGTACCTCAAGGGCCGCCCGCACGCCCCCGAGGGCGAGGACTGGGACGCCGCCGTCACGTACTGGAAGACGCTGAGGACGGACGACGACGCCGAGTTCGACGCCGAGGTCGTCATCGACGCCTCGTCGCTCTCGCCGTTCGTCACCTGGGGCACCAACCCCGGCCAGGGCGCGCCGCTTTCGGCGTCCGTCCCCGACCCCGCTTCGTACGAAGACGCTTCGGAGCGCTTGGCCGCCGAAAAGGCCCTGGAATACATGGGGTTGGAGGCCGGCCAGCCGCTGCGCTCCATCAAGGTGGACACCGTCTTCGTAGGTTCCTGCACCAACGGGCGGATCGAGGACCTGCGTGCCGCGGCCGAGATCGTCAAGGACCGCAAAGTCGCCGACGGCGTACGGATGCTGGTCGTCCCGGGCTCCGCGCGGGTGGGTCTGCAGGCCGTCTCCGAGGGCCTGGACGTCGTCTTCAAGGAGGCCGGCGCCGAGTGGCGGCACGCGGGCTGCTCGATGTGCCTGGGCATGAACCCGGACCAGCTGGCCCCCGGTGAGCGCTCCGCCTCCACCTCCAACCGCAACTTCGAGGGCAGGCAGGGCAAGGGCGGCCGTACGCACCTGGTGTCCCCGCAGGTCGCCGCGGCCACCGCGGTCCTGGGCCACCTGGCCTCCCCGGCCGACCTGTCCGACACCTCTGTGCCCGCTGGAGTCTGATCAGTCATGGAAGCATTCACCACGCACACCGGCCGGGCCGTCCCGCTGCGCCGCTCCAACGTCGACACCGACCAGATCATCCCTGCTCACTGGCTCAAGAAGGTGACCCGGGACGGTTTCGAGGACGGGCTGTTCGAGGCCTGGCGCAAGGACGCGTCCTTCATCCTCAACCAGCCCGAGCGCCAGGGCGCCACGGTCCTGGTCGCCGGTCCTGACTTCGGCACCGGCTCCTCCCGTGAGCACGCGGTGTGGGCGCTGCAGAACTACGGCTTCAAGGCCGTGATCTCCTCCCGCTTCGCCGACATCTTCCGCGGCAACTCGCTCAAGAACGGCCTGCTCACGGTGGTTCTGGAGCAGAAGATCGTGGACGCGCTGTGGGAGCTCACGGAGAAGGACCCCGAGGCCGAGATCACCGTCGACCTCGAGGCCCGCGAGGTGCGCGCCGAGGGCATCACCGCCTCCTTCGAGCTGGACGAGAACTCCCGCTGGCGGCTGCTGAACGGGCTGGACGACATCTCCATCACCCTCCAGAACGAGGCCGACATCGCGGCGTACGAGGCGAAGCGGCCGTCGTACAAGCCAAAGACGCTCCAGGTCTGAGCGGAGCCCCCTCCGGAGCATCCGAACCAGGCGAGTTTCAGCCACCCGGTACCCCCGATCAGCCCGATCGGGGGTACCGGCATGTCTGCACCCGAACGGCCCCGCGCACCCGCCTGGCCTTCGTTCAACTTCCCACGTTAGAACGGGGGTTGTCGGGGTACGCGCAGGTTGTAACGGTGGCATCCGCGAACGCCCGGACGGCCGTTTGAGGCGGCAGTTGCCCCCTGGGCAGGCGACAACTCGCCCCAGATGGCACAATCTGTGCATGGAACACGACGGCCAACTCGAGCTCTATGCGGCGGTCGCGGACCAACTCAAGGAAGCGCACGCAAGAGTGCGCGCACTGCAAGTCCCGGAGGGCGTACGGATGGCGCTGACCCGGAAGCTGCTGGTCATTACGGCCGCGGCCAAGCACGATCTCGCCGATGCGGCACGGCGTCTGGAGGCGTTCACCGCGGACCTGGAAGCGGGGCGAATCCCCGAAGAGGACCGCTGAACGCAGCCGGGACAGTCGAGTTCGTTGCGGCGCACGGGTGATTAGCCCGTTTCGTGTTTGATTTGCGGTATATATCTGCCTAACGTGCGAAAAAGCTTGAACACTTTCGTTCGGGCAATGTCTCCGAAGGGGAAGACGTGAACAAGGCGCAGCTCGTAGAAGCGATTGCCGACAAGCTGGGCGGCCGCCAGCAGGCCGCCGAGGCTGTCGACGCGGTCCTGGACGCCATCGTCCGCGCGACCGTCGCGGGGGACCGGGTCTCGGTCACCGGCTTCGGTTCGTTCGAGAAGGTCGACCGTCCGGCCCGCTACGCCCGCAACCCCCAGACGGGCGAGCGGGTTCGGGTCAAGAAGACCTCCGTTCCGCGCTTCCGCGCGGGTCAGGGCTTCAAGGACCTGGTCAGCGGCTCGAAGAAGCTCCCGCGTGGCGGCGAGGTCGCCGTCAAGAAGGCACCCAAGGGCAGCCTGACCGGCGGCGCTTCGACGACCGTGAAGAAGGCCGCGGCGAAGAAGGCCGCCCCGTCGACGCGGGGTGCGGCGGCCGCGAAGAAGACCGCGGCGAAGAAGACGACGGCCAAGAAGACCACGGCCACCGCCAAGACGTCCGCGGCGAAGAAGACCACCGCCAAGAAGACGACGGGCGCCGCCAAGACGTCCGCCGCCAAGAAGACCACCGCCAAGAAGGCGACGGCCAAGAAGGCCCCGGCCAAGAAGTCGACGGCTCGCAAGACCACCACCGCCAAGAAGGCCACCGCCCGTACCAGGTAGGGGCACAGGGGCACCAAGCGCCGGGCCGGACTCCCCGTGGAGCCCGGCCCGCGGCGCGTCGTGGGACCGACGCGTCAGAAGGTCTGCAGAGTGACGAGGGTGACGTGCGGGTAGCCGCCGGCCCCCTGAGCTCCCTCGGCTTCCTCGAACTCGATCCGCACCCGCTGGCCGGGCCTGAGCAGGCGCAGACCGCCGGCGTCGAACGCCGCCGCGTCGAACGGCACGGGCGTGCCGTCGTCCAGGAGGACCTGCCCGCTGCGGGTCTCGGGGTCGTACGTGTACGCGGTGGCCTGCATGCTCCGCAGCCTACTGCCCGGGAATCAGCAACTGCGCGGCCACCGCGGCCGTCCGGGGACCCACCCCGAGCGCCAGCGCGGCCCGCAGGTCGGCGCCGGTGTCGACGTCCTGCCGTACCGACTCCACGCCGTCGAGCGTGAGCTCCACCGCTCCGGAGGCGCGATGACGGGCGCGGGAATCCGTGCCGAACAGCGGAAGCAATTCCTGGTGCGGCGCCGCGGCGAGCAGCGTCGTGCCGACGGCGGCCGCGTCGCAGACAAAGGCGCGCGGGAATTCCGCGGCGGCGTCCAGCACCCGGGCCAATTCGAGGGCGCGGAGCGCGGGAAGATCGGCGTTCAGGGCGGCCACGGGGGTTTCGGGGCGCTCGTCGCGCACGACGGCCGACGCGTGATTCAGGGCCGCGTTGAGGCCGCCGCGGGGCTCGTCGGTGACGATGCGGGCGCCCAGCGCGGCCAGTTCGCGGCCGGCCAGGGCGTCGTCCGTGACCACCGCCACATCCTTCACCGCCGGGCAGGCCAGCGCCGCTGCCACCGTGTCCTGGGCGAAGGCGAGGGCGAGGCCCGGGCGCACCCCGTCGTGGGCGGTGTCCGAGAGCCTGCTCTTGGCCCGCGCCAGGGGTTTCAGGGGTATGACCAACGTCCACTGCACGAGCGTTCCGTCCCTCTCTTGTCGCGGCCATTGTCGCTCAGCCGTCACCTCGACCATCTGGCGGTCGCGCCGTCGGGGCGTACGGTGTTCTCGACAGACCGGCGGCCTGGGGCGACACTTGTGCGGCCCCCCAAGGCCCTAGAGGAAGGTGTCCGCGTGCCCCGCCGCAGAATCGGCTTCTGGTACCGCTTCGCTGCGGTCCTCTGCAAACCGCCGTTGGTGGTTCTGATCAAGCGGGACTGGCGCGGAATGGAGCACATTCCGGCCGAGGGCGGGTTTATCACCGCGGTGAACCACAATTCCCACGTGGATCCCTTCGCATACGCGCACTATCAGTACAACACGGGACGCGTTCCGCGATTCCTGGCGAAGAGCGGCCTTTTCAAGAAGGGATTCGTCGGCGCCGCGATGCGCGGCACCGGCCAGATCCCCGTCTACCGCGAGTCCACGGACGCGCTCAGCGCGTTCCGCGCCGCCGTCGCCGCCGTGCAGCGCGGCGAGTGCGTGGTCTTCTACCCCGAGGGCACCATCACCCGCGACCCGGACGGCTGGCCCATGACGGCCAAGACGGGTGCCGCGCGCGTCGCCCTGGAGACCAAGTGCCCGGTGATCCCGGTCGCCCAGTGGGGCGCCAACGAACTGCTGCCGCCGTACAGCACCCGGCCGCACCTCTTCCCGCGCAAGACCCATCACGTGCTCGCGGGCCCGCCCGTGGACCTCTCGCGCTTCTACGACAAGGAGATGTCCGCGGACGTCCTGAAGGAGGCCACGGAGGTCATCATGGCCGCCGTCACCCGCCTGCTGGAGGACATCCGCGGCGAGAAGGCGCCCGAGAGGCCCTACGACCCGCGCCGTGAGCGCATCGAGCAGCGGCGCAGGACACAGGCGCAGACCGGTTCCGAGGGGGAGACGAGCAAGTGAGCAAGCCCGTCAAGGCGGCGGTCTTCAGCGCCGGTTCGTGGGGGACGGCGTTCGGCATGGTGCTGGCGGACGCGGGCTGCGAGGTCACCCTGTGGGCCCGCCGCCCGGAGGTCGCCGAGGCGGTCAACTCCCGCCGTACGAACCCCGACTACCTGCCCGGCGTGGAGCTCCCCGGGAACCTGCGGGCCACCACCGACCCGGCCGAGGCCGCCGCCGACGCCGACTTCACGGTCCTGTCGGTGCCGTCCCAGACCATGCGCGCCAACCTCGCCGAGTGGGTGCCGCTGCTCGCTCCCGACACCGTCCTCGTCTCCCTGATGAAGGGCGTCGAACTCGGCTCCGCCATGCGGATGAGCGAGGTGATCGAGGACGTCGCCAAGGTCGGCGCCGACCGTGTCGCCGTGGTCACCGGGCCCAACCTCGCACGCGAGATCGCCGCCCGGATGCCGGCCGCCGCCGTCGTCGCCTGCACGGACGAGGCGGTCGCGCGGCGGCTCCAGGCCGTCTGCCACACGCCGTACTTCCGGCCGTACACGAACACGGACGTCGTCGGCTGCGAACTCGGCGGCGCCGTCAAGAACGTCATCGGGCTCGCCGTCGGCATCGCGGACGGCATGGGACTCGGCGACAACGCCAAGGGCTCGCTCATCACGCGCGGCCTCGCCGAGACCACGCGGCTCGGGGTCGCCCTCGGCGCCGACCCGCTGACGTTCTCCGGGCTCGCGGGCCTGGGCGACCTGGTGGCGACCTGCTCCTCGCCGCTGTCGCGCAACCACACCTTCGGCACCAACCTCGGCAAGGGCATGACCCTCGAGGAGACCATCGCCGTCACCCGGCAGACCGCGGAGGGCGTCAAGTCCTGCGAGTCGGTGGCGGATCTGGCCCGCCGGCACGGCGTGGAGATGCCGATCACCGAGACGGTCGTCGACATCGTGCACGAAGGCAAGCCGCCCGTCGTGGCGTTGAAGGAACTGATGTCGCGCAGCGCGAAGCCCGAACGACACTGAGCGACCCCCCGGAGCGCACGCTGTCTTGGGGCACTACCACCGGGTACGCTCAACGCGATATGAGCACCGAGAACCTCCCCCAGAGCCCCGAGCAGCCGCCCCGCAAGCCGCGTGTGGCCGTCGTGTTCGGCGGGCGCAGCTCCGAACACGGGATCTCCGTGGTCACGGCCGGCGCCGTCCTCAAGTCCATCGACCGGACGAAGTACGACGTCCTGCCGATCGGCATCACCAGGGAGGGCCGCTGGGCCCTGACCGCCGACGAACCGGACCGCATGGCGATCACCGACCGCCGCACGCCGGAGGTCGAGGACGTGGCCGAGTCGGGCGAGGGCGGCGTGGTGCTCCCCCTCGACCCGGGCAACCGTGAAGTCGTCGTCAGCGAACCCGGATCGGTGCCCAAGGCGCTCGGCGAGGTCGACGTCGTCTTCCCCGTCCTGCACGGCCCGTACGGGGAGGACGGCACCCTGCAGGGCCTTCTGGAGCTCTCCGGCGTACCGTACGTGGGTTCGGGCGTGCTCGCCTCGGCCGTCGGCCAGGACAAGGAGTACATGAAGCGGGTGTTCACCTCCTTCGGGCTCGCGGTCGGCCCGTACGTGGTGATCCGGCCGCGCGAGTGGGAGCGGGACGAGTCCGCGGCCCGCAAGAAGATCGTCGACTTCGCCGGCGAGCACGGCTGGCCGCTGTTCGTGAAGCCCGCGCGCGCGGGCTCCTCCATCGGCATCACCAAGGTCGACGACCTGTCCGGCCTGGACGAGGCGATCGCGGAGGCCCAGCGGCACGACCCGAAGATCCTGGTCGAGGCGGCGGTGCGCGGGCGCGAGATCGAGTGCGGGGTGCTGGAGTTCGAGGACGGGCCGCGGGCCTCGGTCCCCGCGGAGATCCCCCCGCCGGACGCCCACGCGTACTACGACTTCGAGGCGAAGTACATCGACTCGACCCCCGGGATCGTGCCGGCGCCCCTGACGCCGGAGCAGACGGCGGAGGTCCAGCGCCTGGCCGTGGACGCCTTCGAGGCGGCCTCCTGCGAGGGCCTGGTGCGCGCGGACTTCTTCCTCACGGACGAGGGCTTCGTCATCAACGAGATCAACACCCTGCCGGGCTTCACGCCCATTTCGATGTACCCGCAGATGTGGCAGGCGAGCGGCATCGCCTACCCGGAGCTGGTGGACCGGCTGATCCAGGCGGCCCTGCGCCGCTCGACCGGCTTGCGCTAGTCGGCGATACCCGTCGGAATCGCCTTCTTGACGGCAGGCGCCAGATCGACCAACGGCGCCATGCCGTCCCCGGTCCGCCCCACGGGGATCGTCACCTCGGCGTACGCCTTGCGCAGCGTGGTGGTGAAGTGGAACGACCCGTCCTGCTGCTTCTGCAGCAGCCAGCCCACGCCGTCGACCTCGACCCCGTCGGCCTCCGGATCGCTCATCTGCGCGGGCCGCGGCACACCGCAGCGCAGTATGATCGCCGGGTTCCCCCAGCCCGCGGTCAGTGCCGACGCGGGCTCGGGATCCCGGCGACCCTGACCGTCCACCTTGGCCGGCAGCACCTTGTCCAGCTTCCGGCACAGCCCCGCGACCTTCGCACCCGGCGAGGGAACCGCGGCCCGGGCACCGTCGTCTGCTGAGGAGCAGCCCACGACCGTGATCAGCAGGGCGAGCACGGGCAGGCCGGTGAGCCGGTGACGGAAGAAGTTCACCGGCCAAGGGTAGACGGGGGCTACAGATGCACGACCGGGCAGGTCAGGGTTCGGGTGATGCCGTCCACCTGCTGGACCTTCGCGACCACCATGCGGCCGAGGTCGTCCACGGTGTCGGCCTGTGCCCGCACGATCACGTCATAGGGTCCTGTCACGTCCTCGGCCTGGATCACCCCAGGGATCTTGCTGATCGTCTCGGCGACGGTCGACGCCTTGCCGACCTCCGTCTGGATCAGGATGTACGCCTGTACCACGGAACCTCCAGGGCGGCCACGAGGATCATGTGGGGAAAAGGAACGCCACGGTATCGCGTCGCCACGCGCCGCGGGGAGACCCGGGGCACCCGTGCCGGGGTGCGGGTACGACACGGGTTGACGGCAGTTACGACCGTATCGAGGACACTGATGACGCGCGACCGGGCACGGCAAGGGACAGAAGGGGAGCAAGGGCAATGAAGGGCACTGTTGGTGAGCTCGGGGAGTTCGGGCTCATCAGGGAGCTCACCTCCCGTCTGACCACCACCCCGGCGGTCCGGGTCGGCCCCGGCGACGACGCCGCGGTGGTCGCCGCCCCCGACCGACGGGTCGTGGCCTCCACCGACATCCTCCTGGAGGGCCGGCACTTCCGCCGCGACTGGTCCACGGCGTACGACGTGGGCCGCAAGGCCGCCGCGCAGAACCTCGCGGACATCGCCGCCATGGGCGCCGTCCCCACCGCGCTGCTGCTGGGCCTGGTCGTCCCCGCCGAACTCCCGGTGACCTGGCCGAACGAGCTGATGGACGGACTGCGGGACGAGTGCCAGGTTGCGGGCGCCTCGGTGGTCGGCGGGGATGTCGTACGAGGCGACACGATCATGGTGTCGATCACCGCGCTCGGCGATCTGCGCAACCAGGACCCCATCACCCGGGGCGGCGCCCAGCCCGGCGACCTGGTCGCCGTCACCGGCTGGCTGGGCTGGTCGGCCGCCGGCTACGCGGTGCTGTCCCGCGGCTTCCGCTCGCCGCGCGCCTTCGTGGAGGCGCACCGGCGCCCCGAGCCGCCGTACCACGCGGGCCCGGCCGCCGCGGGGCTCGGCGCGACCGCGATGTGCGACGTCAGCGACGGGCTGATCGCCGACCTCGGGCACATCGCCGAGGCCAGCAAGGTGCGCATCGACATCCGCTCCGGCGCGATCGACATCCCCTCCCAGATGAACGACATCGGGCAGGCCGTCGGCGTCGACCCCATGCAGTGGGTGCTGACCGGGGGAGAGGACCACGCGATCGTGGCGACCTTCCCGCCGGACGTGAAGCTCCCGGCCCGCTGGAAGGTCATCGGTGAGGTCCTCAACCCCTCGGCACTGCCCCAGGTGACGGTGGACGGGGCGCCGTGGACCAGCAAGGGCGGCTGGGACCACTTCGGGGACATCGAGTCGTGAGCGCCCCGCCCCGGGTACTGACGGTCGCGGGCTCGGACTCCGGCGGCGGGGCCGGCATCCAGGCCGACCTGAAGACGATGCTCGCGCTCGGCGTGCACGGCATGAGCGTCGTCACGGCCGTCACCGCGCAGAACTCCCTCGGCGTGCAGGGTGCCTGGGAGCTGCCGGCCCAGGCGGTGCGGGCGCAGTACCGCAGCGTGGTCGACGACATCGGCGTGCAGGCGGTCAAGACCGGAATGCTGGCCTCGGCCGAACTCGTCGAGACGGTCGCCGAGTTGATCGGCGCCACGGACGCCCCCGCGGTCGTCGATCCGGTCGGCGTCTCCAAGCACGGCGACCCGCTGCTGGCCGCCTCCGCCCTGGAGTCGATGCGCGAGCGGCTGCTCCCGGTCGCCACCGTCGCCACCCCGAACCTCGACGAGGTCGCCCAACTCACGGGTGTCCGCGTCGAGTCGGAGGCGGGGCTGCGGGAGGCCGCCGCGGCCGTGCTGTCGTACGGTCCGCAGTGGGTGCTGATCAAGGGCGGTCATCTGCCCGGTGACGCAGTGGACCTGCTCACCGACGGCACCGAGGAGCACTGGCTGCGCGCGCCCCGGCACGACAACCGGCACACGCACGGCACCGGCTGCACCCTCGCGTCCGCGATCGCCGCGCAGCTCGCCAAGGGGCAGTCCGTGCCGGAGGCGGTGGCCGCCGCCAAGGAGTACGTCACCGGGGCGATCGCCGCCGGGTTCGCGCTCGGCGGCGGGATCGGACCCGTGGACCACGCCTGGGCGCTCGGGTAAGGCAAAAAGCCGGCCCACCCTCGGGTGGACCGGCTCAGTGCAGCGAACCAGCGGTGGCCGCGCGCTTAGCTGTGCGTCAGCGCGAGACCTTGCCGGCCTTGATGCACGAGGTGCAAGCGTTCACGCGCTTCGGCGTCCCGCCGACCACGGTACGGACGCGCTGGATGTTCGGGTTCCAGCGACGGGACGTACGGCGGTGCGAGTGCGAGATGTTGTTGCCGAAGCCCGGCCCCTTGCCGCAGACGTCGCAGTTGGCAGCCACGGGTCACTCCAAAGACTTCAGATGCACTTACGGTTGGATCCCGGCATGCCGGGATCGAGATCGCAGGATCAGATCTGAGTGGCGGTGCCAGGGGAATGGCCCGATGTGGATCGGGCAACCGGAGCAGCATACAACGACTGCGCCCGTGCAACGAAACTACCATGCCTGCTCAGACCCCCGCTCCCGGCCCTCTTCCGGCGAAGACCGTTCCTGGGTCTACGCTGCGACCAGTCCGGCTCAAGGAGGCACAGGTGGCGCGGGTGCCGCAGACATTCCTCGATGCTCTCGCGGTGCGCACCTGGTGCGTCCTCGCGCTCGAGGGCCTCGGCCGCGCGCGCGAGGAGATCGACGCGATCAACGTCTATCCCGTGGCCGACGGGGACACCGGCACCAACCTGTACCTGACCATGGAGTCCGCCGTCACCGCCGTGGAGGCGGTCTTCGCCGGTCACGCGGTCGGTGCGGGGGAGCCGGGGAAGCCGGCCCTGGCGGACACCGTGCGCGCGATGGCCCACGGGGCGCTGATAGGGGCCCGGGGGAACTCCGGGACCATCCTCGCGCAACTCCTCAGGGGCATGGCGAAGGTGCTCGCGGCGGACGGTGACCAGCCTCACACCGACGGCTCCGGTCTGCGGCTCGCCCTGCGGCACGCGGCCGACTCGGCCCGGCACGCCGTCGCGCATCCCGTCGAGGGCACGGTCCTGTCCGTCGCCTCCGCCGCCGCGGACGCCGCCGGCGCGGCCGAGGGCGACTGCGGGACGGTCGCGCGGGCCGCCCACGCGGGCGCCTGCGCAGCCCTCGCGGCGACGCCGGGGCAGTTGGCGGTCCTGCGCCGGGCGGGGGTGGTCGACGCCGGTGGGCGCGGGCTGGTGGCCGTGCTGGCCGCGCTGGTGGAGACGTTCACGGGGGAGGCGCCTTCGGGGGTTCCCGCGCCGGGCGGTGAGGTCCACGGGATCGGTGCGGGCGGCTTGGGCGGCCCGGTCGAGGAGTGCGCCGACGCGGTCGCCGAAGGCGGGCCCGCCTTCGAGGTGATCTACCTCCTGGAGGCCGAGGACGCGGCCGTGGCGCGGCTGCGGGAGCGGCTCGACGGGCTCGGGGACTCCCTGGTCGTGGTCGGCGGCGACGGACTGTGGAACGTGCACGTGCACGTGGACGACGCGGGCGCCGCCGTGGAGGCGGGCGTCGAGGCCGGACGGCCGTACCGGATCCGGATCACCCACTTCGGGGCCGGCGACGTGCACACCGCCGGCGCCGGGCGGCCGCCCGGGGAGCGGGCCCAGCGGGCCGTCGTGGCGGTCGTGCCCGGGGAGGGACTGGCCGGGCTGTACGCGGAGGCCGGCGCGACCACCGTGCTCGCGCGCCCCGGGGAGCCGCCCGCGAGCGGCGAGCTGGTCGACGCCGTACGGCGGGCCCACGCGCGCGAGGTCGTGCTGCTGCCCAACGACGCCGACCTGCGCCACACCGCCGCAGCGGCGGCCGAGCAGGCCCGCACGGAGGGCATCCGGGTCGCGCTGATCCCCACCCGGTCCGCGGTCCAGGGCATCGCCGCGCTCGCCGTGCACGAACCCGAACGCCGCTTCGACGAGGACGTGGTGTCGATGACCTCGGCGGCCGGCGCGACGCGCTACGCCGAGGTCGCCGTCGCCGAGCACCAGTCCTGGACGATGGCCGGCATCTGCCAGGCCGGCGACGTCCTCGGCCTCATCGAGGGCGACGTGGCCGTGATCGGCGCCGACGTCACCGCCACCGCCGAGACCGTGCTGGACCGCATGCTCCAGGCCGGCGGCGAACTCGTCACCCTCGTCCTCGGCGACGAGGCCCCCGAGTCCGTCGCCGAGCGCCTGGAGGCACGCGTGCGTGAGTCCTACCTGGCCGTCGACACGGTGGTGTACCGGGGCGGCCGCCAGGGTGCGCTGCTGCTGATCGGGGTCGAGTGAGCTAGCTCTCCTCCACCTGCAGCAGCTGTTCGGCCTCCGCGCGTCTGTCCCGTACCGTCTCGTCCTCGGGGCCCGCACCGTCGTACGCCGCGAGCACGGCACGCGCGCGTGAAGCCGCCCGGGACGGCCGGCCGAGGTCGGCCTCCAGCCAGCCGGCGGCGAGTTCGGCGCCGGTACGGCCGTGCAGGGCGTCGTCGCCCTCCAGGGAGGCGAACACCGCGATGGCCTCCTCGACCTGGGACAGCGCCTCCTCGAGCGCGGCCCGTATCGAGTCGTCGTCGGCGTCCTCGGCCGCGGAACGGGCCAGCAGGTCGCCGAACTGGCGGTGGGTGTGGCCGAGTTCGGCGCCCAGCCGCTCCCGTGCCCCCTCGTCGTCCCCGGCGCCGGCTAGCGCTTCCCGGCACTCCCCGGCCGCCGCCGCCATCAACTCCCGGGCCGTGTCCGTGCCGTCCGGCACCCGCAGCGCGAGCCACGCCCGCGCGCGCAGGGAGCGGACCAGGCCGTGGACGTCGCCCAGGGAGCGCCACAGGTCGCCCGCCCGCGCGTAGGCCCGGTCCGCCTCGGTGGTCAGCCCGGCGGCCCCCAGCGACTCGGCCGCGAGGTGGGCGAGCGTGGCGTGGTCGCGCTGCTCGGGCCAGTGCCGGGCGATCTCGGCGGCCTGCAGCCGGCGTTCGGCCGCTTCCCGGTGCTCGCCCAGCTCGCTCAGGCAGTCGCCGAGCCACCACTGCGCCTGGACGACCGCGCCGTCGCCGTGCGTCTCGGCGCGCAGGTCGGGCAGCGCCGACTCCAGCACCTCGGCGGCCTCGGCGAACCGGCCCTGCCGCAGCAGCAGCCCGCCCAGCTGCTGCCGGGCCCAGGCGCCGAGCGTGGGGCCCTGGCCCGCCTCGTCGGCCCAGTGCGCCGCCTCCAGGGCGTGCTCGGCCGCCTCCACGGCCAGTCCCCGGCCGCCCAGCACCTCGGCGAGCTGGAGGTGGAGCTGGGACCGCCCGACCGGCTCCAGCTGGGCTCCGCCGTGCTCCAGGGCCGCGCGCAGCGCCCGCTCGGCGCCGGTGACGTCACCGAGGTGGTGCGCCAGCCCCGCGAGCCGGGCCTCGTACTCCACCGCGAACCACGGCAGCCCGGCTGCCACGAAGTTCTCCGAGGCCCGCGTGAACAGCTCCCGTGCGGCCTCCAGGTCGCCGCCCTGCAGGGCCAGCTCCGCGAGCATGGCCAGCCCCTCGGCCTCCCGCGCGGCGATCCGCACGTCGTCCCCGGCGCGTCCACCGACCAGTGCGAGCAGCTCGCGTACGGCGTTCTCGGCCTCGCTGAGCACGACGTCCCCGGCAGCCCCGCCGGCCGCCCGCTCGCTCGCCTCCTGCACCCGCCGCATCAGCACCCGGGCCCGGCCCATCAGCACCGCCGCCGTCTGCCGGACCCCCGTTGCGTCCTCCGCGTACAAGGCGAGGACCTGGTCGTACGGCTCGGCGACCGCGGCGACGGCCTCCTCGACCCGGCCCGCGAGGGCGCGTACGTACGCCGCACGCGTGCGTGCCGCGAGCGCCTCGCCCGGGTCGCCCGCCGCCGCGTACAGCTCGGCGGCCCGCTCGAAGAGCTCGGCGCCCTCCGGGCCCCGGTCCATCGCCTCGTGGTCGACGATCTCCGCGCGGTCGCGGACGTCGAGCTCTACACCCTCCGCGGCCCGGGAGACCGCCGCCCACGCCTCGACGGCGTTCGGGCGCAGCGTGTCGGACAGCCGCCGTGCCTCGGCCAGCAGCGCGGGCAGGTCCGGCTCCTCCTCCCGGGTCACGGCGACCGGCGCCGGGGGAGCGGGTGCCGGGCGCACCGCGCGGACCCCGAGCGGCAGCCGGTCCACCAGCGGGCGCTGCGCCATCCGCGCGCGGGTCCGCTCACCGACGTACGAGGTGCCGTTGCGCTCGTCGAAGCGGGCCGCGAGAGCGAGGGCCTCCGCACGCGCGTGCGTGGCGAGTTCGCGCGCGGTCCAGGAACGCCCGGCCGGCCCCGGCACCTCACGCCCGCCCAGACCCAGCGCGACGAGCCGGTCCATGAGCAGGGCCACCACGCTCAGGTAGTCGAGCCGGCTGCGTGGCTGCCCGGTGTCCGTGAAGTACGCCGGCCGCTCCGCCAGCAGCTCCAGGCCGCGCGCCTCGTTGCCGGTCAGGGCGCAGAACTCCACGTGGTCCGCGTACGCGCCGCGCATGCTCTCCATGGGCCGTACCAGCCGGAAACCGCGCAGGTGGTGGGCGCGGGCGTCGTCCGTGCGGCCCAGCCGCAGCAGGGGCACCAGGGAGGAGGCGAGCACGGTGTGCGGCTCGTGCGCGCAGGTGAACTCGCCCTCCAGGACCGGCCGCCACAGCAGCAGCGCCTCCGCGTCCCGGCCTCGCTCGGCCTGCCACCAGCCCTGCCCGTGCAGCTCGCAGGCGTGGCAGTCGGCCATGCGGTCCCGGTCCGCCGCGAGCCAGGCGGCGTACGCCCGCTCCGCGCGCGGGAGGTCACCGACATGCGCGGCCACGCTGAACTCCGCGCTGCGCACGGCCCGTTCCGAGTGCCCGGCGAGCCGGTAGCGGTGCTCCATCTCGCCGAGCCACTTCTCGATCGAGGCGAGCGGGACGTGCGGCTGGTCGAGCATGCCGGAGGACATCCACTTGAAGACCCAGTGCAGCGAGTGCGTCTCGTATGCGTCGAAGTCCTCGGGCCGTTCGTCCCACATGCGCAGCAGGCGCGCGAAGGGGACGAACATCTTGTCCTTCTCGGAGCTGTAGTTGTAGACCTTCAGCTGGTGCCCGAGCGCCTCGATCACGGCGAGCGGGATGCCCAGCTTCTCCGCCTCGGCGAGCAGCTGCTCCGCGCGCGCGTTGCGTGCAGGACCCTCCGGGCGCTCGGAGTTCTCCGCCATCGCCCGGCGCAGGGAGTCGAAGTCCGTGATCCCAGCCATCAGCGGCCGTCCTCCCCGTGTGTGGACTCTCCGTGTGCGGAGTCGCCGTGGGTGGCCCATTCCAGCAGGCCGATGAACGCCCGGTTCAGCAGGGCGGTGTCCGCGGGCCTGAGCGGCCGCTGCGCCATCAGCAGGGCCTGCCCGTACAGGGACTCGGTGGCGGTACCGATCAGTTCCGGGTCGCCCAGCGAACTGATCCTGCGCACCAGGGGGTTGAGGTGGTTGAGCACCAGACGCGCGCGGGGAGCGCTGCCGCGCAGGGAGCCGAGGATGCCCGCCCACAGGTCGTCGGCCTGCTCCTCGGCCTCGGCACGGGCCTGCTCGTGGCGGGTGGAGCGGTCGTCGAGGTGGAGGGCGGGGACCGAGATCGGGTGGAAGGAGCGCAGTACTATGTCACATTGCACTGCGTCCAGCCGTGCCCGCGCCGCCGCAAGGAACCCCGCCAGCGCCAGCTCCTCCGTCGCATCCACGGCGTCCAGGTGCGCCGTGACGGTGTCCGCGTCCAGCTCCGCCACCACCGTGCCCGGCCGGACCGACGGCAGGGCCTCGACCAGCTCGCTGTCGTACGTGTAACCGCCGTTGACCACCCCGACGCCCTGTGCGGACGCGATCGCCGCGACCTGCCGGTACTCCTCCACGGTCCGGGTGAAGTGCACCATCGGGTGCCGCTGCGCGAACTCCTCCAGGGACAGCTGCCCGTCGGTCGTCTCGAAGGGCAGCCACGGCAGCATCGTCCGCAGCATCTCCCTGTCGTGCCGGGCCAGCGACTTCACGCCCAGGTGGTGCACCGACAGGAAGGCCGCCAGCCGCTGCGGATCACCGGCCGCGAGCCCGGTCAGCCAGGACCGGATCCGCTCGCCCAGCGCCTCCCGCACGGCCGCCAGCGTCTCGTCCTCGTACAGGGACTCGCGCGAGGCCGTGGGCCGCAGACTGTCCGTGTCCAGCACGCAGCGCACGAAGAACGCCCAGTCCGGCAGCAGCTGTTCGGCCCGCTCGGTCAGCAGCATGCCCTTGAGGTGCACCCGGTGCGTCGCCCGCTGCGCCGGGCTGACCGCCGACGGCAGCACATACGCCACCCCGCGGATCCCGGCGAGCGGCACGTCCAGCTCGATCGAGTCCAGCGGGGTGAACCCGAACAGCTCGTGACAGTGCCGCGCCAGGGCCACACGCCGGTTGGCGGGGGAGGGGTACGCACGGTCCCAGGGCGCCGGCAGGTCCGTGACCGCCTCCTCGCCGACCCGGACGTCGTAGGGCAGCAGCGACCCGAAGTCCCGCGCCAGGGTCAGCACGCGCTCGGGGGACAGCCACTCGGCGGCGCCCGCTCGCGCCACCAGGTGCACCGTGGTGCCGGGTTCCGGCCGCGCGGCATCGGGCAGGGTCCGCACGGTGTACGAACCGTCGTCGCTCGCCGTCCACTCCACGGGCGCCGCGTCGGGCGTACGGGCACTGCGGCTGACCACCCGGATCCGCTCGGCCACCACGAAACAGGCGAGCAGCCCGATGCCGAACTGCCCGAGGAAGTCCGAGCGGGCCTCCTGGATCCCGCCGGCGATCCCGTCGGACCGCTTGGAACTGCGCCCGATGGTGGCCAGCAGGCTGTGCACGTCCGCCTCGGTGAGCCCGATGCCGGAGTCCTCGACCCGCAGCGCGCCCTCCTCCGCGTACAGCCGCACCCGCGCCGGGGCGTCGGGCTGCTCCGCCCGCCGGGCGGTGACGGCGTCCACGGCGTTCTGCAGCAGCTCGCGCAGATAGACCCGGGGACTGGAGTAGAGGTGATGGGAGAGCAGGTCCACCAGTCCACGCAGGTCGACCTGGAACGTATGAGGTGACTGGGGTGACTGGGACGGCTGGGATGACTTCGAGGTCTGGGAGTCCATCGTCGCAGCGCCGGTGGGGGGACGTCGCGTCGGCGCGGGGTCGGGCGGTCCCTGGTGGGGCGGTGACCGCGGGGGATGGCCGGAGCGCGCCATCCTAGAGCCCGAACGAACCGTCTGACCAGGGGTTTCGACAGACGTATACGGCAATGTCAGTGGCGTGGTGTGCAATGGATCTCGTGCCCGCACTGGAAGAACCACTGAAGAAGGTGCTCGGACCACCCACCGCGAAGGTGATGGCCGAGTTCCTCGGCCTGCACACCGTCGGCGACCTCCTGCACCACTACCCGCGCCGGTACGAGGAGCGCGGCCAGCTCACCCACCTCGCCGACCTCCCCATGGACGAGCACGTCACGGTGGTCGCCATGGTCGCCGACGCCCGCCTGCACACCTTCGCCTCCGCCAAGGCCCCGCGCGGCAAGGGCCAGCGCCTGGAGGTCACGATCACCGACGGCAGCGGCCGGCTCCAACTGGTCTTCTTCGGCAACGGCGTCCACAAACCCCACAAGGAACTCCTGCCGGGCACCCGTGCGATGTTCGCCGGCAAGGTCTCCGTCTTCAACCGCCGCCTTCAACTCGCCCACCCTGCGTACGAGTTGCTGCACGGTGACGGCGACGAGACGGTCGAGACCTGGGCCGGCGCGCTGATCCCCCTCTACCCCGCCACCGCCAAGCTGGAGTCCTGGAAGATCGGCAAGGCCGTTCAGACGGTGCTGCCCAGCGCCCAGGAGGCCCTGGACCCGCTCCCGGCCACCCTGCGCGAGGGCCGTGGCCTGCTGCCCCTGCCCGAGGCCCTGCTCAAGATCCACCAGCCGCACACCAAGGCGGACATCGAGGACGCCCGCGCCCGCCTCAAGTGGGACGAGGCCTTCGTCCTCCAGGTCGCCCTCGCCCGCCGCCGCCACGCCGACGCCCAACTCCCCGCCGTGGCCCGCAGACCCAAACCCGACGGACTCCTCACCGCGTTCGACGACCGCCTCCCCTTCACCCTCACCGAGGGCCAGCAGAAGGTCTCGAAGGAGATCTTCGACGACCTGGCGACCGAGCACCCGATGCACCGGCTGCTCCAGGGCGAGGTCGGCTCCGGAAAGACGCTGGTGGCCCTGCGCGCCATGCTCGCCACCGTCGACGCCGGCGGACAGGCCGCCATGCTCGCGCCCACCGAGGTCCTCGCCCAGCAGCACCACCGTTCGGTCGTCGAGATGATGGGCGAGCTGGCCGAGGGCGGGATGCTCGGCGGGGTGGAGCACGCCACCAAGGTGGTGCTGCTGACCGGCTCCATGGGGACGGCGGCCCGCCGCCAGGCGATGCTCGACCTGGCCACCGGCGAGGCCGGCATCGTGATCGGCACGCACGCGCTCATCGAGGACAAGGTCCAGTTCCACGACCTGGGCCTGGTCGTCGTCGACGAACAGCACCGCTTCGGCGTCGAACAGCGCGACGCCCTGCGCGGCAAGGGCAAACAGCCCCCGCACCTCCTGGTCATGACGGCCACGCCCATCCCGCGCACGGTCGCCATGACGGTATTCGGCGACCTGGAGACCTCGGTCCTCGACCAGCTCCCCGCCGGCCGCTCACCCATCTCCTCGCACGTCGTGCCGGCCGCCGACAAACCCCACTTCCTGGCCCGCGCCTGGGAACGGGTCCGCGAGGAGGTCGAGAACGGCCACCAGGCGTACGTCGTCTGCCCCCGCATCGGCGACGAGGAGGACGACCCGAAGAAGTCCGGCAAGAAGAAGTCCCCGGAGGACGAGGCGGAGAAGCGTCCGCCGCTCGCGGTCCTGGACGTGGCCGACCACCTGGCGAAAGGGCCCCTGCACGGCCTGCGCGTGGAGGTCCTGCACGGCCGTATGCACCCCGACGACAAGGACGCGGTCATGCGCCGCTTCGCCGCCGGCGATGCGGACGTCCTGGTCGCCACGACCGTCATCGAGGTCGGCGTCAACGTCCCCAACGCCACCGCCATGGTCATCATGGACGCCGACCGCTTCGGCGTCTCCCAGCTCCACCAGTTGCGCGGCCGGGTGGGCCGAGGCTCCGCCCCCGGCCTCTGCCTGCTGGTCACCGAGATGCCGGAGGCGAGCGCGGCCCGCCAGCGCCTGAACGCGGTGGCCGCCACCCTCGACGGCTTCGAGCTCTCCCGCATCGACCTGGAACAGCGCCGCGAGGGCGACGTCCTGGGCCAGGCACAGTCGGGCGCCCGCTCCAGCCTGCGGGTCCTCGCGGTCATCGAGGACGAGGAGGTCATCGCGGAGGCGAGACAGGAGGCGGCGGCGGTGGTGGCGGCGGACCCGGAGCTGACCGACCTCCCGGCGCTGCGGACGGCCCTGGACGCCCTCTTGGACGAGGACAGGGAGCAGTACTTGGAAAAGGGCTGAGGTGTACTCACCCAGGGGCGCGGGGCTGCATCGATGTGCGGCTACCGCCGCGCGGGCGCGACCAGCCACACTGGACCTGTAGCCGCTCACAACCGAGGAACCAAAGATGACCCGCGTGATCGCCGGCGCAGCCGGCGGACGTCGACTAGCCGTCCCGCCGGGCAACGGCACCCGCCCCACCTCCGACCGCGCACGCGAGGGCCTCCTCTCCACCTGGCAGTCCCTCCTGGGCGGCCCCCTGGACGGTGAACGAGTCCTCGACCTGTACGCCGGTTCGGGCGCGGTCGGCCTGGAAGCCCTCTCCCGGGGCGCGAGCCACACCCTGCTCGTCGAGGCGGACGTCAGAGCGGCCCGCGTCATCCGGGAGAACGTCACAGCGCTCGGCCTCCCCGGCGCCGAGGTCCGGGCGGGCAAGGCCGAGCAGATGATCCAGTCGGCGCCGACAGCCCCGTACGACCTCGTCTTCCTGGACCCTCCGTACCGAGTCACAGATCACGATCTTCGGGAGATTCTCCTCACACTCCGCACCCAAGGCTGGCTCGTGCCGGAGGCGATCGTCACCGTGGAGCGCAGCACCAGAGGCGGAGAATTCAAGTGGCCGCAGGGCTACGAGGCGGTCAAGGCCCGTCGCTACGGCGAGGGAACGTTTTGGTACGGTCGCGCCGCCTCAACGTGCGAAGACGCACGATGACCGGACCGGAGAGCGAGGGATCTCAAGTGCGCCGCGCCGTCTGTCCCGGGTCGTTCGACCCCATCACCAACGGACACCTCGACATCATTTCCCGTGCCTCCCGTCTGTACGACGAGGTCTATGTCGCGGTCATGATCAACAAGTCCAAGAAGGGCCTCTTCGAGATCGACGAGCGGATCGACCTGATCCGCCAGGTCACCACCGAGTACGGCAACGTCAAGGTCGAGGCCTTCCACGGCCTGCTCGTCGACTACTGCAAGCAGCGCGACATCCCGGCCATCGTCAAGGGCCTGCGCGCCGTCAGCGACTTCGACTACGAGCTGCAGATGGCCCAGATGAACAACGGCCTGTCCGGCGTGGAGACGCTCTTCGTGCCGACCAACCCCACCTACAGCTTTCTGTCCTCCTCCCTCGTCAAGGAGGTCGCCACCTGGGGAGGGGACGTCTCCCACCTGGTACCGCCCACCGTCCTCGAAGCCCTGAACGAGCGCCTCCGCCGGGACTGAGGGGGCTACAGTCGTCCCGTCCGTCTCCAACACATCGGCAGAGAGTGGCGAGCACACGGTGGACGTGCAGAAGAAGCTCGACGAGATCGTCGCGGCGGTCTCCAGTGCCCGGTCGATGCCCATGTCGGCGTCCTGCGTGGTCAACCGCGCGGAACTGCTCGCGATGCTCGAAGAGGTCCGTGCGGCCCTGCCCGACTCCCTGGCCCAGGCGCAGGAGCTGATCGGCGGCCGGGAGGAGCTGGTCGAGCAGGCCCGCCAGGAGGCCGAGCGGATCATCCAGGGCGCCCACGCCGAGCGCGGCTCGCTGATCTCCGACACCGAGATCGCCCGCCGCTCCCAGGCAGAGGCCGACCGGATCCTCGGCGAGGCCCGCCGGGAGGCGGAGGAGGTCCGCGCCGAGGCCGACGACTACGTCGACTCCAAGCTCGCCAACTTCGAGGTCGTCCTCACCAAGACCCTCGGCTCGGTCGGCCGTGGCCGCGAGAAGCTGCTCGGCACCGGCCCGGGCCTCGACGAGCAGGGCTACGAGGACGAGGACGCCCCCGAGCGCAGCCACGACCCGGAGATCCTGCGCAAGGACGCCGACGCCTACGTCGACGCCAAGCTCGGCGCCTTCGAGGCGGTGCTCGCCAAGACCCTGGAGGCGGTCGGCAAGGGCCGCGCCAAGCTGCACGGCCGTATCGCCACCGACGACCTGGGCGCCCTCGCCGACGACACCACGTCCTTCCAGCACTCCAGCGACGCCGACTACCTCGCCGACCTGACCGCCCTCACCCAGCAGGAGACCGCGGCCGAACAGCAGCCCGCCCAGCAGCAGGACTACGCCCAGCCGCAGCCGGCCTACGGCTACCAGCAGCAGGCCGACCCCTACGCCGGCCAGTACCAGCACCAGCAGCAGGACTACGGTCAACAGGACGCCTACGGCTACCAGCAGGCGGACCCGTACGGGTACCAGGGTTACGGCGGCCAGCAGTACGACCCGAACCAGCAGCACCAGGCGCAGCAGCCGCACCAGGGGCAGCAGTCACAGCAGTCGTACGCCCTGGACGAGACCAGCCTCTTCGACACCGGCATGATCACGCCCGAGCAGTTGAGGGCCTACGAACAGGGCCGCGGCCAGTAAGGGACCACCGGATTGGGTCGAGAGCGAAAGGACCGGTATCCTGGCTCTTCGGTCGCGTGTACGTCCGCGATCAACGCTGCCCCGAAGCACCCAAGGGCGGCGTTCCCCTCGGCTCAGAAGATCGAAAGCAGGAATGGCTCCCAACGCTCGCCTCGACCACCGCAACCCCCTCGTGTTCGACACGCACGAGCTGGGTCGGCGTCCCGGTGCGCTGCAGCGGCTGTCCCGCACGATCGACGCTCCCAAGGACCTCGGTCTGCAGGAAGTCATCGGAGTGCCGGAAGGCGCCCCGGTGCAGCTGGAGCTCAGGCTCGAGTCGGTCATGGAAGGGGTGCTTGTCACAGGCACCGCCCGTGCACAGGCCCAGGGGGAGTGCGTAAGGTGTCTGGAGCCGCTCGAGCTCGATCTCGAAGCGGACTTCCAGGAGATGTTCTCGTACCCTGACGCCGACGACCGGGGCCGCCCAAAGGCGGAACCGGCCGACGACGCCGGGGAATCCGCAGAAAACGAGGACAGGCTCTTCATCGAGGACGGCCTGTTCGACCTCGAACCCGTGCTGCGGGACGCGGTGGTGCTCGCACTGCCGATGCAGCCGGTGTGCCAGGACGACTGCCCCGGCCTGTGCTCCGAGTGCGGAGCCCGGCTGGCGGACGACCCGGACCACCACCACGACGCCGTCGACATCCGTTGGGCGGCTTTGCAGGGACTCGCCGGTTCACTCGAAGACGGCGAGAAGGACGAGATGAGCGGCGCTGACGCGGAAGCGGGCGTCGACGAGAAGCAGGAGAAGTAGCCGTGGCTGTTCCGAAGCGGAAGATGTCGCGCAGCAACACGCGCCACCGCCGGTCGCAGTGGAAGGCTGCGGTCCCCACCCTGGTTGCGTGCGAGCGCTGCCACGAGCCCAAGCAGCAGCACATCGCGTGCCCGTCTTGCGGCACCTACAACAAGCGCCAGGTCCTCGAGGTCTGAGCGGCTGGTGAGAGGCACCGTGTCCACTGCCAAGAAGGCGGATGACGCCAAGGCGGACCCGTCCGCCAAGAAGAAAGCGGACAACACGGCCTCGTCCCACACGCTTCTGGAAGGGCGGCTCGGGTACAAGCTCGAGTCCGCCCTTCTGGTGCGTGCGCTGACCCACCGTTCGTACGCGTACGAGAACGGCGGTCTGCCGACCAACGAGCGGCTGGAGTTCCTCGGGGACTCCGTGCTCGGCCTGGTCGTCACGGACACGCTGTACACCACCCACCCCGACCTGCCCGAGGGCCAACTGGCCAAGCTGCGGGCCGCGGTGGTCAACTCGCGTGCGCTGGCGGAGGTCGGTCGCGGTCTCGACCTGGGCTCCTTCATCCGGCTCGGCCGGGGCGAAGAGGGCACGGGCGGCCGGGACAAGGCGTCCATCCTCGCCGACACCCTGGAAGCGGTGATCGGCGCGGTCTATCTCGACCAGGGCCTCGACGCGGCCTCCGAACTGGTGCACCGCCTGTTCGACCCGCTGATCGAGAAGTCCTCGAACCTCGGAGCCGGCCTGGACTGGAAGACCAGCCTCCAGGAGCTCACCGCGACCGAAGGGCTCGGCGTTCCCGAGTACCTGGTCTCGGAGACCGGCCCCGACCACGAGAAGACCTTCACTGCTGCCGCCCGCGTCGGAGGCGTCTCGTACGGCACCGGCACCGGCCGCAGCAAGAAGGAGGCGGAGCAGCAGGCCGCCGAGTCCGCCTGGCGGTCCATCCGGGCCGCAGCGGACGAGCGGGCCAAGAAGGCGGCCGAGCAGGCCGCCGTCGAGGCCGAGGAGGACGGCGAAGGCCCGACCTCCGTCTCCGCCTGACGAACAGCGCGTCCCGAGCGCCCGCCCTGTCCAGGGTGGGCGCTCGGTCCATCACCGGTCCGGTACGGGGGTCGTCATGCCCGAGTTGCCCGAGGTCGAGGTCGTCCGGCGCGGCCTCGAGCGGTGGGTCGCCCACCGTGTCGTCGCCGACGCCGAGGTGCTGCACCCGCGTGCCGTACGACGCCACGTCGCCGGCGCCGACGACTTCGCGCACCGCCTCAAGGGCCACCGCGTCGGCGTGCCGAGCCGTCGCGGCAAGTACCTGTGGCTGCCCCTGGAGGACACCCACCAGTCGGTCCTGGCGCACCTCGGCATGAGCGGCCAACTACTCGTCCAGCCGGTCACCGCCCCCGACGAGAAGCACCTGCGCATCCGCGTCCGCTTCGCCGACGACCTCTCCACCGAGCTCCGCTTCGTCGACCAACGCACCTTCGGCGGGCTGTCGTTGCACGAGACCACCCCCGACGGTCTGCCCGACGTCATCGCGCACATCGCCCGCGACCCCCTCGACCTGCTGTTCGACGACGAGGCCTTCCACCGGGCCCTGAGGCGCAAGCGCACGACGATCAAACGGGCCCTGCTGGACCAGTCGTTGATCAGCGGAGTCGGCAACATCTACGCGGACGAGGCCCTGTGGCGCGCCCGCGTCCACTACGAGCGCCCCACCGCCGGCTTCACCCGCCCCCGCACGGCCGAACTCCTGGGCCACGCACGGGACGTGATGAACGCGGCCCTCGCCGTCGGCGGCACCAGCTTCGACAGCCTGTACGTCAACGTCAACGGGGAGTCGGGCTACTTCGACCGGTCCCTCGACGCGTACGGCCGCGAGGGGCTGCCGTGCAAGAGGTGCGGTACGCCGATGCGCCGGCGCCCGTGGATGAACCGGTCCAGCTACTTCTGCCCGAAGTGTCAGAGGGCGCCGCGCGCCGTGTCGTAGCGCTCGCGGGAGGCCAGGACGTCGTCCATGCGGCCCTCCACCAGGTGGATGAGGTCCAGCAGCCGCTCGGCGACCTGGCGGCCGAGCGGGGTCAGCTCGTAGTCCACGCGGGGCGGGTTCGTCGGCTGGGCCTCGCGGTGCACCAGACCGTCGCGCTCCAGCGCGTGCAGGGTCTGGGAGAGCATCTTCTCGCTCACCCCGTCCACCCGGCGGCGCAGTTCGTTGAAGCGCAGCGAGCCCTCGAACAGCGCGCCCAGCGTGAGCGCGCCCCAGCGTCCCGTGACGTGCTCGAGGGTGCCGCGCGAGGGACACGCCTTGGCGAACACGTTGAACGGGAGGTCCTGCGCCGACGGGCGCTCCTGGGTGCGGTCCATACCACAAGCGTACGCGAACACAGCGCTAACGGCAGGGCTGCGCTAACTCTTGGTTAGCACCCGCCCCGGGGGAACATCAGTAGCCGAAGTCCTGCGTCCACCAGGGCCCGCCGGTCCCGAAGTGCACTCCGACCCCCAGGGTCTTGAAGTTGCAGTTCAGGATGTTCGCCCGGTGGCCGGGGCTGTTCATCCAGGCGTCCATCACCGCGGCCGCGTCGGCCTGGCCCCGGGCTATGTTCTCGCCGCCGAGGTTGCTGATGCCGAGCTTGGCGGCACGGTTCCACGGGGTGGCGCCACTGGGGTCGGTGTGGTCGAAGAAGCCGAGGGCGGCCATGGCGTCGCTGAAGTTCTCGGCCAGCTGGGACAGGGTGCTGTTGGCGGACAGCGCGCTGCAGCCGACCTTGGCCCGCTCCTGGTTGACCAGTTTGAGGACTTCCGCCTCGGCGGCGGTCCGGGCCGAGACCGTCACCGGCGCGGTGGCGGACTGCTTCGGCGGCGCGGTCGGCTTCTGCGAGGGCGTGGCCTGCGGCTTCTTGCTGGGCGTGGCCTGCGGCTTCCTCGTCGGCGCCTGGCTCGGCGCGGCCGCCGAGGCGGACGGCGTGGAGGGGGCCGGCGAAGGCGAGGCCGTGCGGTCGGCGTCGCGGCTCGTCGAGGACCCGTCGTCCCGGCCCTGGACGCTGCCGGAGGTGCCGCCCTGCGCGGTGGCCGAGTTGCTCGGCGAACTCGCGGCCTGCACCTTTCCGCCGCCCCCGCCGCCGAGCTTGTAGTTGTCGAGCCCGGGTATCGCGCCCGTGGCGACCGCGACCGTGCCGAGGGCCACCGCCGCGGAGACCCCGAGCAGACCGGTCTTCACCGGGGTCACGGTCCTCTTGCGGCGCCGGTGCGACTTCCCGTGCCCGCCGTCGGGCGTGAAGCCGTCCTCCGGGAAGACGGTGCGGTAGTCGTCCTCCGTGGCGAACAGGTACGCGGCGCTGCGCGCGGAGGTCTCGGAGTAGTCGTCGCCGTGCCGCAGGTACGGGGCCGTGCCCAGGGTGGGCGGGGCCTCGGCCCCGAAGGCCTCCGCCGGTTCATAGCTGTACGAGTACTTCCGGGGGTCGTAACTGCCCGCGTGCGAGCCGTTCCTCGCTGTGACCCCCGTGGCACGGCCCGTGGCGGCGCGGCCGGCGGCGGAGCGTCGGTGGCGTCCCATGTTCTGGCCTTCCTCGTCCTCGCGATCAACCCGCCCTATACGACCTTGCGGGTGATCCAACTCACTCCTTCGAGTGAGTTTCACATGAGTTTCACTGGGTGGGGACCGTACCGCATGGCGCCGGAGGAGGCTGTGTCGCGAGAGACATTGGCCGGTTAGGTTGCACCCATGAGCGAGGATGTGCGACTGGTCGCCTGGGTGCGGGGACGCGTCCAAGGTGTGGGTTTCCGCTGGTTCACGCGGGCCAAGGCCCTGGAGCTCGGGGGCCTGAGTGGTTTTGCTCTCAATTTGGGCGACGGCAGGGTCCAGGTGGTCGCGGAGGGCTCGCGGGAGTCATGTGAAGGACTGCTGGACTGGCTCCAGGGTGACGACACGCCCGGGCGCGTGGACGGCGTCACCGAGATCTGGGACACACCTCGCGGGGGTTACGACGGCTTCGCCATCCGCTGACCCCTTTCTGTAAAGAGGCCCAGGCGGAAGCGGAGGGACATGCCACCGGCACCTGCCGGGAGCAGAAAGGCGCTGGTGGTTGCCAAGAACCCCTTGCTCTGGCAGGCTCCGCACGTAAGGATGATCGCCACGCCCCGAGGGCCCCGTGCGAGTCGCAGCGCCGCCGCTTTCCGGCCGTGCGCGCCGGGTTGCCACCAATACGGGGCGTGATCGTGTTGACCGTCAAACTTTTTGGTGAGACGCTGAAAGCACCCCGCGCACCTTAGCTGTTTGGCATGGACGAACGGCAGCATGAACTCAAAAGTGTCAAGCACCGCGGGTGCGATTCCCTCACGACCCACACCGCTTCGGTCGGTCACTCAGTGTGGAGGACCATCCATCATGGCAAAGGCGCTTCTCGGTTACGTCGGCGGCTCCGACCCTCGACTCCTCGCCGAGATGCGACGGCTCCAGCAGCGCGTCCAGGACCTGGAATCCGAGCTCGTACGGATCCAGGCGGAGAACGACGCGCTCGCGGCTGCCGCTTCTCACGACAGGATCATGGAGAGCATCGACGCACACCAGGCGGAGCCTGCGCTCACCTGATCACTGCATCGCACGACGACAGCAGTGGTTGGGCCGCCCGTCACAACCGCTAAGTTGTCAGAGTTTGCAAGGGACGCTTCGGCGTCCCTTCTTTCTTTCCCCCGCATCCCTTCACCTTCTTCAACGTTTGATGTGCCCTGCATGTTCAACGGTGAAACCGCGGGAGACAGCACGTTCATGGAGTGAGACACCCCCGGAAGGTAGAGTCCAGCGGCGTGCACCTCAAGGCCCTGACCCTCCGCGGGTTCAAGTCGTTCGCCTCGGCGACCACGCTCCGGTTCGAGCCGGGGATCACGTGCGTCGTCGGACCGAACGGCTCGGGCAAGTCCAACGTCGTCGACGCCCTCAGCTGGGTGATGGGCGAGCAGGGCGCCAAGTCGCTGCGCGGCGGCAAGATGGAGGACGTCATCTTCGCCGGCACCACCGGGCGTCCGCCACTCGGCCGAGCCGAGGTTTCGCTGACCATCGACAACTCCGACGGGGCGCTGCCCATCGAGTACGCCGAGGTCACCATCACGCGGATCATGTTCCGCAACGGCGGCAGCGAATACCAGATCAACGGCGACACCTGCCGCCTCCTCGACATCCAGGAACTCCTCTCCGACTCCGGCATCGGCCGCGAGATGCACGTCATCGTCGGCCAGGGCCAGCTCGACTCCGTCCTGCACGCCGACCCCATGGGCCGCCGCGCCTTCATCGAGGAGGCGGCCGGCGTCCTCAAGCACCGCAAGCGCAAGGAGAAGGCGCTGCGCAAGCTGGACGCGATGCAGGCCAACCTCGCGCGCGTGCAGGACCTCACGGACGAACTCCGCCGCCAGCTCAAGCCGCTTGGCCGCCAGGCCGCCGTCGCGCGCAGGGCCGCCGTCATCCAGGCCGACCTCCGCGACGCCCGCCTCCGCCTCCTCGCCGACGATCTCGTACGCCTGCGGGAGGCGCTCCAGGCCGAGGTCGCGGACGAGGCCGCGCTGAAGGAACGCAAGGAGGCCGCCGAGCAGGAGCTGAAGCGGGCCCTGCAGCGGGAGGCACACCTCGAGGACGAGGTCCGCCGGCTCACCCCGCGCCTCCAGCGCGCCCAGCAGACCTGGTACGAACTCTCCCAGCTCGCCGAACGTGTCCGCGGCACCATCTCGCTGGCCGACGCGCGTGTGAAGAGCGCCACCTCCGCGCCCCCCGAGGAGCGGCGGGGCCGCGACCCCGAGGACATGGAGCGCGAGGCCGCCCGGATCCGCGAGCAGGAGGCCGAGCTGGAGGCGGCCCTGGAGGCGGCCGAACGCGCGCTGGAGGACACCGTCACGCACCGCTCCGAACTGGAGCGTTCGCTCGCGCAGGAGGAACGGCGCCTGAAGGACGTGGCCCGTGCCATCGCCGACCGCCGCGAAGGGCTCGCCCGTCTGGGCGGCCAGGTCAACGCGGCCCGTTCGCGCGCCGCCTCCGCCCAGGCGGAGATCGACCGCCTGGCCGCAGCGCGCGACGAGGCACAGGAACGCGCGGTCCAGGCGCAGGAGGAGTACGAGGCACTGAAGGCCGAGGTCGACGGCCTGGACGCCGGCGACGCCGAACTGGGAGACCAGCACGAGGCGGCCAAGCAGCACCTGGCGGAGGCGGAGGCGGCCCTGTCGGCGGCCCGCGAGGCGGCGACGACGGCGGAACGCAAACGCGCCGCGACCCAGGCCCGCCACGAGGCACTGGCCCTCGGCTTGCGCCGCAAGGACGGTACGGGCGCCCTCCTGACGGCGAAGGACCGCCTCTCCGGCTTGCTGGGCCCAGCGGCAGAACTGCTGACCATCACCCCGGGCTACGAGGTCCCGTTGGCGGCGGCGTTCGGCGCGGCGGCGGACGCGATCGCGGTGACATCACCGTCAGCGGCGGCGGACGCCATCCGCCTCCTGCGCAAACAGGACGCGGGCCGGGCGTCGCTGCTGTTGGCGGGGGGCCCGGAGCAGCCAACCGCAGGGGACGCCCCCGTAGGGGGCGCGGGGCTGCATCACCTTGCGGCTCCTCAACACGCGGCAGACCTCGTCCGCGGTCCTTCGGACCTGATGCCGGCAGTCCGCCGCCTCCTCCACGGCATCGTCGTCGTCCCCACCCTCGAAGACGCCGAGGAACTGGTCTACTCGCGCCCCCACCTCACCGCCGTCACCGCCGAAGGCGACCTTCTCGGCGCCCACTTCGCCCACGGCGGCTCCGCAGGCGCCCCCAGCCTCCTCGAGGTACAGGCCTCCGTCGACGAGGCAGCCGCAGAACTCGAGGAACTGGCCCTCCGCTGCGAGGAGCTGACCGAGGCCCAGCACGCCGCCCAGGAGCACCGCAGGGAATGCGCCGCCCGCGTCGAGGAGCTGGCCGACCGCCGCCGAGCCGCCGACCGCGAGAAGTCGGCCGTGGCCCAGCAGCTCGGCCGCCTCGCGGGACAGGCCCGAGGAGCCGCCGGCGAGGCCGAACGTTCCGTCGCGGCAGCGACCCGCGCCCAGGAAGCCCTCGACAAGGCCCGCCAGGAGGCCGAGGAACTCGCCGAACGACTGGCCGTGGCCGAGGAGATGCCCGTCGAGGAGGAACCCGACACCTCCGTGCGCGACCGCCTCGCCGCCGACGGCGCCAACGCCCGCCAGACGGAGATGGAGGCCCGCCTCCAGGTCCGTACGCACGAGGAACGCGTCAAGGGCCTCGCCGGCCGCGCCGACTCCCTCGACCGTGCCGCCCGCGCGGAGCGCGACGCACGCGCGCGTGCCGAGCAGCGGCGGGCCCGGCTGCGCCACGAGGCGGCCGTCGCCGAAGCCGTAGCGGCCGGCGCCCGCCAACTGCTCGCGCACGTCGAGGTCTCGCTCACCCGCGCCGACGAGGAGCGCACCGCCGCCGAGGCCGCCAAGGCGCAGCGCGAGCAGGAGCTGACCGCGGCCCGCGCCGCCGGCCGCGACCTGAAGGCCGAGCTCGACAAGCTCACCGACTCCGTGCACCGCGGCGAGGTGCTCGGCGCGGAGAAGCGGATGCGGATCGAGCAACTGGAGACCAAGGCGCTGGAGGAACTGGGCGTCGAACCGGCGGGTCTCGTCTCCGAGTACGGCCCGCACCAGCTCGTACCGCCGTCGCCGCCCGCCGAGGGCGAGGAGCTGCCCGAGGACCCGGAACACCCGCGCAACCAGCCGAAGCAGTTTCACCGGGCCGAACAGGAGCGGCGGCTCAAGGCGGCCGAGCGGGCCTACCAGCAGCTCGGCAAGGTCAACCCGCTCGCGCTCGAGGAGTTCGCCGCGCTGGAGGAGCGGCACAAGTTCCTCAGCGAGCAGTTGGAGGACCTGAAGAAGACCCGCGCCGACCTGCTTCAGGTGGTGAAGGAGGTCGACGAGCGCGTCGAACAGGTCTTCACCGACGCCTACCGCGACACCGCACGCGAGTTCGAGGGCGTCTTCAGTCGCCTTTTCCCCGGCGGCGAGGGCCGGCTGATCCTGACCGACCCCGACAACATGCTCACCACGGGCGTCGACGTCGAGGCACGGCCGCCGGGCAAGAAGGTCAAGCGCCTGTCCCTGCTCTCCGGCGGCGAGCGGTCGCTGACCGCCGTGGCGCTGCTGGTGTCGATCTTCAAGGCGCGCCCGAGCCCGTTCTACGTCATGGACGAGGTCGAGGCCGCCCTCGACGACACCAACCTCCAGCGGCTCATCCGCATCATGCAGGAGCTGCAGGAGGCCTCGCAGCTGATCGTGATCACGCACCAGAAGCGCACGATGGAGGTCGCCGACGCGCTGTACGGCGTCTCCATGCAGGGCGACGGCGTGTCGAAGGTCATCAGCCAGCGGCTGCGCTGACCTCTCTCGGACTCCGCCGCGCTCTGTCAGTCAAACGGTCACGCGATCTTCAAGAAGTGAACACATTTCCCTTAATCACGTCTCAAAGGTCACACAGACGGCCCCCTTGACTTCGAAACTTGAAGGCATAGTCTCGGCAACGTTGCCTTTACCTTCAGATACCACCTATCTGGAGGCGCGGACCCGTCCGGCAGCGTTGCCGGTGCCCGAGGAGTTGAACGTGACCAGCACAGCGCAGGCACAGAAGTCAGGAGCCGGCACGGCTCATCCCGATCATCTCGGGCACGTCATCTTCATCGCGGCGGCGGCCGCGATGGGCGGTTTCCTCTTCGGCTACGACAGCTCCGTGATCAACGGCGCCGTCGAGGCCATCCGGAGCCGCTACGACGTCGGCTCCGCTGCCCTGGCCCAGGTCATCGCCATCGCCCTGATCGGCTGCGCCGTCGGCGCCGCGTACGCCGGCCGGATCGCCGACCGCATCGGCCGCATCCGGGTCATGCAGATCGCCGCCGTGCTGTTCACCGTCAGCGCCGTCGGCTCGGCGCTGCCCTTCGCGCTCTGGGACTTCGCCCTCTGGCGTGTGGTCGGCGGCTTCGCCATCGGCATGGCCTCCGTCATCGGCCCCGCCTACATCGCCGAGGTCGCCCCGCCCGCCTACCGCGGCCGCCTCGGCTCCTTCCAGCAGGCCGCGATCGTCATCGGCATCGCCATATCCCAGCTGGTCAACTGGGGCCTGCTCAACGCGGCCGGCGGCGACCAGCGCGGCAAGCTGATGGGCCTGGAGGCCTGGCAGGTCATGCTCGGCGTGATGGTCGTCCCGGCCGTGCTCTACGGCCTGCTCTCCTTCGCCATCCCCGAGTCCCCGCGCTTCCTGCTCTCCGCCGGCCGGCGGGAGCGCGCCAAGGAGATCCTCGCCGAGGTCGAGGGCGACATCGATCTGGACGCCCGCGTCGCCGAGATCGAGCAGGCGATGAGGAGCGAGCACCGGTCCACGTTCAAGGACCTGCTCGGCGGTGGGTTCTTCTTCAAGCCGATCGTCTGGATCGGCATCGGCCTGTCCGTCTTCCAGCAGTTCGTCGGCATCAACGTCGCGTTCTACTACTCCTCGACGCTGTGGCAGTCGGTCGGCGTCGACCCGACGGACTCCTTCTTCTACTCCTTCACGACGTCGATCATCAACATCCTCGGCACCGTGATCGCCATGATCTTCGTGGACCGGATCGGCCGCAAGCCGCTGGCCCTGATCGGCTCGGCCGGCATGGTCGTCGGCCTGGCACTGGAGGCCTGGGCGTTCTCGTACCACCTGGTCGACGGCAAGCTGCCGGCCGCGCAGGGCTGGACCGCGCTGATCGCCGCGCACGTCTTCGTGCTCTTCTTCGCCCTGTCCTGGGGTGTGGTCGTCTGGGTCATGCTCGGCGAGATGTTCCCGAACCGGATCCGCGCCGCCGCGCTGGGCGTGGCCGCCTCCGCCCAGTGGATCGCCAACTGGGCCATCACCGCGAGCTTCCCGTCCCTGTCCGACTGGAACCTCTCCGCGACCTACGTGATCTACACGGTCTTCGCCGCGCTCTCCATCCCGTTCGTCCTGAAGTTCGTGAAGGAGACCAAGGGCAAGGCGCTGGAGGAGATGGGCTGAGCGCCCGTACGACCCGGGGAGAGGGGCCCATCCCCCCCGCCGCCCCTCTCCCCGTGACCGTCACCGCGGGACGTACCGCCCCGGCTCACTCATCGAGCCGGGGCAGTACGTCCTCGCAGAACAACCGCAGGCTCCGCCATCCCTCCGCCACCGGCATCCCGCCCGACAGCGGATGCAGGACGAGGTTGTCGAGCCCCTGGGCCACGCACTCGTTGGGCGTGAGGATGCGGTAGACGCCCTCGGCGCGCAGTTCGTCGACGGTCGTGGCGGCCGACTTCACCGCCGAGGCGATGTCCCCGGACTGCCAGGAGGCGTAGGTGCGGGCCTCGTGCAGGAAGTGGGAGCCGTACTCGGCCCAGGCCCGGTCCGGGTCCTCGGCGATGTGCAGCAGCGGGGTCTCGGCGGTCGGCATCATGGTCCAGCCCTCGGTGCCGTACTCGACGAGCCGTTCCTTGTAGTACGCCTCCAGCTCAGGGAGGTGGGCGCTGGGGAAGAAAGGGAGGCCGAGGCGGGCGGCCCGGCGGGCGGCGGCCCGGGAGGAGCCGCCGACCAGGAGCAGGGGGTGCGGCTCGGTGAAGGGGCGCGGGGTGATACGTACGGTACGGCCGCGGTAGGTGAAGGGCTCGCCGGTCCAGGCCTTCAGGAGCGTCTCCAGCACCTCGTCCTGGATCCTCCCGCGGCGCTTCCACTCCACGTCGAACAGGGCGTACTCCTCCGGCCGGTACCCGATCCCCGCGACCGTGACCAGCCGGCCGCCGCTGAGCAGGTCCAGGACGGCGATCTCCTCCGCCAGCCGCAGCGGGTCGTGCAGCGGACCGATGATCGCGGAGACGGTCACGGCGATCCGCCGGGTCGCGCCGAAGACCGCACCCGCGAAGGCGAACGGCGAGGGCAGCCAGTTGTTGTCGACGCCGTGGTGCTCCTCGGTCTGCACCGTGGTGACGCCGTGCTCGTCGGCGTAGGCCGCCATGTCCACGGCGGCCCGGTAGCGGGCACCGAGGGTTGCGGGGGTGGCACCGGGTTCGACGAGGTTGAAACGGACGACCGTGACGGCCATGGGAGTCCCCTTCGGCGGGCGGCTGCTGCGGGGGGAGGTTAGCTGACGGTATGTCAGATCACCATGCCGAGGGGCGGGCCGATAGGGAGAGAGGGACGCCCCCGCCGGGCTTTAGGCCGACGTGAGGCCGGATCGCGGGCCGGCCCGACCCGGCGGGACCGCATCCCACGCACGAGAAACGAAGGTGCGAGGCCGGGTCACGCCATACTGGACGAGTTATGGAAACCGTCATCCTTGCTGTAGTCATCGCCGTGGTCGTGCTCGCTGCGCTCGGCGGGCTCGTCGTCGGCAGCCGCCGGAAGAAGTCGCTGCCCCCGCCGCCCCCCTCCGCGCCCGACATCACCGCCCCGCCGGCCGAGCCGCACGTCGGCGACGAGGCCGAGACCCCCCGCGACGAACCGCGCCGGACGATAGAGGAGGTGGATCTCCCGGACGGCTCGGCGCCGACCACCGTCGCGGAACCGCCGGCTCTGGAAGTCCCCGAGATCGAGGTGCCCGAGCCGACCGCCGGCCGGCTCGTCCGCCTCCGTGCCCGCCTGTCCCGCTCCCAGAACGCGCTCGGCAAGGGGCTGCTCGCGCTCCTGTCGCGCGAGCACCTCGACGAGGACACCTGGGAGGAGATCGAGGACATCCTGCTCACCGCCGACGTCGGCGTGGCCCCCACCCAGGAGCTGGTCGAGGGCCTGCGGGAACGCGTGAAGGTGCTCGGCACCCGTACCCCCGAGGAACTGCGCGGCCTGCTGCGCGAGGAGCTGCTCAAGCTGGTCGGCACCGACATGGACCGCACGGTCAGGACCGAGCCCGAGACCAGCAAGCCCGGCATCGTGATGGTCGTCGGCGTCAACGGCACCGGCAAGACCACCACCACCGGCAAGCTCGCCCGCGTCCTGGTGGCCGACGGGCGCACCGTGGTGCTGGGCGCCGCGGACACCTTCCGCGCGGCCGCCGCCGACCAGCTGCAGACCTGGGGCGAGCGGGTCGGTGCCTACACCGTGCGCGGGCCCGAGGCCGGCGACCCCGCCTCCGTCGCCTTCGACGCGGTGAAGGAGGGCAAGGAGATGGGCGTGGACGTGGTGCTCATCGACACCGCCGGGCGACTGCACACCAAGACCGGCCTCATGGACGAGCTGGGCAAGGTCAAGCGGGTCGTGGAGAAGCATGCCCCGCTGGACGAGGTGCTGCTGGTGCTGGACGCGACCACCGGGCAGAACGGCCTGGTGCAGGCCCGCGTCTTCGCCGAGGTCGTCGATATCACCGGCATCGTCCTCACCAAGCTCGACGGCACTGCCAAGGGCGGCATCGTCGTGGCGGTCCAGCGCGAGCTGGGCGTTCCGGTCAAGCTGGTGGGTCTGGGCGAGGGCGTGGACGACCTGGCGCCCTTCGAGCCGGAGGCGTTCGTGGATGCGCTTATCGGTGACTGAGCACCGGGTAGATTTACCCACTGGGTTTCGAGAAGCCCGGGCTTCAAGAAGCGCCCGCCCCAAGGTGCAGTTGGGAGCGGGCGCTTCGCTGTGTGCGCCGGGTGGGTACGGCTAGGCGCGCGAGCGGTGGGCGACGTACGCCAATGTTCCCAGCAGGAGGCGGGCGGCCGGTGGGCTGGTCGCCGAGTCCAGGGCCGGGGGGCGCAGCCAGCGGACCGGGCCGAGGCCGCCGCGGTCCGAGGGCGGGGCCGTGATGTGGGTGCCCGGGCCCAGGCCCCGCAGGTCCAGGGAGGTCGGGTCGTCCCAGCCCATGCGGTACAGGAGCTCGGGCAGTTCGGCGGCGGCGCCGGGGGCGACGAAGAAGTGGGCGCGGCCCTCGGGGGTGGCAGTGACCGGGCCGAGGGGGAGGCCCATGCGTTCGAGCCGGACGAGGGCGCGCTGCCCGGCGGGCTCGGCGACCTCGATGACGTCGAAGGCCCGGCCGACCGGCAGCATCACCGCGGCGCCGGGGAACTCGCCCCAGGCCCTGGACACTTCGTCGAGGGTGGCGCCGGCCGGCACCCGGGGCGCGAAGTCGAGGGGGTGCGCGCCCGGCGCGGGGCAGTCCCCGCGGCCGCAGGAACACGCGCCGCCCGCGGCCCGCGCGCCCGCCACCACGTCCCAGCCCCAGAGTCCGGTGTACTCGGCGACGGCGGTGCTGCACTCCGAGGAACGGCCGCGCCTGCGCGCGCCGGAGCGGATCTCCCGGATGCCGCCGATCGTGAAGCCCATGCCCCCTCCAACGTGTCCGACGCGTCGATGGTTACGACACGAATCCGGAACGTCACCCTCTGTGGTGTCGACTCACCCGCTCCGTGCGGTCCGGGCGGCGCTCCGAGGTGCCCCGGGTGGTGAACTCGGCGACGTGCGCCCCTGAGTGCATCGCTCCGCCTACTCCCGGCCGTCCTATGTCAAGTGAATCGCGTGTCGGCGACCGTGAGTTCATTCGAAGGGGTGGCGAATGGTGGCGTTTCGGGGATCGCCATGGCCGGACGCGTGATCGTAGGATTACTTTGAGTGCACGAGTCCTGGGGGCACATGCACTCGTGGGTATGCCGGAGGCAACTCGGCATCCCGTTCTAAGGGTGAGAACCGGCGGACGGGCGGCCGTATTTACCGGCATTCTGATAGGGCTTGGCGCACTCAGCGACAAGTGGTCTCAGGAATGGGGGCGTTCCAGTGAGCGGCAACGGCGGAAGCGGGGCGACCGCGACCAGCACGGACAAGCGCCCGAACGAACTGCTCGCGTCATGGTTCGTGCGCAGCGGCTGGTCGAAGGGCGAACTCGCCCGTCAAGTCAACCGCCGGGCCCGCCAGTTGGGCGCCAACCACATCTCCACGGACACCTCCCGGGTGCGCCGCTGGCTGGACGGCGAGAACCCCCGCGAACCCATCCCCAGGATCCTGTCCGAGCTGTTCTCCGAGCGCTTCGGCTGCGTGGTCTCCGTCGAGGACCTCGGCCTGCGCGCGGCACGCCAGTCACCGTCCGTGTCCGGCGTCGACCTGCCCTGGACGGGCCCGCAGACAGTGGCCCTGCTCAGCGAGTTCTCGCGCAGCGACCTCATGCTGGCGCGGCGCGGCTTCCTCGGGAGCTCGCTGGTGCTGTCGGCGGGCCCGTCCCTCATCGAGCCGATGCAGCGCTGGCTGGTGCCCGCGCCGCAGTCCACGCAGCCGGAGCCCGAGCCCGCCAGCCGCGCCCGCGGCCGGCTCTCCAAGCCCGAGCTGGAGCTCCTCGAGTCGACCACGGTGATGTTCCGACAGTGGGACGCCCAGTGCGGCGGCGGTCTGCGCCGCAAGGCGGTCGTCGGCCAGCTGCACGAGGTGACCGACCTGCTTCAGGAGCCCCAGCCCGAGCAGACCACCCGCAAGCTGTTCAAGGTCGCCGCGGAGCTCGCCGAGCTGGCCGGGTGGATGTCGTACGACGTGGGACTGCAGCCCACCGCCCAGAAGTACTTCGTACTCGCCCTGCACGCCGCCAAGGAGGCCGGCGACAAGCCGCTCGGCTCGTACGTCCTGTCCAGCATGAGCCGCCAGATGATCCACCTGGGCCGGCCCGACGACGCGCTGGAGCTGATCCACCTCGCGCAGTACGGCAGCCGGGACTGCGCGAGCCCGCGCACCCAGGCGATGCTGTATGCGATGGAGGCCCGCGCCTACGCCAACATGGGCCAGCCAGGCAAGTGCAAGCGGGCGGTCCGGATGGCCGAGGACACCTTCGCCGACGTGGACGAGTGGGACGACCCGGACCCCGACTGGATCCGCTTCTTCTCCGAGGCCGAGCTGTACGGCGAGAACAGCCACTCCTTCCGCGACCTCGCCTATGTCGCCGGCCGCAGCCCCACCTACGCCTCGCTGGCCGAGCCCCTGATGCAGCGGGCCGTCGAGCTGTTCGCCGCGGACAGCGAGCACCAGCGGTCGTACGCACTCAACCTCATCGGCATGGCCACCGTGCACCTGCTGCGGCGCGAGCCGGAGCAGAGCGCGGTGCTGGCCAAGCGGGCCATGCACATCGCGAAGAAGGTCCGCTCCGAGCGCGTCAACACTCGTATCCGAAAGACGGTCGACACGGCCGTACGCGACTTCGGGGACCTGGCCGAGGTCGTCGACCTCACCGAGAAGCTCGCCGTCGAACTCCCGGAGAACGCCGAAGCGGTCTGAAACGCCCAGGAAAACCCGCGAACCCCGGCTGCGGCCGGCCCTCCCGAACTGCCCGACTCGGCTCCCCCATGCCAGGTCGTCGGAAGGCCGCCCGCGGCCGGTTTCGGCCCCTCTGTGCGCCTGAACCGGCGCCGCTCTCGCGGACGTGGCTGATCGCCGCGGGGGTTGCTCAATCGATGGTTGCGGCCGCCGTCGCGGAGATTGCGTCACCATAACGATCGGCATGCGCAGATTCCGGCAGTTCATCTATGCGTAACACGGCAGGCGTCTTCGTCACTCCGGTGAAACAAGCAGGGGCTTCCACCGAAACCGCGCTGCGTCAATCTCATGGCGCATAACCGGCCCACCCCTCATGACCGGACCGCTCACACGCTCCGACCCGCACGGGGCCGTACAACCGACGAGGAGACGCCGATGGCATCAGCCGCCATCACGCTTGCCGCGGAGGCACCCAAGCTGTCATCCGCGAACACGGGCTTCATGCTCATCGCATCCGCCCTTGTACTGATCATGACCCCGGGTCTTGCCTTCTTCTACGGAGGCATGGTCCGCGTCAAGAGCACCCTGAACATGCTGATGATGAGCTTCATCAGCCTCGGCATCGTCACCATTCTGTGGGTGCTCTACGGTTTCTCCCTCGCCTTCGGCACGCACAACGGCCTGATCGGCTGGGACTCCGACTGGTTCGGACTGCGCAAGATCGGTCTGACGGAGCTCTGGCCCGGCTACACCATCCCGATCTTCGTGTTCATGGTCTTCCAGATGATGTTCGCGATCATCACGCCGGCCCTGATAAGCGGCGCCCTCGCGGACCGCGTCAAGTTCTCGGCCTGGTCGCTCTTCATCGCCCTGTGGCTGACGATCGTCTACGTCCCGATCGCCCACTGGGTGTGGGGCGCCGACGGCTGGGCCTTCAAGCTCGGTGTGATCGACTTCGCCGGTGGTACCGCGGTCCACATCAACGCCGGTGCCGGCGCCCTCGGCGTCATCCTGGTCATCGGCAAGCGCGTCGGCTTCAAGAAGGACCCGATGCGCCCGCACAGCCTCCCGCTGGTCATGCTCGGTGCCGCCCTGCTGTGGTTCGGCTGGTTCGGCTTCAACGCCGGCTCGTGGCTCGGCAACGACGACGGCGTCGGCGCGCTGATGTTCGTCAACACCCAGGTCGCCACCGCCGCCGCCATGCTCGCCTGGCTCGCCTACGAGAAGATCCGCCACGGCGCGTTCACCACGCTGGGCGCCGCCTCCGGCGCGGTCGCCGGTCTGGTCGCCATCACCCCGTCCGGTGGTGCGGTCTCCCCGCTCGGCGCGATCGCCGTCGGCGCCATCGCCGGTGTGGCCTGCGCCGCGGCCGTCGGACTGAAGTTCAGGTTCGGCTACGACGACTCCCTCGACGTGGTCGGCGTCCACATGGTCGGCGGCATCATCGGCTCCCTGCTCATCGGCTTCTTCGCCACCGGCAAGGGCCAGTCCACCGCGACGGGCGTCTTCTACGGCGACCACTCCTTCACCCAGCTGTGGAAGCAGTGCGCCGGTGTCGGCGCGGTCCTCGCCTACTCCCTGATCGCCTCCGCCGTCCTCGCCTTCCTCCTCGACAAGACCATCGGCATGCGGGTCACCGAGGACGAGGAGGTCTCCGGTATCGACCAGGCCGAGCACGCCGAGACCGCATACGACTACAGCGGCGCGGGTGGAGGCATCGCCGGCTCCACCACCTCGGTCCTGGCCGCCGCGACGCAGACCAAGAAGGTGGACGCATGAAGCTCATCACCGCCGTCGTCAAGCCGCACCGGCTCGACGAGATCAAGGAAGCCCTCCAGGCCTTCGGGGTCCACGGCCTGACGGTGACCGAGGCGAGCGGTTACGGTCGTCAGCGGGGCCACACCGAGGTCTACCGCGGTGCCGAGTACACCGTCGACCTGGTCCCCAAGATCCGGATCGAGGTCCTGGCCGAGGACGACGACGCCGAGCAGCTGATCGAGGTCGTCGTCAAGGCGGCCCGTACCGGCAAGATCGGTGACGGCAAGGTCTGGTCGATCCCGGTCGACACGGCGGTCCGCGTGCGGACCGGCGAGCGCGGTCCCGACGCGCTCTGACAGAAGAAGAACAGGAGCTGCTGGGTGTCGAGTACGGACGTGCACAACGAAGCAGAAGACTCGGGACCCAGCGGCTACGCGGCGGCCCGGCTGCACCTCCTCACCGAGGGGGAGCGGTCCGGGCCGCCGCGCCGTGCCGCCCTGTCCGAGCTGACGGACGACTGGCTGACGGGGCTCTTCGCCGCCGGAGCCGAGGGGCTGCGCGGCGTCTCCCTGGTCGCCGTCGGCGGATACGGCCGTGGCGAGCTGTCCCCGCGCAGCGACCTGGACCTGCTCCTGCTCCACGACGGCGGCGACACCAAGGCGGTCGCCGCCCTCGCCGACCGCATCTGGTACCCGGTCTGGGACCTCGGCCTCTCCCTCGACCACTCCGTGCGCACCCCCGCGGAGGCCCGCAAGACCGCCGGTGAGGACCTGAAGGTCCAGCTCGGCCTCCTGGACGCCCGCCACCTCGCCGGCGACCTCGGCCTGACGGCGGGCCTGCGGACGGCCATCCTCGCGGACTGGCGCAACCAGGCGCCCAAGCGCCTGCCCGAACTCCAGGAACTGTGCGTGGAGCGCGCCGAACGCCAGGGCGAGCTGCAGTATCTGCTGGAACCGGACCTCAAGGAAGCGCGCGGCGGGCTGCGCGACGCCACCGCCCTGCGCGCCGTCGCCGCCTCCTGGCTGGCCGACGCCCCGCGCGAGGGCCTCGACGACGCCCGGCGCCGCCTCCTCGACGTCCGTGACGCGCTCCACCTCACCACGGGTCGCGCGACCGACCGGCTCTCGCTCCAGGAGCAGGACCAGGTCGCCGCCGAGCTGGGCCTGCTGGACGCCGACACCCTGCTGCGCCAGGTCTACGAGGCGGCCCGGGTGATCTCGTACGCCAGTGACGTCACCTGGCGCGAGGTGGGGCGCGTGCTGAGATCGCGCGCCGTGCGGCCACGACTGCGCGCCATGCTGGGCGGCTCGAAGCCCGTCGCCGAGCGCTCCCCGCTGGCCGAGGGCGTCGTCGAGCAGGACGGCGAGGTGGTGCTCGCGCGCGCCGCGCGTCCCGAGCGCGACCCCGTGCTGCCGCTCCGCGCGGCCGCCGCCGCCGCACAGGCCGGACTCCCGCTCTCGCTGCACGCCGTACGGCGCCTGGCGGCGATCTCGCGCCCCCTGCCCACGCCCTGGCCCGCCGAGGCGCGCGAGCAACTGGTGACACTGCTCGGCTCGGGGCGCCCGACCATCGAGGTCTGGGAGGCGCTGGAGGCGGAGGGCCTGATCACCCGGCTGCTGCCGGACTGGGAGCGGGTGCGGTGCCGGCCGCAGCGCAACGCCGTGCACATCTGGACCGTCGACCGGCACCTGATCGAAACGGCCGTGCGCGCCTCCGAGTTCACCCGCCGCGTGCACCGTCCCGACCTCCTCCTGGTCGCCGCCCTCCTGCACGACATCGGCAAGGGCTGGCCCGGCGACCACTCGGTGGCCGGCGAGATCATCGCGCGCGACGTGGCGGGCCGGATCGGCTTCGACCGCGACGACGTCGCCGTGCTCGCCACCCTGGTACGCCACCACCTGCTGCTCATCGACACGGCCACCCGGCGTGACCTGGAGGACCCGGCCACCGTGCGGTCGGTCGCCGAGGCGGTCGGCTCGCAGGGCACGCTGGAGCTGCTGCACGCGCTGACCGAGGCGGACGCGCTGGCCACCGGCCCGGCCGCCTGGTCGTCCTGGCGGGGCTCGCTCGTCGCCGACCTCGTCAAACGGGTCGCCGCGGTCCTCGCCGGGGACGTCCCCGACGAGCCCGAGGCCGCCGCGCCCACCGCCGAGCAGGAACGGCTCGCCATCGAGGCCGTCGCCACCGGCAGCCCCGTCCTGTCCCTGCGCGCGCAGACCGAGCCGCCGGCCGAGGACCAGCCCTCCGGGGACCCCGAACCGCTCGGTGTGGAGCTGCTGATCGCCGTACCGGACCAGCCGGGCGTTCTGCCCGCGGTCGCCGGTGTCCTCGCCATGCACCGCCTCACCGTCCGCACGGCGGAACTGCGCGCGCTGGACCTGCCGGACGGCGTCGAGGGCTCGGTCCTGCTGCTGGACTGGCGGGTGGCCGCCGAGTACGGCTCGCTGCCGCAGGCCGCACGGCTGCGGGCGGACCTCGTACGGGCCCTGGACGGCTCCCTGGACATCGCGGGGCGCCTGGCCGAACGGGACGCCGCCTACCCGCGCCGCCGCGGTGTCGTGGCACCCCCGCCCCGCGTGACGGTCGCCCCGGCCGCCTCCCGGCACGCCACGGTGATCGAGGTACGCGCCCAGGACGCCCCCGGCCTGCTGCACCGGATCGGACGGGCGCTGGAGGACGCGGGGGTGCGGGTGCGCAGCGCCCATGTCAGCACCCTGGGCGCGAACGCGGTGGACGCCTTCTACGTCACCGGTGCCGAGGGCCTGCCGCTGCAGGGCGAAGAGGCGGCATCGATGGCCCGAAAGCTGGAGGAAGCACTGCGGGCGTGATGACTGGTGCCGGGCGGGGGCGATTGTCCTGCGGGTCCGGATACCCTTGAAGACGCTCACCCTGACCCCTACTCCGAGGACCGACGCCGCCGTGTTCGACACTCTCTCCGATCGCCTCTCAGCGACCTTCAAGAATCTGCGCGGCAAGGGGCGTCTGAGCGAGGCGGACATCGACGCCACCGCGCGCGAGATCCGTATCGCGCTGCTCGAGGCGGACGTGGCCCTGCCCGTCGTCCGGTCGTTCATCAAGAACGTCAAGGAGCGTGCTCTCGGCCCCGAGCTCGCCAACACGCGGTACCCCGCCCAGCGGGTCCTCGACATCGTCAACGAGGAGCTGGTCGGCATCCTGGGCGGCCAGACCCGCCGCCTGCGCTTCGCCAAGCAGCCGCCGACCGTGATCATGCTCGCGGGTCTGCAGGGTGCCGGTAAGACCACCCTCGCGGGCAAGCTGGCCAAGCACCTCAAGGAAGAGGGCCACTCGCCGCTCCTTGTCGCCGCCGACCTCCAGCGTCCGAACGCGGTCAACCAGCTGAGCGTCGTCGCCGAGCGCGCGGGCGTCGCCGTCTTCGCCCCCGAGCCCGGCAACGGCGTGGGCGACCCGGTCAAGGTCGCCAAGGACTCCATCCAGCACGCCAAGGCCAAGGTCCACGACATCGTCATCGTCGACACCGCCGGCCGCCTCGGCATCGACCAGGAGATGATGCAGCAGGCCGCGGACATCCGGGACGCCATCTCGCCCGACGAGATCCTCTTCGTCGTCGACGCGATGATCGGTCAGGACGCCGTCAACACGGCGGAGGCCTTCCGCGACGGCGTCGGCTTCGACGGCGTGGTCCTCTCCAAGCTCGACGGTGACGCCCGCGGTGGTGCGGCCCTGTCGATCGCCTCGGTCACCGGCAAGCCCATCATGTTCGCCTCCAACGGCGAGAAACTGGACGACTTCGACGTCTTCCACCCCGACCGGATGGCCGGCCGCATCCTCGACCTGGGTGACCTCGCCACCCTCTTCGAGATCGCGCAGAAGGAGTTCAGCGAGGAAGAGGCCGCCAAGATGGCCTCCAAGCTCACCTCCAAGAAGGGCCAGGACTTCACCCTGGACGACTTCCTGGCCCAGATGGAGCAGGTCAGGAAGATGGGCAGCATCAGCAAGCTGCTCGGCATGATGCCCGGCATGGGCCAGATCAAGGACCAGATCAACAACATCGACGAGCGGGACATCGACCGCACCGCCGCGATCATCAAGTCGATGACCCCGGCCGAGCGCCAGGAACCGACGATCATCAACGGCTCCCGCCGGGCACGTATCGCCAAGGGCTCCGGTGTCGAGGTCAGCGCGGTCAAGAGTCTGGTCGAGCGGTTCTTCGAGGCCCGCAAGATGATGTCCCGCATGGCCCAGGGCGGCGGCATGCCCGGGATGCCGGGCATCCCGGGCATGGGTGGCGGCCCCGGCCGCAGCCGGAAGCAGCCGAAGAAGGCCAAGGGCAAGCAGCGCTCCGGCAACCCGATGAAGCGCAAGCAGCAGGAGCAGGAGGAGGCGGCGCGCAGGGCCGCCGCCGCCCAGGGCGGTGCCGCGCCGGGCGGCGCCTTCGGACTGCCGGGGCAGCAGGGCGGTCAGGACTTCGAGCTGCCGGACGAGTTCAAGAAGTTCATGGGCTGATCCACGAGGACTTCATGGAACGATCGTGAAGTTCATGGTGTGACTTCACGCACTGCGCATGCCCGGGGTTGGTCGTTGTCGTAACGTCCGGTTATGACCAACCCCGCGCCGCCACGCAAGTCGCCCGACCAGCCCTGGCGTACCGAGGGCACGCCCGAGGAGCCGCAGAAGCCGCCGCCGGGCGACCGGAAGATGCGCGGCGGCTGGTGGAGCCTGATCCTCACCGCGCTGGTCGTGTACCTGATCGCGAACCTGCTGCTGTCGTTCTTCAACGAGGGCGGCGTGCCGACCATCTCGTACACCGAGTTCAGCAAGCAGGTCGACACGGGCAACGTCAGCAAGATCTACGCCAAGGGCAACGCCATCCAGGGCCAGCTCAGGACGGCGCAGAAAAAGCCCACGGGCAGCGGCAAGTACACCAAGTTCAGCACCGAGCGGCCCACCTTCGCGAACGACAGGCTCTGGGAGGACCTGACCAAGCACGACGTCACGGTCACCGCGGAACCGGTCGTCCAGCACCGCAGCTTCCTGTCCAACCTGCTGATCTCCCTGGCGCCGATGCTGGTGCTGGTCGCGGTGTGGGTCTTCATCGCCCGGCGGATGAACTCTGGGCTCGGCGGCGCGGGCGGCGTGCTCGGCCGCAAGTCACCGCCCAAGCCGGTGGAGCTGCAACCGGGCCAGCAGCGCACGACCTTCGAGGACGTGGCCGGCATCGACGAGGTCGAGGGCGAGCTCAACGACGTCGTGGACTTCCTCAAGAACCCCGACGCCTACCGCAGGATGGGCGCGAAGATGCCCAAGGGCGTGCTCCTCGCGGGCCCGCCCGGCACCGGCAAGACCCTGCTCGCGCGGGCCGTCGCGGGCGAGGCCGGGGTGCCGTTCTTCTCGGCGTCCGCCTCCGAGTTCATCGAGATGATCGTCGGCGTGGGAGCCTCCCGCGTGCGTGAACTGTTCGCCGAGGCCCGCAAGGTGGCCCCGTCGATCATCTTCATCGACGAGATCGACACCATCGGCCGGGCCCGCGGCAGCGGCTCCGGCATGGGCGGCCACGACGAGCGCGAGCAGACCCTCAACCAGATCCTCACCGAGATGGACGGCTTCTCCGGCTCGGAGGGCGTCATCGTCATCGCCGCCACCAACCGCGCCGACGTCCTCGACCCGGCCCTGACCCGCCCCGGCCGCTTCGACCGGGTCGTCCAGGTCTCGCCCCCCGACCGGGCCGGCCGCCAGGCCATCCTGGAGATCCACACCCGCGAGATCCCGCTCGCGCAGAACGTCGACCTCGCGCAGGTCGCCCGGACGACCCCGGGCATGACCGGCGCGGAACTCGCCAACCTCGCCAACGAGGCCGCCCTGCTCGCCGTCAAACGCAAGCAGGACCGGGTGACGCAGGCCGACCTCTCGGAGGCGCTGGAGAAGATCCAACTGGGCGCGGAACGGCCGCTGGTGATGCCCGAGGAGGAGCGGCGCAGGACGGCGTACCACGAGAGCGGCCACGCCCTGCTCGGCATGCTCCAGCCCGGCGCCGACCCCGTCCGCAAGATCACCATCGTGCCGCGCGGCCGCGCCCTCGGCGTCACGCTCTCGACGCCGGAGTCCGACAAGTACGCCTACACCGAGGAGTACCTGCGCGGCCGGATCATCGGCGCGCTCGGCGGGATGGCGGCGGAACAGGTCGTCTACGGCGTCATCACCACCGGCGCCGAGAACGACCTCGAACAGGTCACCGGCATCGCCCGCGGCATGGTCGCCCGCTGGGGCATGAGCGACCGCGTCGGCCGCCTCTCCGCCCTCCCGGGCGACGCCCAGCAGGCCTACGGCCTCGCCGCGGCCCCGCAGACCCTCGACGTGATCGACGGCGAGATGCGCCGCATCGTCGAAGAGTGCTACACCGAGGCCTGCCGCAAGCTCATCGACCACCGGGGCCAACTGGACGCCCTCGCCGAGGCCTTGCTGGAACGGGAGACCCTGGAGGAGGCGGACGTGTACCGCATCGCGGGCATCACCCGGCTGACGAAGAACGCCGAGGTCTAGGACCCCAGGGGCGCCCCAGGGGTGCTTCGACTCCCTAGGGCACGCGGGCGATGAGGTACCGGAACACGTTCGGCATCCACACCGTGCCGTCGCGGCGCTGGTAGGGGTGCACGGCCTCCGTCAGTTCCTTGTCCACCTGGGCCTGGTCCGTGGCGGTGATCGCCGCGTCGAAGAGGCCGGTGGACAGCAGGCCGCGAACGGCGCTGTCCGGGTCGGCGTACCCGAAGGGGCAGGCGACCCGCCCGGAGCCGTCCGGCTTCAGGCCGGCCCGCTGGGCGACCTCCTCCAGGTCGTCGCGCAGGGCGGGGCGCCAACCGCCCGCACGGTGCATGGGATCCGCCAGCTTGGCGGCCACCCGCAGCACCGACGACGTGGCGCAGCGCTCCGGCGGGCCCCAGCCGGCGAGCACCACCGGCGTCCCGCGCTCGGCCAGCGGGGTCGCCGCCCGCAGCAGCTCGCCGAGCCCCTCCGAGTCGCCCGCCAGACACCCGATGGGCTCGAAAGCCGTCACCACGGTGTACGGGGGCGTCTTCGCGCCGCCCGCGGCCGCGATGTCCCCGGGCGTGCCGGCGACAAGTCGTACGCCGTCGCGCGCACGCGTGCCCGCCTCGGGCAGCAGCCGCTCCCGCGCGAGGGCGAGCCGTTCGGGATACGAGGGGTCGACACCGGTCACCGCGGCCCCTCTGGACGCCGCCATCAACAGGGCGAGGCCGCTGCCGCAGCCGAGGCCCAGCAGCCGAGTGCCCGAGCCCACCTCCAGTCGCTCGTAGACGGCCTCGTAGAGCGGGACCAGCATCCGCTCCTGGATCTCGGACCAGTCACGCGCGCGTGCACCCGCGTCCACACGCGTGGCCGGGCCCGCGTGAGGTCGGTGCTGCCGCACGAGCGTAGGTGTCATCTAAAGCGCCCCAATCCGCCGAGAGTTGCCGCTGTGCCCTTTTCCATGGCCCCCGTGACGTGCGCTCGCACTTCCCCCGTATGCCAGGTAACTCCGCACTCGACCGTGCGTCCAGGGGTTGACGGTCCCCGGCTTGCGGCTGGAGCCCGCGGGCGAAAAGAATTCACATCCCGGCAACGTGCCCCCGTAATATCCCGGCATGGCAAAGGCACCCGTGCTCACACCCCGGGCGGACGACTTCCCCCGCTGGTACCAGGATCTGATCGCCAAGGCCGAACTGGCCGACAACGGTCCGGTGCGCGGCACCATGGTCATCCGACCGTACGGGTACGGGCTGTGGGAGCGGATGCAGGCCGAGATGGACGCCCGGATCAAGGCCACGGGCACGCAGAACGCGTACTTCCCGCTGCTGATCCCGCAGTCGTACCTCACCCGCGAGGCGGACCACGTCGAGGGTTTCGCGCCGGAGCTGGCCGTGGTCACCCACGCCGGCGGCAAGGAGCTGGAGGAGCCCGCGGTCGTCCGGCCCACCTCCGAGACGATCATCAACGAGTACTTCTCGAAGTGGGTGCAGAGCTACCGCGACCTGCCGCTGCTGATCAACCAGTGGGCGAACGTGGTGCGTTGGGAACTCAGGCCGCGGCTCTTCCTCCGCACCACCGAGTTCCTGTGGCAGGAGGGCCACACCGCGCACGCCACCTACGAGGAGGCGCACGACTTCGCCGCGCACATCCAGCGGCACGTGTACGGGGACTTCGTCGAGAACGTCCTCGCGATCGACTTCGTCTCCGGCCGCAAGACGGTCAAGGAGCGCTTCGCCGGAGCCATCAACACCCTGACCCTCGAAAGCATGATGGGCGACGGCAAGGCCCTCCAGATGGTCACCAGCCACGAGCTGGGCCAGAACTTCGCCAAGGCGTTCAACACCCGGTACCTGTCCAGGGAAGGCACCCAGGAACTCGTCTGGCAGACCTCCTGGGGCTCCACGACCCGCATGATCGGCGCCCTGGTGATGACCCACGGCGACGACGACGGCCTGCGCGTGCCCCCGCGTCTGGCGCACATCCAGGCCGTCGTGCTCGCGATCAAGGGCGACGAGGCGGTTCTGGCCAAGGTCCGCGAGATCGGCGACCGGTTGCGGTCCGCCGGGGTCCGTGTCCATGTGGACGACCGCACCGACATCCCCTTCGGGCGCCGGGCGGTCGACTGGGAGCTCAAGGGCGTGCCGGTACGCGTCGAGGTCGGCCCCCGTGACCTGGAGAACGGCACGGTGATGCTGGCGCGGCGGATCCCGGGAGGCAAGGAGGCGGTGGCGATCGACTCCCTCGTAGGACTCGTGCCGTCCGTCCTCGAGGAGGACCAGGCGCTGCTGCTGGCGCAGTCCCGCGCGCGCCGCGAGTCGCGGACCGCCGACGTCTCGACGATCGAGGAGGCCGTCGAGGCCGCCGTCGCCGGCGGCTGGGCGCGCATCCCGTGGGCGACCCTGGGCGCGGAGGGCGAGGCCAGGCTGGCCGAGCACGCGGTGACCGTACGGTGTCTGGTCGCCGCCGACGGGTCGGTGCCCGAGAGCGAGGACGCACCCGGTAACGTCGCCCTCGTCGCGCGCGCTTACTGAGAGGGCGCCCTTCCGCGGCGAGAGCGACCGAAACGTCTCTTGCGCATCCGCGGATCACAGCCGTACCGGCGCGTGGACAACGGCTACGCGCCGGTACGTAGGTCAGGCTACGTACCACCTTGGGACGAGCTGTGAGGTTTCTCCGCAGATCAGCGCACTGGCCCTCGTCTCCGCGCATCAGCGGCAACTGACGGGTACGTGCAAATTATTTGGGATGGCCCGGAATAGGAACACAGGGGCACCCCCGCTCGTTGTCATTACGTGAGCACGACACAGACACCACCTGTTCTCGCCGCAGAGCTGGCACAGGCGTGGGCCGACATCCAGCGGTACCACCCCGAGCTGCCGGACCTTGCCGCGCCAGAGTCCCTGATCGGAGAGTCGTCGTCCGCGTGCGGACACGAGCTCTCCTTCGAGCGACTGCTCCATGAGGCAGTCCATGGCATCGCCGCCGCGCGCGGCGTACGCGACACGTCCCGTGCCGGCCGGTACCACAACCGCAGATTCCTCGCGATCGCCGAGGAACTGGGCCTGGACCACCCCGAGGAGCCGCATCCCAGTAGCGGCTTCTCGCTGGTCACGCTCAATCCCGAGGCAAAGCGCCGCTACCGCCCCACCATGGAACGCCTCCAGCGCGCCCTCAAGGCGCACACGGCGGCGACCTCGGCGGACACCCCGAAGAGCTTCCGGGGCCCGGCGGCCCGGCATGGCTCCTCCGGTGGCGGGGTCCGGGTCAAGGCGGTCTGCGACTGCGGCCGCAACGTACGGGTCGTCCCGTCCGTCCTGGCCCAGGCCCCCATCGTCTGCGGCGGCTGCGGCAAGCCGTTCCGCATCCCGGAGGTCGTGGGGGCGGCGTAACCGTGGGCCCTGGAGCACCGGCATCTCGTGGCTGTCGGTATCCGGGCGTCGCACATGGGGAGCCGACCGCCGCCTGCGGGCAGTCGTGCCGCTGGGGCGGCACGGGTGGGCGCTGGGGGTCCCCCGCTCGAGCGAAGTCGAGAGTGGGGGAGGCACCCCGCACGCCGGGCTGCGCAGTGTCGTGACGGCACCGACGCGCCCGGCGCCTCAGGCATGCCCTGGAACCCTCCCCGTACCCTCGGCCAAAAGCGACCCGCAGGGTGTGGCACAATGGCTAGCTGTACTCGACAGCCGCACAGGACCCCTCTCTCCTCCGGCTGACGCGTCCATCGGGCACTCGGGTACCGCAACCCCACGCGGCCATCTCGCCGTGCCCAACCACGTCAAATCCAGGAGAACCCACTCCCGTGGCAGTCAAGATCAAGCTGAAGCGTCTGGGCAAGATCCGTTCGCCTCACTACCGCATCGTCGTCGCCGACTCCCGCACCCGTCGTGACGGCCGTGCGATCGAGGAGATCGGCCTGTACCACCCGGTGCAGAACCCCTCGCGCATCGAGGTCGACGCCGACCGCGTGGCGTACTGGCTCGGTGTCGGCGCCCAGCCGACCGAGCCCGTGCTCGCCATCCTGAAGAAGACCGGCGACTGGCAGAAGTTCAAGGGCGAGCCCGCCCCGGCGCCTCTGCTGCAGCCGGCCGCGAAGGCCGCGCGCCCGTCGTTCGAGGCCCTCGGTGGCGACGACGAGGGCAAGGGTGAGGCCATCACCCAGAAGAAGAAGGCTGAGAAGAAGGACGAGGCGCAGGCCGAGTCCTCTTCGTCTGAGTCGACCGAGGCCTGAGCATGCTCGAGGAGGCTCTCGAGCACCTCGTGAAGGGCATCGTCGACAACCCGGACGATGTGCAGGTCGCTTCCCGCAACCTGCGCCGCGGTCGCGTGCTCGAGGTCCGGGTCCACCCCGACGACCTCGGCAAGGTGATCGGTCGCAACGGCCGCACCGCACGCGCTCTGCGCACCGTCGTGGGCGCCATCGGCGGCCGTGGTGTCCGCGTCGACCTCGTCGACGTCGACCACGTCCGCTGACGCCGAACGCAGCACCGGCTCGGGCCGGGGAGGGCCACTGGGCCGTCCCCGGCCCGTAGTCGTATGTATCGGGATCAGGACGTATCCGGATCAGGAGAAGCAGGAACAGTGCAGCTGGTAGTCGCTCGCATCGGCCGTGCCCACGGCATCAAGGGCGAGGTCACCGTCGAGGTCCGCACCGACGAGCCGGAGTTGCGGCTCGCGCCCGGCGCCGTCCTGACGACGGACCCCGCCTCCACGGGTCCGCTCACCATCGAGACCGGCCGGGTGCACAGCGGCCGCCTCCTCCTGCGCTTCGAGGGTGTCACGGACCGCACCGCGGCCGAGGCCCTGCGCAACACCCTCCTGATCGCCGAGGTCGACCCCGACGAACTGCCCGAGGAGGAGGACGAGTACTACGACCACCAGCTCATCGACCTCGACGTGGTGACCGAGGACGGCGTGGCGGTCGGCCGGATCACCGAGATCTCGCACCTGCCCTCCCAGGACCTGTTCATCGTCGAGCGCCCCGACGGCAGCGAGGTGATGATCCCCTTCGTCGGGGAGATCGTCACGGAGATCGACCTCGAGGAGCAGAAGGCCGTCATCGCACCCCCGCCGGGCCTGATCGACGACCGGGCGGAGATCGCCGCCAGCCGGGACGAGTCGTAATGCGTCTCGACGTCGTCACGATCTTCCCCGAGTACCTGGAACCGCTGAACGTCTCCCTCGTCGGCAAGGCACGCGCGCGTGGTCGGCTCGACGTCCATGTGCACGACCTGCGCGCGTGGACGTACGACCGCCACAACACCGTCGACGACACCCCCTACGGCGGCGGCCCCGGCATGGTCATGAAGACCGACCCCTGGGGCGAGGCCCTGGACACCGTCCTCGCCGACGGCTACGAGACCGGCTCCCACGCGCCCGCCCTGATCGTCCCCACGCCCAGCGGCCGCCCCTTCACCCAGGAACTCGCCGTCGAGCTCTCCGAGCGCCCCTGGCTGGTCTTCACACCCGCCCGCTACGAGGGCATCGACCGGCGGGTGATCGACGAGTACGGCACCCGTATGCCCGTCCACGAGGTCTCCATCGGCGACTACGTCCTCGCCGGCGGGGAGGCGGCCGTCCTGGTCATCACGGAGGCCGTCGCCCGCCTGCTGCCCGGCGTCCTCGGCAACGCAGAGTCCCACCGCGACGACTCCTTCGCCCCCGGCGCCATGGCCAACCTGCTGGAAGGCCCCGTCTACACCAAGCCGCCCGAGTGGCGCGGGCGCGCGATCCCCGACGTGCTGCTCAGCGGCCACCACGGCAGGATCGCCCGCTGGCGCCGCGACGAGGCCCTCAGGCGCACGACGGCCAACCGGCCCGACCTCATCGAGCGCTGCGACCCCAAGGCCTTCGACAAGAAGGACCGCGAGATGCTCTCCATCCTGGGCTGGGCGCCGGACCCGGAGGGCGAGCCCTACGGCCGATTTTGGCGCAGGCCCGAGGGCATGGAAGAATAGGCCGCTGTTGTGCGTCGTCCGGCGCGCGCCCCTGCCACAGGGGGACACGACGCCCGCCCCGACACGGACAGCATCCTTCCGGAACACCCAGCTCCCGTTGATGACCTGTGGCATCAGCGAAGAAAGCAGACGAAATGTCTCACCTGCTCGACACCGTCGACTCCGCGTCGCTGCGCAGCGACATCCCGGCCTTCCGCCCGGGTGACACCGTCAACGTCCACGTGCGCGTCATCGAGGGCAACCGCTCCCGTGTGCAGCAGTTCAAGGGCGTGGTCATCCGCCGTCAGGGCAGCGGTGTCCGCGAGACCTTCACGGTCCGCAAGGTCTCCTTCTCCGTCGGCGTCGAGCGCACCTTCCCGGTGCACACCCCGATCGTGGAGAAGATCGAGCTCGTCACCCGCGGTGACGTGCGTCGCGCCAAGCTGTACTACCTGCGTGAGCTGCGCGGCAAGGCCGCGAAGATCAAGGAGAAGCGCGACAACTGAGCTCGCGCCGGGATCCACAGAAGGGCCGGATAGCATCTGGCCCCGATGGACACCGAAGCACAGCACACGGAGCGCGACCGCTCCTCCCGCCCTGGACCAGTGGCTGCGGAGGGACGGTCGCGCTTCGCGTTGGTGGCGCGGATCACGGACCGGGTGCCCGGCGGCCGGATCACCCTGACCCTGCTGGCCTGCCTGGTGTTTTTGCTGCTCCTCAACTCTTTCGTGGCGCAACCCTTCCGGATTCCCAGCGGATCCATGGAAAAGGGATTGAGGATCGGGGACCGCGTTCTCGTAAATAAGTTGGCGTACCGTTTCGGTGCCGAGCCGCGCCGCGGGGACGTGGTGGTCTTCGACGGAACCGGGTATTTCGGAAACGCGGACTACGTCAAGCGCGTCGTGGGCGTGGGGGGCGACCGCGTGGTCTGCTGCGACAGGGAGGGGAGGATCGAGGTGAACGGCCGGTCGGTCGACGAGTCGGCGTTCCTGTACCCCGGGGACACCCCGTCGACGGTGCCTTTCCGCGTCGTCGTGCCCGACGGCACCCTCTTCGTCCTCGGCGACCACCGCAGCGTCTCCAGCGACTCCCGCGACCACCTGGGCTCGCCCGGCGGCGGCATGGTCCCGGTGTCCGACGTCATCGGACGGGCCGACTGGATCGTCTGGCCCTTCGCCCACTGGACCCACCTGCACGGCTCCGCCGCCTACGCGCCCGTGCCCGCGGCGTCCACCCCGGCCGGCGGCGCCCATGGGTAACCGCGGCAGGCCGCGCCGCCCCGAACCGCACGGCGGATACGGCACCTACGGCACCTTCGGCACCGAGGACCTGCTGCCCACCGGCTCCCGGCGCACCTCCTCCGGCACCGGTCAGACCAACGGCCGTACCCGCGCCGAGCGGCGCAAGCTGCAGCGCAAGGTCAAGCGAAAGCGCAGGCGCAGCGCGGTCAAGGAGATACCCCTCCTGGTCGGTGTGGCGGTCCTCATCGCCCTGGTCCTGAAGACGTTCCTCGTCCAGGCGTTCGTGATCCCGTCGGGCTCCATGGAGCAGACGATCCGGATCGGTGACCGTGTCCTGGTCGACAAGTTCACCCCGTGGTTCGGCTCCCAGCCCAAGCGCGGGGACGTCGTCGTGTTCAAGGACCCCGGCGGCTGGCTCGCGGGCGAGCAGACCACGACGACGAAGGACGACCCCATCGTCGTCAAGCAGATCAAGGAGGGGCTCACCTTCATCGGCCTGCTGCCCTCGGCCAACGACAAGGACCTCATCAAGAGGGTCATCGGCGTGGGCGGAGACCACGTCAAGTGCTGTGACACCCAGGGAAGGGTGACCGTCAACGGCGTTCCCCTGACCGAGCAGGACTACCTGTATCCCGGCAACGCACCCTCCACGCAGCCGTTCGACATCACCGTCCCCCAGGGGCGGCTGTGGGTGATGGGCGACCACCGGGGCAACTCGGCCGACTCCCGCGCCCACATGAACACCGACTACGGCGGCACGGTCTCCCTGAACTCCGTGGTGGGCCGGGCCATGGTCATCGCCTGGCCCCTCGGGCACATGACGTCCTTGAAGGAACCTAAAACTTTCTCCTCCGTCTCCAACTCCGTGTCGGGGACGACCGCGTCCCCGTGGCTGTCGCATAGGGTTGCTACCGACGATCCGAAGTCAGCGATCCAGCTCCCGAGCCCTGCGGAACTCCCGCTCGTTATGGGAGTGGTGGGCCTGCGCCGCGCATGGGGCAGGCAGCGGCACAGAGTAAGGAGTTGGCGTGGGGGATGTGGCGGTTGGCGCACGGTCCGGACACGACGGCGAGGAGCACCGCGGGCGCCCCGCGGAGTCAGCCGTCCCGGCCGCGGACAGCGCCGTGACCTCCGGGAGTGACTCCGGCGCGGCCGAGGAGCCCGCGGCGCCCGGCGAGCAGACCAGGGCCGACGAACAGGGCCCGGGCGACTCGACCCCCAGGGTGAAGAAGCAGCGTTCCTTCTGGAAGGAGCTGCCCATCCTGATCGTCATCGCGCTCGTCCTGGCGCTGCTGATCAAGACCTTCCTGGTGCAGGCGTTCTCGATCCCGTCGGACTCGATGCAGAACACGCTCCAGCAGGGCGACCGCGTCCTGGTCGACAAGCTCACCCCGTGGTTCGGCTCGAAACCCGAGCGTGGCGAGGTGGTCGTCTTCCACGATCCGGACAACTGGCTGGCGGGCGAGCCGACTCCGAACCCCAACCCGGTGCAGAAGGTCCTCAGCTGGATCGGCCTGATGCCGTCCGCGGAGGAGAAGGACCTCATCAAGCGCGTGATCGGCGTCGGCGGCGACACGGTCTCCTGCAAGGGCAGCGGCCCGCTGAAGGTCAACGGCAAGGCGCTGAACGACGCGTCGATCGTGTACCCGGGCAACACCCCGTGCAGCGTCGACGACCAGGGCGGCCAGTTCACGGTGAAGGTGCCCAAGGGCTACATCTGGGTCATGGGCGACCACCGGCAGAACTCCCGTGACTCCCGGTACAACCAGAGCGACAAGCACAACGGCATGGTCCCGGTCGACAAGGTCGTGGGCCGCGCCATCGTCATCGCCTGGCCGATCAACCGCTGGAGCACCCTGCCCGTCCCGGACACCTTCGACCAGCCCGGCATCGGCGACCACTCCTCGGCGTCCGCCGCCCTGACGGCCGCGCCGAACGCCCTCGCGCTTGCCGGTGCACTGCCGGTGGTGCTGTGGCGGCGCCGGAGGATCGCGTCCGCCGCGACCCGCTGACCGGTCCGCGCACCCGGCCTTGGTGAAAGCCTGGTGCAGCTGTGACCCCGGGGGGCCGTGAAGGGCTGACCGGGTCTGGTACCGCCGGGTAGGGTGCGGACCCATGGGTGGCGAGAGCACGACACGTACGGCCCCGCGCAGCGGCGGCAAGAGCACGGGCCCGGTGGGCAGCAGGACCGGGCAGCGGCTGTCCGGGGTGGCGGTCGCACTGGGCATTGTGCTGTTCCTCGGCGGATTCGGCTGGGGAGCACTGGTCTACCGGCCGTACACCGTGCCGACGACCTCGATGACGCCGACGATCGACGCCGGCGACCGGGTGCTGGCCCAGCGCGTCGACGGCAGTCGGATACACCGGGGTGACGTCGTCGTCTTCAACGACAAGACCTGGGTGACCAACGCCCCCGTGGTCAAGCGCGTGGTCGCGGTCGGCGGGGACACGGTCTCCTGCTGCACCGACGGCAAGCTGACCGTCAACGGCAAGCAGATCGACGAGGGCTACCTCAAGGGCGGCGCGGTCGAGGACAAGACCATCCCCACCGTGAAGGTCCCCGCGGGCCGCCTGTTCCTGCTCGGCGACGAACGCCAGGGCTCCCTGGACTCCTCCGCCCACCTCACGGACGCGGCCCAGGGTACGGTCGCCGAGTCCGCCGTGACGGCTCGGGTGGACGCCGTGGTCTGGCCGGTGAAGGGCATGCTGCAGCGCCCCACCGGCTTCGAGACGCTGGGCGCACTGTCCCAGCCGGGCCCCCTGCGCGTGATCGTCGGTCTGATCATCGCCGGTGCCGTCCTCGTCCTCGGCGGCGGTGCGTACGGTCCGGTCGCGGGACTCCTGGGCCGACGGCGTTCGAGGACGCGGACGGAGCCCGTGGGTGCCCGCTGAGGCCGAGGGCGCGGCCGAGGACTCCTCCTCGGGCGGCCTGCGCAAGGTGGCCCGGGTGATCCTGCTCGACCCGCACGACCGGATCCTGCTCCTGCACGGCCACGAGCCGGACGATCCGTCCGACGACTGGTGGTTCACCCCGGGCGGGGGCCTGGAGGGCGCGGAGAGTCGTGAAGAGGCCGCGCTGCGGGAACTCGCCGAGGAGACCGGCATCACCGACGTGGAACTCGGCCCGGTGCTGTGGCGGCGGATGTGCTCCTTCCCGTTCGCGGGGCGCCGGTGGGACCAGGACGAGTGGTACTACCTGGCCCGTACGACCCAGACGGCCACCGAGGCCAGGGGCCTCACGGAGCTGGAGCGGCGCACCGTCGCGGGAGCGCGCTGGTGGACGTGTGCGGAACTTGCCCGGGCACATGAGACGGTGTATCCGACCAGACTCGCCGAGCTGCTGCGCAGGCTGCTCGACGAAGGTCCCCCGGCCGGGCCCGTGACCCTTGACGTGGAAATCGTCTAGGGGCTGACGGGACTGGCGCACAATGGGGGGACCGCACGGCTGAAGGGGAACATGCCATGAGCGCCGAGGACCTCGAGAAGTACGAGACCGAGATGGAGCTGAAGCTCTACCGGGAGTACCGCGATGTCGTCGGTCTGTTCAAATACGTGATCGAGACCGAGCGGCGTTTCTACCTCACCAACGACTACGAGATGCAGGTGCACTCGGTCCAGGGCGAGGTGTTCTTCGAGGTGTCGATGGCGGACGCGTGGGTCTGGGACATGTACCGGCCGGCTCGGTTCGTGAAGCAGGTCCGGGTGCTCACGTTCAAGGACGTGAACATTGAGGAGCTCAACAAGAGCGACCTGGAACTGCCGAGCGGGTGATCTCCGCTCGTGCGGGTGACGGAGTTGTCCACAACCGGTGAGTAGCCCACCAAGATCGATTCGGTGGGAGCGGATGCGTGACGGTTGGCACCGGAGGTGGTGCCGACATGAACGCACGAAGCGCACTCGGCAGGTACGGCGAGGACCTGGCCGCACGGCGGCTGGTCGAGGCCGGAATGACGGTCCTGGAGCGCAACTGGCGCTGTGGCAGGACGGGTGAGATCGACATCGTGGCCCGGGACGGGGACGTCCTGGTCGTCTGCGAGGTGAAGACCCGCAGGACGGGTGCCTACGAGCACCCGATGGCCGCGGTCCCGCCCGAGAAGGCGCGACGCCTGCGGGACCTCGCGGAACGCTGGATCCACGCCCATGGCGGCGCCCCACCGGGAGGCGTCCGCATCGACCTCGTCGGGGTCGTCCTCCCCGACCGCGGCGCGCCCCTGGTAGAGCACGTGCGGGGGGTGGCCTGAGATGGGGTTCGCACGGACGTGCTCGGTGGCGCTGGTGGGCGTCGAGGGCGTGGTGGTCGAGGTCCAGGCGGACCTGGAGCCCGGGGTGGCGGCGTTCACCCTGGTGGGCCTGCCGGACAAGAGCCTGAGCGAGAGCCGGGACCGGGTCCGGGCGGCGGTGGTGAACTCGGGCGGCGAGTGGCCGCAGAAGAAGCTCACGGTGGGACTCAGCCCGGCATCGGTGCCCAAGGCGGGTTCCGGCTTCGACCTGTCAAGGGTGGCGAAGAGACACTTTTACGCTCTACTCTCAGCCCATGACCGACTCCACCTCAACCGGCCGCCGCATGGTCGTCTACACCCGGATCTCCGACGACCGCGAAGGCCGGCAGAACGGCACCGACCGGCAAGAACGCCAGTGCCGCGCCCTCGCCGACAAGAACGGCGACGAGGTCGCCGCCGTCTACACCGACGACGACCGCTCCGCGTATTCCGGCAAGCCGCGCCCCGGCTATCAGCGGATGCTCGCCTTCCTCCGCGCCGGCCACGCTGACGGCGCCCTGGCCCTCGCACCCACCCGCTTCTACCGTCGCCTCGACGACGGTCTTGAGTTCTTCAAGCTCATCGCCGAGAAGGGCCTCGAGGTCGAGACGGTCAAACAGGGCCGCTATGACTTGTCCACCGCGGACGGACGCCGGGACGCCCTCCGGGCCGCCGTCGACGCCCAGCACGAGGCCGAGCAGATCTCGGAGCGCGTCCGCGACGCCAAGGCCGACAACCTCGCCAAGGGGGAGTACCGGGGCGGCCCTCGCCCGTTCGGCTACGAATCCGACGGCGTCACCATCCGCGAGGAAGAGGCCGTCCACCTCCGGGCCGCGGTCGACGCCATCATCGCCGGGGACTCGCTGCGCTCCGTGAGCCGCGACTGGGCCACGAAGGGCGTGCGGACCGTGGCGCGCCGGTTCAAGCAGCCCGACGGCACCCGCGGCGAACCCGAATCCCGCGAGTGGACGCCCACCGAGCTGCGCAAACTGCTGCTGCGCGCCCGTAACGCCGGGCTCATCGAGCACAAGGGCGAGGTCGTCGGCGAGGCCACCTGGCCGGGCATCGTGCCCGAGGAGAAGTGGCGTGCCTGCAAGGCGGTACTCGAGCGCCCAGAGCGGAAGATCACGACCGGGAACGCCCGGGTGTGGCTCGGCTCGGGCCTGTACCGGTGCGGCAGCCCAGGATGCACGGAGACGCTGCGCTGCTCCACGGCCGGCAAGGGATCGGGGAACACGCACGTGCCCGCGTACCGGTGCCGCACCGGCAAGCACGTGACACGGGTCGCGGCACCGCTCGACCAGCACGTCACGAACCTGATCCTGGTCCGGCTATCCCGGCCGGACGCCGTAGCCGTCCTCCTGCCGCCCTCCCGCCCGTCGGAGAACCGCGAGGACCTCGCCGCCGCGGCGAACGCCCTACGCGGCAAGCTGGACGCACTCGCCGCCGACTACGCCAACGACCTCATCACCCGGCAGCAGCTGCTCGACGGGACCGCCCTCGCCCGCAAGCGGCTGGAGAAGCTGGAAGACCAGATGTCAGCGCAGGCGCAGAACAACGTGCTGGCCGGTCTGCCGCTCGGTACTGCGAGAGTGGTGGAGGAGTGGCCTGGCTATCACTTGGATAAGAAGCGGGCGATCCTCGACGCGCTGATGACGGTCACGGTGCTGCCCGCGCGCCGCGGTCGGCCGCCGGGCTTTCAGCCGGGCGTGACACAGACGTACTTCAACCCGGAGGCCGTCAAGGTCGACTGGAAGCATCCCGGGTGAACGCCGAAGCCCCGCCGCGGGCATCACTCCGGGCGGGGCATCCGAGCATCGGCGCGAGCAGCCAGCAGACGCAGATGTGTTGGTCACAACGCTACGACTGGCCACTGACAACGGGTCGTTGAGCGTTGAGCGCGGTTCCGTTGATTCGGAGGGGACAATGGAGTCAGTACCTGCGAATCGGCACCCGTGGAGTCTGAGATGGTCGTGATTCGACAGAGGCGCACACCGCCCGAGGGAGTCGGCCCGATGCTGCGCCGTGCGCGCGACCGGGCTGGCCTGTCGCAGTCGGAGCTGGCTGTGCGCGTCGGCGTGCGGCGGCCCTACATCAACAAGCTCGAGCACTCCGCGCGGTGCCCGTCCCTGCTCGTCGCCCAGGCGCTCGCCGACGTCTTGGCGCTCGACGAGGACGAGACTGCAGTGCTATACGGGTGCGCGGTGGACGACGCCGGCCACAACCACCCGGCCCGCGTAGCAGCGTGACGAAGCCCCGCCGCTGGGCGGGGCTCGTCGATGCGGTGGCTACTCGGGGCAGTCCGCGGGCTGGCCGGGCACGTCGATGTGCTTGACGTTCTTCGGCTGATCGCCGGGGCGCGACGCATCGTAGGTGATGGTGCGGCCGCAGCGGTCGCAGATGGTTGTGATCATTTGATGTTCCTTCCGGGTGTTCTTTCACCCGTTAGGTCAGCACGGCCGCCGTGGACAGCACGGCTCTACAGGGTTGTTCGGAGTGTCGCAGCGTGCGGACCTCACAGCCCCATGACGGGGTTGTCCTCCCACGGGTCGCCCTCGTCGAAGTACCGGGCCAGAGATGTCGAGTTGTCCGTCCATCCGCCTTGCCTGGCGATACGGACCATCGGCGCCCCTCCGCGCTGCGCCGCGGTCGCGAACCCTCGGCGCAAGGAGTGGCCGCGCCAACGGCCCTCGAAACCAGCGGCCTCCGCCAGGCGCTCGACGACGTCCGATGCCGCGTCGGCAGTGAGCCGGCCGGACGGGTCGCCGATCGGCTTGCCGCGCCGCATCATCGGCGGGGCGATACGGCCGTGCCGGTCGATGCGCACGAACAGCGGCCCCTCGGTACGGCCCGCCTCCCGCATGGCGACGATCAGGGCGCGGAGCGCGCGTACAGGGCAGGTCGCCGGGCTCTTCCCGTAGGGGATGGCCGACTCGGTGAACTTTTTCATCTTTACTCGGTAGATCGACACGAGATAGCCCTCGTCGCACTCGGCGGGCTCACCGATGTCGATGCTGACCAGTTCCGAGGACCGGGTCGCTGCTGAGTATCCGAGCAGCAGCATGGCCGCATCCCTCTTGCCGATGAGTGTGTCCCGGTCGAGGGTGTCGAGCATCTTCCGCAGTGCGGGCGGCAGCGCAGCGTTCACCTGTCGCTGCTTGCCCCCAGGCTTCTTGTCGACGGCCAGCTGGTGTTTGTACCCGGCGATGACGGTACGGGCGCCCTTCGTCTCCGGCTTGGGCAGGCTGAGTTCGGCGTGCATGGTCGTGATGGCGGACAGAGTGCGCTCGAGGGAGCTCGGCGCCGAGGGCCTGCCCGTGCGAGGGCGGGGCGTGCGCGTCAGGTGCGTGACGTACTCGACGAGTAGTTCCTGCGTCGCGGGCAGCGGCTGTTCGCCGCGCTCCTTGCACCATGCGAGGAACGCGGCGCGGTCTTCGCGGTACGCCCGGCGGGTGGAGTCGGCGCGGCCGGCGGCGAGCGCGGCTTGCGCCTCGGGCGACAGCTGCCGGGTCGCGGGCGGGGCCGTAGGTTCGCGGCGCTCCAACTCGGTCATGAACTCCCCCTCGGCACAGCCCCGTTCTGATTCCAGAGAATAAACATTATCAGGAGCCAGACACGATCCCTAGGGATCCCCTCGACGGGAACGGGAAAGGGCCCGCACCATGATGGTGCGGGCCCTGAATTATCGGGTCTGTTCCTACTGGTCCGCCGAGTCATCCTTGACGGGAATCCCCGGATGGACGATGTCCGGACCGGTTGGCCGGTTGAGGAAGTCTTGCATCGGCATCCACTTCTCAGGGGCGTCGAGGCGGCGCCACACAGGATTGGCGGGGACGTCATCCGACGAGGGCGCGTCGAGCTTGGCCTCGGCCTGACTCGCCGACTGCGGGCCGCCAACTGGAGGCAGTAGTCCGCGTTCGCGAGCAGCTCGGATATCCCGGGCCGCAGTCGCGCGCGAGTAGTGCATCGCCTCCGCTACGGCCTCGGCGGGCGCCCGGTTGCCAGACGCGAGTGCCTGCTTGTAGACCTCGGCTGCCCGCGCGATCCGATCCTTCGGTACCTCTCGACCACGGCCGGCCCCGGGTTGTGGGCTTACCCATGCTTGCGATTCCGGATCACCTGGCATCTGGAAGGCGTCCGGATGGATGTCTGGGCGGGCGATTGCCTTCCTGGTCACGTTCTCTAGCGATGCCCGCAGCAGCCGTTCCAAGGGGATCTTGCGGAGCATCCGCGTCGTCACGGTCGCGCTGAAGTCCCTGGGGGAGACGGCAAATTCCCGCACTAGAGCACGTCCCCCTGATCCGACAGTGATCGTCATCGCGATCGTGAGATCAGGGTCGGCCAGATCGATGCGCACGTCGAAGCGTGACGGTACGGCGGTATCCGGCCCGGTCTTGACCCACGTGAAGTCCTTCAGTGGGACAGGCCAGATCGCCAAGACATTGAGGTCGTCGCGCTTCTCACTCACGTCGCCACGATATGGACGTGTCACTGACACGGCAAGCCTGTCACGCCATGTGATGCGTAGATGACAGGGCGACAGGTCTATCAAGTGCGTGACATCAAGTGGACTTACCAGAATGGTGACAGGGCTGTGCCACGTTGATAGAGTCATCGGCATGACGCAGCAGTCCACAGTGGACCGCATCGCCGAGGTATGCGACTGGATCCTGAGCGGCTACGCCCGGGAACTGAGGGAGAGCAACAAGCTCTCTCAGGCCGAGGTCGCACGTGATGTCGGTGTCACGCACGTAGCCGTAATGCGGTGGGAAAAGGGCGAACGGCGCCCGCGCGGGAACAACGCGCTGGCCTATCACCGTGTGTTGTCCATCCTGGCCGCCCGCCGCCGGGAGGCGGCGTGAACGCCGGCGACCTGGCAGCCGAGGCCGCAGCCCGAGGCGACAAGGCCGGAGAGGCGTACTGGCTCCATGTACAGGAGGTCGTCGACCAGGCCCCGCCCCTGAGCCCGGAGCAGATCAGCAAGCTCAGGGTTCTCATCTGGTCCGACTCCGAGCCGTGCGCAACGGCCGCATGAGACGGCCCGGCCGTCGGTGTGTCCAGCACCAGCGACCGGGCCTTGACGCAGAACCCGACCAACAGCGAAGCCCCGGGCTCAATCGCTCGCCAGCGACCCGGGGCAACGCATCGAAGAAAGGCACCACGCCTGATGACAAGACTGCCATATCCCACGCAGCAGGATGAAGCGCTGCGCCGCGCCCGTGTCGCGGACCGGGACCCGTACAGCTACCAGGGCCGTGACCGGACCGCCGAGGCCGCCGTCGACACTGCGGCCCGCGACGGTGTCCGGCGCTGCCAGTGCCCGCACTGCTCCCAGGCTCGCGCCCGCTACCCGCTCGCTGCCGGAACCCGCGAGTGACCTCCCGCGCCGGCCTCCGTCACCGCCTGGTCCACGCGACCGGGCGGGGCGACGGCGCGGCGCACGCACAGACGCTGACACATCCGTCTCGCGAGGCGCGGCCTAACGGCACACCCTCAACGCGCCCGCCTTCGCGACAAGGCAAGGACATGAGCACGAAGAACACCTCTACGGGATCCGCTGGTGCGGCACGGGCCCGCTCGGCGCAGCACTCCACCGCATCGACCACCGGGCTGGATTTGGAAGCGGCGCTCTCCCGCATCGCGGGCCTGGACGACGAGCAGCTGCAGGACCTCGTCCACGACTTGGATTCCGCCCTGGCCGAGTGCCGAGGCCACTTGGTGAGCGGCACCGACATGGACCTCGTCTCCGTGGCCGCCAGCGCCCGTGTCGCGCTGCGCCGCCGCAGGGCCGCAGCCGCCCGGAGTCGGGCAATCTGCCGCATCCGCCAATTGACCTGCACGGAGACCACCGAGTGAACGACGAGCAGCAGGTGGCGGAGTCGGTGACGGCCGAGGGGGCCGTCCGGCTCGCTGAGCGCGGGTTCGCCGTGTTCTCCGCCGATCACCCGTCGCTTCCCCAGTGCTCCGGTATCGGCAAATGGCACGACCCTGCTACGTGCGAGCAGCGGGGCAAGCACCCCTCGGTGAAGTTCACCACCGAGTACACCACCGACCCGGACGAGATCCGCCGCCAACTCACCCGGCGTCCGCAGAACTACGGCGTCTACGTCGGAGCCTGCCGCGGTCCTGCCAACGCGCGTCTCTTCGTTGTCGACAGCGACCGCCCCGGCGCGATCGAGGACGTCGCCAAGGCGCGGGGCGAGACGTGGCTGACCACGATGCGAGTGTTGACCGCCAAGGGCTACCACGACTATGTGTGGGGCCCGGCGGACCTGGACTTGGGCAACGGGCTCGGCGCGCTGAAGGGCGAGTTCGACGGGGACGTGCGCGCCGGAAATGCGTACGTCATCGGTCCCGGCTCCGTTCACCAGACGGGCGTCATCTACACGTTGGAGAACCCCGAGCAGGCGCCCGTACACGCGCCTGCCTGGCTGCTGGACGCGCTCACCGCACGGCCGAAAGCGACGTTCGTACCGGTCGCCGGGATCACCGTCTCGATGGACCGGCTCGACGCCTACACCCGCAAGGTCGTGCAGGACGAGTGCGACGCAATCACCTACGCGCCGGACGGCGACCAGAACAACACGATCAACACGGCCGCGTTCAACCTCGGGACCCTCGTCGGCGCGGGCGCGATCTCCGAGGGCGAGGCCCGGCAGCACCTCCTCGCTGCGGCTCGTGCGGGAAACCACCCCGAGGGACGTGCCGCTGGCGCCGTCGCCTCCGGGCTCGGCGCGGGTATGGCGCAGCCCCGGCACCCATGGCCACCAGTGGGCCGTGCGAAAGACATCAGCGACCACTTCGCGGCTGGCCGGACCCTTGACGACCCTGTGTTCGCAACCGCACCCGAGGCGGCGCAGGAGCCCGAGGCCGAACACGGCCAGGCCCCGGACCTCCGCACCGAGGAGGAGCGCGAGGAGTACGACCGAGCCCCGAAGATCGTGTTCCGCAAGGCGTCCTCGTTCACGCTGAAGAAGACCGAGTGGCTGTGGGACACGACCAAGCCCGGCGCTATCCCGCACACCGAAGGCCGCATCCCAAAGGCGATGCTGTCTGTTGCCGCAGGGCTCCCCGGCACAGGCAAGTCGCAGTACGCGATTTGGCTGACCTCGCAGATCACGCGGGGAACCCTCCCCGGTTGCTTCTACGGCCAGCCGAAGAACGTCATCTACGCGGCCACCGAGGACGACTGGGAGCGCACCATAGCCCCGAGGCTCGTTGCGGCCGGCGCCGACCTTGATTGCGTCCTGTGCGTGGCTGTCCGAACCATCGAGTCCGGCAACATCAAGCTGAATGTCGCCGTTCACCACGATGCGCTCGGCAAGTTCGCCATGGACAACGATGTGGCGCTCGCCGTGTTCGACCCGCTGCTCTCCCACATCGGCGGCGACATCAACCCGAACGCCGAGTCCGAAGTACGGGCGGCCCTCGAACCGCTCGTGAAGACGGCCGCCAAGGCCGGGTTGACCGTCCTCGGGCTGTCCCACTTCAACAAGGGCAGCAGCACCGACCCGATGGAGCGGCTCATGGGATCCCGCGGGTTCTCAGCCCTGCTGCGCGCACTGATCGTGTTCAGCCGCGACAAAGACGCGGAAGAAGAGGGTCCCGCGCGGTTCGTCCTCAGCCAGGCCAAGAGCAATCTCGGACGAACCGACATCCCGTCGTACTCATACACCCTGGCCAACACCGTCGTGCAGCTGGAGGACGGCGACGAGACACACGTGCCCAGGTTCGTACTGGGTCCGGAGTCCGGCACGTCGGTGGAGAAGCAGCTTGAGCAGGTCGGCCAGACCAGCATCGACGTTGAAATCGGCAAGGACTGCGTGAAGTGGCTCCGCGCCTACCTGATGAACGCTGGCGGCGAAGCCGACCTTGCGGACATCAAGAAGGCGTACAAGTCCCTGGACTTCTCCCAACCGGCTGTTTACCGCGCTCGCAAGGCTCTGGGGATCAAGGGTGAAACGACCGGCCTGGCGGGTCACCAGGTGACCGTGTGGCGACTCCCGGAGGAACTGAAGTGAGAACGGCCGATTCTCAGCCGAAGCGCCGAGCCTCGCGCGCGCGTAGCCACACCGTGAGAACGCGAGAACGCGAGAAACCAGGCCCTGACCTGCGCTGATAGCGAGAACGGGGGTGAGAATCAGTGAGAACCGTTGAGGCTTGCACCGATTCTCACCAACTCGTGGATTCTCACGGATTCTCACTCAGATTCTCGCTATCAGCGCAGGTCAGGACATGGATTCTCACTTTTGAAGGATTCTCAGCCGCTGGGCATCGCGCGCGAGACGAGCACTGACCGCCTGCTGTCCACCCGAACCGAGGAAACCTCATGACCAACCTGATCCCCGCTGAAGCCGGCCACGTTGCTGTCTTCACCCGCACCAGGTCCAACGGCACCGACTATGCGGTCCGTAAGCCCGTCATTGCATGGGACGCCAACGGCAACGCCTACGTCCACGACGACGACTTCGGAGGACTCGCTGAAGCAGGCACGCAGCGTGGATACAAGAAGACGGAGATCACTGACGAACCCGTTGTAGCTGCTGCGCCCGCTACCGGCTGGACCGCGGAGTTCATCGCCAGCGAGACGACCACGACCTTCCGTCCGGTCGTCGCATGGGCCGTCCGCCGCAACGGCGACACGTTTCCGATCGCCGTGGACACGGGCGGCGAAGGCTTCAACCCACTTGGCGATCCCGACTTCATCCGCCTCGTCGGCCCCGGGGACGCCGCGTGATCCCGCACCCGTTCCGGCACAAGGGCGGCGCTCCCCAGCTCGGTGCCCACCGCCCCGGCGAGTCCGGCCCGTTCGGCCGCCGGCCGGACCCCGACCTCGACGAGGACGACGACCAGGACGACGAGCCCGACGAGACCAGCACCAACTGACCAGACTCCGGCCGCCAACCCGAGCGGCCGGCCAACCCGAACAGGGAGAACCGCAATGAAGATCGCCACCGACAGCATCATCAGCCTCGCCCCCACCGGGCCCGATTGGGTCGTCGCGTTCGACCTGGGCGGCGAGACCGGAGAGGTCGTGTGCCCGGTCATCGGATGGGCCACCGTCGTGCAGGCCCACATGCAGGACGGCAGCGTCGTGACCGAGATCAAGCCCGCGTTCCTGTGGGGCGACCTGGTGTGGATCGAGAACGAGCTGCGCGACCACACGCCGGATCTCGGCTACGTCGAGGTCCGCGCCCGCGAGATCACCCGCGTCTGACCCCGCTCGTACGACGGCCGGGCCCGCACGAATCGGGCCCGGCCACCCACCCAGCAGACCACGAAGGAGGACCTGGTGACCACCACGGACGACCCGCCGCTGATTATGTGGGGGCGCTGCCGGTCCGGCCGCCGCCGCTGGTTTTGGACCACCCGCCTCGTCGGTGACCCCGCACAGGACGTGCATGGGTGGGCCGACAGCCCCGACCAGGCCTCCCGCGAGGCCAACACGGCCGCCCTCCGCCTGGGTGATGGCCGGTACGCCCACGTGCACGTCCGCCACTCCGTGGCCACCGACAAGCTGAGGCACCTGAACGCGGCGAAGCGGACGGCCAAGGCGCCCAAGGCGAACCCCTCGAAGGTGATGACCCCGCCCGCCGAGCCGATCGGCTGGTTGTACGCGGTCGAGCCCGGCCGGTACGACCTCGACGACCAGACGTGGCTTCCCGGGAAGGTCGTCAGCTTCCCCATCACCCGCAAGACCAGTCGCCGGGTCTACTACCTGCGCCCCCGCGGTCCGTTCGAGTGGGAGGCCGGCTACGTCGACCGGCAGGAACTCGAACGCGACGGCTCAGTGCCGGTCGCCCGCTGGCTGGTGTTGTTCGCCGAGCCGCCCGAGATCCCCAAGCCGGTGGTGCCGCCTGGTCTGAAGGAGTTGAAGGCCGCCATGGCCGCCAGCCACCCCGACCGGGGCGGAAGCGCGGCGGAGTTCATCAAGGCCCGCGCCGAGTACGTGAAGGCCCGCGACCGGGCCAAGACCAGCCCCCGCTACTGACCCACCAGTCAGCACAGGAAGGAGTACCAGCCCATGACCGAGTCCCATGTCGATGCCGCAGTCAGAGCCCGCATCGAGGCCGCGCGCCGGCGGGAAGCCGAACGCCGGCAGCAGCGCGAGGAACTCGCCGCCGCCCGCACCGCGGGTGTCGCCCGCAGGCACGCGGCCAAGCTCGCCCGCCAGGCCCAGACCACAGAAGGGACCCCGATGCCCAACAGCCCGTTTCGTAGCCTCCCGTGCCCCGGATGCCGCGCTCAGCGCACCGTCCGGAAGGTCGGCAAGGTCACCGTCTCCAGGGTGGCGTTCGACGTCGTCCGCTGCCCGCAGGCCGGCTGTGAGCTGCTGTGGCTCGCCCTGCCCGAGCGTCCTGGGCAGGTGGCGGCGTGATCCCGGAGAGCGGCGTCTCTAATGGGCGGCATTCGGAGGTCACATTCCGGGATGAACCGTCCCGTCCCGAGGGGGCTGCGGCGGGCGGGTTTTCTCGCCGGCCGGGTGTCCGGTGTTGTCGTCCCAGGGAGGGCGAAGTGTTGCCGGAGCCGGGCACGGTCATGACGCTGCCCGGGGGCGTCGCGGTCGTGTACGTGGGTGACGTGCCGGGTGCGGTCGAGGTGGAGGCTCTCGCTCCTCGGCTGCTGGAAGCCTGTGAGGTCGTGGTCGTCGGCGCCATGTGGTCGGTGGCGAAGCCGTTCAAGGACGCGCTGTTCGGCGCGTGGTCGGAGGCCGGCCGCCGGGCGCGCGCCGTCTCGAGGCCTCCGGTGCCGGAGCCGGTACGGGAGCGGTGCGGGCGACCGCGCCGGGATGGCCGGCCGTGCCGCCGGTGGGCGGGCGCCGGTACGGACACCCCGGGTGTCGGCCCGTGCGCGAACCATGGCGGTTCTACGGCCGTGAGAGACGCCGAGAAGCGCCGTCTCGCCGGGCAGGCCGAGACGTTCGCGACGCTCGCTCGGAAGGCCACCACGATGCCACTGACGCCCCGGGAGCGCCTTGAGGGCCTGGAGGCGCTCCGCGACGTCGTGGCGGCCCGTACAAGACGCCGGCCGAGCACCTCACCCCCGTCCCCGTAGACACCCTTTGGAACCCCTGTGAAGACCGTGATCCCCGAGGTGGCTGCGAGGCCCCTCGTCACCGCCGGCCGCCTGCAGCTGCTCGTCGACTGCCCGCACTGCCACGCGGTCCACCGCCACCTCGAGGCCGGCGAACGCCGCGGACCCTGCGGCAGCCGGTACGCCATCGTCGCGCCCCGAGAGGACGAGCAGTGACGGCCCGCCATCGGTGCGCCGTATGCGACCGACCGCTCAAAGCCGGCACGAGCAAGCCATGCGTCCGCGGCTGCGGCGCCCGGCTCTGCCGCAGACCACACATCCCCCGATGCACGGACGTGCACGGCGCCGGATGCCCCCACCACCACATCCCCGAGGAGACGAACCCATGAGCTACACCCCCGACCCCGCCCACCGTGCTCTCTGGCGTGCCGCCCGCACCCTCGACGACCTCGGCGAACTCACCGCCCAGTGGCTCGAAGGTCGTATCTCCTACGTTCTGGGCTACGGCACGGCCGCCCCCGACGAGGAGACCATCCCGCTCGTGCCCGTCCTCGCCGACCTCAATCGTCACGGCTACGTCACCGCCTTCTCGCAGCCTGGCGTACCCCTCGACGAGGACGGCGACGGGCAGCGGGCCGCGGTCAGTGGCTTCTGCACGGAGCAGACCGCCCAACGCATCAAGGCTTCTCTGCTCAGGACTGAACTCGTGGTCGTCGCCTATCCGGGCGGCAGCGACGTCGCCCCGTCGATCGTCGCCACGGTGTACGGGGGAGAGAACGTCTGGGTCGGAGGCGCCACCTCCCCCTCCGATCTTGCGGACGAGTACGGGGAAGGCCTCGGGCTGGCCGGCCTCGACGCCCTCTGTAACGCCTGGCAGGTCGACATCCTCGATCCCGTGTGGGGCCGCACTGGCCTGCTTTGGGAGCGGCTGTCCGCGGTGTGGGTGGGGGAGCGTTCATGACCATCGGGGAAGGCACGGGTCTCCATGACCTGGCGAAGTGCGGTGCGAAGAAGCGGCAGGGGCCCGGGTTCTGTGAGAAGCCGGCGGGGTGGGGAACGTCGCATGTCGGTGAGGGGCGGTGTCGTCTGCATGGTGGGGCGACGCGTACTCAGTCGTCTGGTGCGGTTCGTGCGTTGGCGCGGCGTGAGGCTGCGGACGCGGTGCGCCGGTTGGGGTTTGAGCCGGTTGAGAATCCGTATCGGGAGTTGCAGCGGCTGGCTGGTGAGCTGGTGGCGGTGAAGGACTGGCTCCGTGGCGGGGTGGAGCGGCTGGAGGCGGTGCGCTATCAGGGCGGGTCGGGTGAGCAGATCCGCGGGGAGCTGTCTGCGTATCAGGCGGCGTTGCGGGATACGGCGTCGGTTCTTGCGACGATGGCGCGGCTGCGGATTGATGAGCGGCTGGTGGAGTTGTCGGAGGCGCAGGCGCGGCTTGTCGTTGCGGCGTTCACGGCGGGGTTGCGGGCTGCGGGGATTTCTGGGGATCAGGCGATCCTGGCCCGCCGAGAGGTGGCGCGGCAGTTGCGTCTGCTGCCTGCCGAGGAGCGCGAGGAGGCCGGATGGTGACGGCCCGGTGCAGGCGGTGTCATCGGCCTCTGTCCGGGCGTGAGGCGGTGGCGGCGGGGATCGGGGCCCGGTGTGCGCTGCTGGCGTTCTTGGAGGCTGTGAGCGGCCCGCAGGCGGGCGCGGTTGGTCCGTCGGCAGCTCAGAGTGCTGTGGCGTTGGTGGCGGCTTTCTACGAGCACCAGGACGATCAGGTGGGGCCGCTGCTCGACGAGGCGGATGTGCGGAATGTGGCCGGGTTGTTGGCGGCGGCGACGGCGCGGCAGTTGGCGGACGTCCCGGACGGTGTCGAGCGGCTGCGCCGTGTCGGTCTGGCGGTGGCGCGGGGGGAGGTGCGGTAGTGGCGTGCCGTCTGCCTCCGGGTGTTCATCTGTCGGCGCGTGATTGCGCGGTGTTGGACGGAGTCTTGGTGCGGGCGCTGCGGGACATGAAGTTGCGGGACGGCGGGGCGCCGCAGTCCCTGTTGGAGGTGGTTGCTCCGATTCACCGGGCAGCGATCGAGTTCCGTGAAGAAATGCAGGTCAGCGCTGGTTCCGGAACCGGAGAGGACGGAAACGGTTCCGGGACGCGATCTTCGGTCGTGACAGAACGGCTGACCACGCAAGAGGCAGCACAGCTGACCGGTCTGACGGATGGCTACTGGCGAAGGCTGGCCCGCAGAGGTGACGTTACGGCGTCGCGGTCGGGTCGCAGAGGCGAGTGGGTTCTCGACGGCAGCAGTGTTGCGGCATGGGTGGCCGATCGGAGGGACCGACACCGAGAGGCTGCCTGAGATGGGCCAGATCACTCCTGAGATGCGGGCGAAGTACCCGCGGATCATCGACTACTTCACCGCCGATGTCGTCGGCAAGTTGGACCAGGCGGAAGTCCTGGACCGCTGCGACGAAGCCCAGCGGCTGTACGAGAAGGCGTTCGCGGACAGTACGCCTCGTGAGTTGGTCTGGGGCCACCTTGAGCGGGCGCAGGCTGTCTGTAAGGCCGCGCCGCGGGATGAGACCGAGCTTGCCGTGCAGGAGTGGACGGCGAAGGCGCAGACGGCCCATACGAACATCGGCGCGTCCGCCTATCTGGAGAAGGCCGACGAGATCCGGCGGGCGAACCCGCAGGCTCCGCGCATGGTGCGGCCGAGGGAGAAGACCGCGGCCGAGGTGGAGGCCGAGCAGAACATGCTGCTCCTGAAGGCTGATGTGGCGAAGGCCGCCGTTCTGGAGAAGGCGCGGCAGGCGGCGGCGGACGCGCTGTACAAGGAGCAGCTCGCGGGCCGCGCGCAGTGGACGGTGGGCGCCGAACTGCGCTGGCGCCGGGAGCAGGGACCGGCTTCCTGACCCGGCCTGTCAGTTGCAGCTCTGAGAGAGGTTGAGTGCGATGCCCGGTGAGACGATCAGTGTCCGCGCGCTGCAGGCGGCGGTGGCGCTGGTGACGGCGCAGGCGGCCGGGATCGTCGTGTCGCAGGAGCAGTTGATCGGCGACGTTCCGGCGGATGAGGTGGTCGTGGTGCTGACGGCGCTGTGCGCGGCGAGTCTCGGCGCTGCAGTGCCGTCTGCCGACCCGGGGGCGCTGTTGCGTACGACTGGGGTCATGGCGGCCCGGCTGGAGGCCGATCAGCTGTGACTCGACCGGCTGGCGGCGATGACCGTCCGGGCCCCACCGTGTTGCATGACGGGCTGGTGGTGCCGGGCGTGTTGTGTGCCGAGTTGGCGGCGGCGTTGTTGACGTTGGAGGCGTTTTTGAACGGGACTCCGCCGCCGGTGTCGGCGCGGGCGCCTCGCCTGTCGCGGGCAGTGTTGGCGGTGCGGGTCGCGGCGCAGGAGGCGGCGGTGACGTATCAGCGGCGGGAGACGCAACGCCGTGCTTTCGCAGCCACAAACGCCTCACAGGCAACAGTTCTTACGGCTGCGCATGTTCCGTCACCTTCTGATCCAGGCGATGAGATCACGACCGAGCAGGCCGCGACGATCGCCGGGGTCTCCCAAGCCCGCGTCAGGCAGTTGGCCGGCGCGGGAACGATCCGGGGCCGTAAGGCGGCCCGGGACGTGTGGCTGGTCGACCTCGGCGACGTGCGTGCCTACGCGGCGCGTCGGACGAGGAGGAGCACCCACCATGGCGGCACCATTGCAGGAGAAGCTGGCCGAGGCCCGGAAGGAAGCGCAGGCGCTGCGTGAACGGCTGGAGGGCGCCGAGTTCGAACTGAACAAGGCGCTCGAGGCGAAGGACTACGTGACGGCGGACCGGCACAAGAAGGCCGCGGACGAGGTCCGTGAACCCCTCCTGGTCGCCGACGCCCACGTGAAGGCCCTCCTGGCCGGGGTGCAGGAACTCGACCAGCACCGCCAGGCGGAGCAGCGGGCCGCGCAGGAACGGCAGCGGCGGGAGCAGGCGCAGCGCCAGTTCGAGGAGGCTTCCGCCGTAGAGGCGGAGGCGATGGACGAGATGGACGCGCGGATCGCCGAGGCCCGTGCCGCGTATGCGGCGCTGCGGCAGACGATGGCGGATGCGATGGCGGCGCAGCAGCGTGCCGGGCAGGCCCGTCTCGAGGCGCACGACTGGGGCAAGGCGGCTGGGTATTGGGCGCCGGATGCGGCGCGGCCGGCGCTCCCGAACCGGGCGACGGTCCTCGTCGAGCACAACCAGGTTCTGTCCCTGGTGTGGCGTACCCCTGATCTTCCCGCCTGACGGGTGGCGTCCCGGTATGGGCGTCAAAGTCACCCGAAGCGTTTTTGAGAGCGGCGCTGTCGGGATCCAAGGTCGCGAGCGGGCTTGCTCCTATTCACCGCGTTGACCGGCCTGCGCCACCGGGGCGCCAACACCCTCGAACGCCCTCACGTCCCCCACCCTGTTCGAGCGGCTGAGGAGCCGATCATGTCTAAGACTTCAGGCCCGCTGGTGCGGGACCCGTGGGCGCAGGCCCGCCGTATCGCCGCCGAGTGGGAGGCGGCCGGCCGCGGTGTCGACCGGCGGACGCAGGTGGCCCGTGTGCGGGAGGCACGTGCCCGCCGGGCGGACGCCATAACGGAGGCGCGGATCCGCAACGCCGTCGACAAGGCGGTCACGGAGGCCCTCGCCAAGCTGTCGACGGGCGCCCCGGTCACGGAGTCCGCCCCGCCGGCCCCCGACCCCGTCACGGAGGTGGCGCCGCCGTCGAAGCCACTGTGGGAGATGTCGTCGGAGGAGTGGCAGCAGCACACGGCACAGCACTGGGCGGGCCGTCTGCAGCCGAGGCCCCGCCCGATGACGATCAGCGAGCTGATCGCCGGCCGCTACGACACAGACGAGGCGTAGCCAGTGGCTTTCAGCCTTTGATGACTCCGGCCGTGATGGTCCGGCCGGGCCCGACCAGTGCCCTGTCCGCGCCTCCAATCCAGCGGGCGGCGTACGTCGGGCGGTCGCGGGGTCGGCGGCGTGGGTGCTCCCGCCGCCGGTCCCGCCGATCCGGCCATCACCTTCGGAACGGGATCGAGGAGAGTCTCATGCAGCAGCAGATAGCCGCAGGCGTCTGGGCCGGCCTCACCGCGGGCGGCACCAGCGCAACGTTCGGGGTGCAGTCGCCCGGCACGGTGTTCGTGTCGTCCATCGTCACCTCGGTCGCGGGCACGTCGCCGAGCCTTCAGGTGTTCCTCGACGTGATGGACGTGTCGGGGGCGTGGATTCAGGTCGCCGCGCTGACCGCGCAGACCGGCACCGGTACGCAGACCGCTACGGTCACACCCCCCACGGTGGCGTCGAACCTGACGGACAACGGGCGGCTGCGGTGGACGGTGAGCGGCACGGGCGCGAACTTCGGTGCGGCCCTCGCCGTGATCTCGGCGTAGCAGCGGCCGGCGCGGCCTCAACGGCCTTGGTTCGGAGGCGACTGCGACCCGGCCCAATCCATTTGCGGTCGCGCGGCTCGTCACGGTCCGGCAACACGCGGTCCCGTGCCGGAAAGGCGGTGACACTGTGTCCACACGCACCTACGCACCATCAGGGGGACTCCGTGCGCCGTACCGTCCTGCCCATCGCCGCCATCCTGCTGACCGCCGCCTGCAGCAGCGGCACGCCCACACCGACGCTCACCGCCCACGACCCGGGGGGCAAGCTCAAGAGCAGCCACCCCTCGACCACGCCCGCGAGCAGCACGCCCCAGCAGGTCAAGGCGTCCCCGTCGCACACGGCCAAGCCGAAGCCGTCCGCGACCACGGATCCGTGCCCGCCCACGCGGGACGTCGTCATCTGGATGAAGGTGCCCGGCATCCCCGACAGTGCGCAGGTGGTGGGGAACTACGACCAGGCGCACTGCGAGCCCACGTTCAAGAACCTCACGCACACTTCGCCGACCGGGCCCGGGTACTGCACAGAAGCGGCGTGGGCGTCCGACAATCCGGGGTACAACGCCGACGCCACGCCCGCGAAGCGGCTCAAGAAGGTGCAAGTGGTCGTCGGCCCGGCCTGCTGAGACTGGCAGCGGTTACGCTGCCGCCGTCCCGCCCAGGGGTGTTCGGGACTGCCGGGCCTCCCGATGGGGCCCGGCTCCAACACGACCGCCCGCAGGTCCTACTTTCTCTTCCGGGGGAGTTCGATACCGCGCCACCTGCATAGGGCGTCGATCGATGCCACACAGCCCGTGAAGGTAAGGATGGCGGTCACGACTGCTTCGGCGAATCCAGCGGCCTCCCATGCGGCCCACGTGGCCGCACCAGTAGCGCCGAAATTCGCCAACGCGCAGACGGTGTCGGACTCCAGACAGACGTCGAGCAACCACCCCATGCGGGAGCGCACGGCTGCCCACGCCCATCCAGTGATCGTGAACGCAGTGCGTACCGGGCGCCGAGACTCCTCAGGACGCCGGGTGAGTAGCGCTGGCCACTCCTCACGCCAGGCCGCATCATCCGGGCTTGCGACGTATGCAAGTCCCTTCGCTACGGCGCGAATGGGGTGCTTCCATGCAGATTCTGGTGGGAGTACCTCATCGAGGAGGTACCACCACAGGATGGGTGAGAAGAGACTGACAACACCGGTGGCGACGACGTTCACGATCGGATTGCCGCCCAGGGACTTGTCTGGCGTGCCACTGAGTAGGTCGTACAAAAGGACCCAGAACAAGGCCATAAAGCCGGTGGTCCCGACGGTCAGCAGCAGATGCAAGGGATGAGGTGTGATCTTCTCTGTGTTGCCGACCGCTGCGGCTGCAGCTTCTCGCTCCCTCATGATCTCGACTGCACGGCGATGGCGGGTTCGTCGACTCATGAGGCGCTCCCGGGCTGAACGATTCCAGGCCTGTACTGCGCTTTGGACTGACGGGCTTGTGCCAGCGCTGCCTTGCCCGCGCCGGTGATCTCGTAGTAGCGGCGGCGGGGCCGCCATTCCTTGTCGGAAGCTTCCTGCCAGGTCTGGTCGTCTTCCCAGCGGGCTGAGACCATGCCGGCCTTTTCGAGCCGGGACAACATGGGGTAGACGGTGCCGGTGCCAAGGTGGGCTCGGCTGCCGATCTCCAGCCCGTGGATGTCTTCCCCCGCAGCGTTGGCGAGCACATCCAAGACCGTGATCGTCGGAAGCGTCATGCGGACGCGCTTCGGTTGACTGGTCATGGAGCAAGCGTACCGCGATGTATCCCTAAGAACGAGGTACGTCGATTAAGGCTCGCAGGGCTGCCGTAGTGGGCTGAGGAGAAACGTCGACGGCCCGCCACCCGGGGCGAGGGGGCAGCGGGTCGTCAGAGGCGGCTGGAAGGGGCCGCGCGAGGGTGAGGGCAGCGTACGCCGCCACGGTGAGGGTGCAGGGCCCGTGAGGGGGCGCCCGGTCAGGGCCCGGCACGTGGTTGCTCGGCGCGGCGGCGCGCTTCCCAACGGTCCGGCCGCGACGAGCGTCTTGGGCCCGCCCGCCCCCTGGCGCATGGGATGCGGGAGCGGGCGGGCGTTCGTGGGGGCGGCCGGCGGACGCACCTACGCACAGCCGCCCACGTCCCCGAGGCCGGCGTCACCGGGCGCCAGCCCCGGGGGGTCTACTGGCGGGTGCCGAAAGCGATCCGGTCGTTGCCCGCGAGACGACAGAGGGCCCGTTGCATGATCATCAGACGGCGTTCGTCGAGCGACTCGACCGCCGTCAACGGCGTGGCGCCGATGCCCACCATGGACAGCACCAGGCCGAGGAACGCGCGCTGCTGCTCGTCCAGGCCGAGCGTGTACAGGCGTCCCATGAGGCCCTCCCACCGGGCCGTCATCCGGCCGCCGTCCTTCACGACGAGGGCCGTGCGCACGCCGCGGTGGGCGAGGAGGGTTTCATCCTCGGCGAGCGCCTGGGCTGCGGTCCGGTCGCGGCCGGGCTGGGCGGACTGCACGAGCAGCTCGCCGAGCGCCGGCACGTCCACCTCGTCGGCCGGTGTTGTGGTCGTCGTCATGATGTTGCCTCCGCAGAAGGTCGGTACCCGCCAGGGCCGAACGCGGCGGCGAGCACAGCAGGATCAGTGAGCCGGCCGGAACCGTCAGGGCGGTTCAGCCAGAAGCGGCCCTCGAGGCTCCAGCCCGTCGGCGGGCAGTGCAGCACCCACTCCGTCGGACGCACGGTCAGGTGTCGTACGTCCGCCAGGTCTGCGGCGGCGGTCACGGGGACGAGCCACCATGCTTTGTCGCACGTCGGATCGGCGAGGACAGGGCCGCGGTGCTCGGACCGGATGCGGTCGAGGGCGTACATCGTGTCGACGAGGCGGCCTTCGACGGCGAGCCATGCCTTGCCGGTGGGTATCGGGGCGAGGTCCTCGATGCCCCAGACCAGGCGGACGAGGTCCGGGTGCGCGGAGCAGTCGGCGAGCCACGCGTCCCCGGCCTCGTACACGGCGGCGAACCGCATCTTCGGATGAGCCATGCCCGGGACCGTAGGACGGCTGATTCCGGGCGTGCGCGCCGATTGCGCGCGATTGCGCCGTTACTTGGAGGGTTGGGCCCGATTGCTCAATTCAGGTCGAGAGAGGCCCGCGCACGGCCGATCAGCCGCCGCGCCTGCTCCCCGGAAACCGCCGATTCGTTGAGACGTTCCCACACCCGCCCGTACAGGGCGATGTCCTCCTCGGACTCCAGCGTGAACTCCGTGTTGATCGTCTCGACGACAACCCGCTCCTCGTCGAAGATCCAGAACCCGTGCTTCGGGGTGAGCTTCAGCCGGGCACCGAACGGGACGATCCCGAGCTCCACCTGACTCAGGCCGATCAGCCCGACGAGCCGGTCAAGCTGGCCGGCCATCACCTCGTTGGGGCAGACAAGGGCATGCAGGGCGCCCTCCCACAGCAGGACACGGAACTTCTTCCCGCCCTGGTACAGCACCTCTTGGCGGCGCATTCGGGCGTTCACGGCCTCTTCGGTGTCGCGGGGCGACTGCATCAACTCGGCGTTCTGCGCGAGCAGATGCCGGGCGTAGTCGGGCGTCTGGAACAGGCCCGGGACGACGGTGGCCTCGTAGCCGCGGACGGTCGCGGTGCGCCGGTACTCGGCGACGTACCGGTCCTGCACCGCCCGGTGGCCGGTGGCGAGCTGTCGGCGCCAGGAACGCTGCTGCGACTCCAGCCCCCGCAACCGGCTGTGAAGGTCGGGGACCTCGCCGGGCGCGTTGACGGCTTGCGCCCAGGCCTCGAGGTCGGTGGCCGATGCGGTCTGCTTTCCGTTCTCCAGCCGGGACACCTTGGAGCGCTGCCAGCCGAGCCGCTCGGCAAGGTCCTTGCCCTGCAGGCCGGCCTCGGCGCGCAGCTCACGCAGCCGCACACCGAGGGCCTCACGGCCAGACTGGTAATCGGTGCTCACCTGGCAGACGGTACCTGCGCCTGGAACTGCCTGGTAGGGACGGCGAAGTGCACAGCAGCGTCCCGAGCCTGGCAGGCGCGGACGACGCTCTCGGCGTCCTCGAGGACGTACACCCCGACCGTCACATCGTTCTCGTCGATGACGAACTTCACGAGGACGCGGGAGTCGAACAGCCAGAAGTCGAAGTCGGGCAGACCGAGGCTTACGGCGTCCGCGCGCCACAGGTTGCGGATGTCCTCGCCCGCGGCGACGTTGCCGAGCCCGGTGGCGAGCAGGAAACGCTGCCCCTCGGTCGGCGGGTCGTCGACGATGCGCACCCGCCCGATCCGCTTCCCGGCCTCCGTCTGCTTGCGGACGTCGGCATGCCAGGGGCTGCCCGGGTCGTAGTTGAACGTCTCGCCGTTCTGGAAGCGTGCCCAGTTGGGGCTGACCCGGTCGGTGGCGTAGCCGCCCCGGGTCTCCAGCCGCCAGGCGGTGTGTTCGAAGTCGGTGAACAGGTGGGTGATCTCGTCGAACGGGATCAGGTCCGGCACGCGGTCTACTCCTTGGTCTGCGGCTCGTCGGCGGGCTCGCCATCCCGGGGTGCGAAGCGGGTCAGCAGCTCGCGCGGGATGACGACGAACGTCTCGTGTTCGCCGACGTCGCGCAGCTGCTGGAGGTGTTCGGGGTCGGTGAGCCGGTCGCCCTGGACGACGATGTCCCCGGTCTCTACGACCTCGTAGAGGGTGGGGCAGTTGCCGTTCTCGGATGTGGTGCCGATGAACCTGAGCGTCATGTCGCCCTCCATCTGCGCTGGTTGAACGTCCAGCATGGTGGGGTTGCCGCTGGCGCGCTGGTGGATTGCGGGAGATTGCGCTTGATGGTGGGTGATCACTCGCCTGTCTGCAACGGCAGCGCAATGCGCGCGCTTGGCGGTCGCTTGCGGTGCCATCATCGGCGAATGCTTGTCACACCACTTCCTGGCGCGAACCGCAGCAACGTCCTTGACGTCCTTCGAACGGTCCACAATGACGTCTCCAACCTGCATACGTCTGGCTCCCGCGGCGCCTATTCCCGGCTGATGGAGTATCTCGACTGGACCAGCGATGCGGTTCGCATGCTTCGCGGCCAGATCAGGGCCACAGACATCGACCGGCTCGTACTGACGCGTCGGCAGGCTGCGCTCCTCGATGGCGTGGGCAGGCTGAACAGCCCCGAGCACGAAAAGCTCGTCAACAACCTTGTCTCACTGGAGCTTGACGAGCGCGTCCAGGCGTTCGGCGCGGCGATACAGCAGTTGGCGGACCTGACGCAGCGCTGGCGCCCGTCGCTTCGACTCCTCGTCCCAGACAGTTCCTTGTTCATCCAGCACCCTGCCAAGTTCGAAGAGACCGACTTTGCCGCTCTCTTGGGAGGCGGTCCTGAGCCCGTTCACGTCCTCGTGCCGATGGCCGTCATCGACGAGTTGGACGCCCTGAAGGAGACAAAGAAGCCAAACGCACGTTGGAGAGCGGGGTACACCCTCGCGGTCATCGATCGGTTGCTTCAGGACTTCTCTCCCGGACGGCTACGTCCAGTGGCGATGCGTCCTGGCTCGGACAATCCACCGCGCGGCGAGGTAACTCTCGAAATCCTCTTCGACCCTCCCGGGCACACGCGGCTACCAAACAGCGATGACGAGATCATCGATCGTGCAGTCGTCGCGCAGGCCCTGGCAGGAACGCCAGTGACCCTCGTGACCTACGACACGGGGCAGTCGACTAGGGGCCGCGCCGCCGGTCTGAAGGTGAACAAGCTCCGAAACGACGCAGGGACCGGTCCGGAACCGGTGAACAGCTGACCCTAGACACGACGAAAGGCCCCCTGCGCGGTCGCCAGGACCGTCCAGGGGGCCTTGTGGTGTTCAGACGGTGGCGGTCTTCGCCCAGTCCGCGAACGCCCGCCAGGCGGGCGCCGAGACGGGCACACGGGCGCGGGGCCTGTCCTTCGTGTCCCGTACGAGGGCGCCGCCCGCCGCGGGGCGTGCCCATTCCAGACAGTTGACGCTGCCCGTGTAGCTCGACGTCCGCCAGGTCAACGGCTCGTCTTCCACCTGCGGCACAAGGCCTCCTTCACGCTCTCGATGAGATCCATCGACTCCCGTGCAGGCAGCGCCAGTCCGGTGAGCCGATCCCAGGCAGCACGGTATGCGGCGATGTCCTCCGGGCGGGTGCTGATCGCCGAGCCCGTCAGGGACTCGACGAACACGGCGCGTTGCGCGCCCGACCGGTACAGGCTGAACGCTCCGGCCAGGCCGGGGTGCAAGTCGCTGCCTTGCGGCAGGACGCGGATCTCCAAGACCGGCTGGAGGGCGTCGAGAGCCAGTAGGTGGTCCAGTTGGTCGACGAGCGTCGCGTAGCCGCCCACGGGGCGGTGCAAGGCGCTCTCCTCGACGACGGCGGTGAGCTTGCGGGCGCCGGGTCGGCCGAGCTGGTCGAAGCGACGGCAGCGGGCGTCCGCGCGCTCACCGACCACCTCGAGGGGGAGGGCGGGCGTGGTCGCTTGGATCGCCGCCGCGGCGTAGCCGAAGGTCTGCAGCAGCCCGGGGATCAGCAGCGGCTCCCACGTACACACGGTGTCGGCGGCGGCCTCGATGGCGGCAAGCCGTGCGATGTGCTCGCCGAGCGACTGTGCCGGCGAGTCGAAAAGGGCGGTCACGATGTCCTTCCAGGGTGGGGGGAGGGAGGCGGCGAAGGGGAGGACGGCACCCCGTTTCCGGGGGGTGCGCCGTATCTCCGGGGCTGCCTCCCTTGCCTCCCTGACTGGCCATTTCCGCAGGTCATGTACAGGGAGGCAGGGTAGGGAGGCGGGTAGGGAGAACTCCCTCAGTCTTCGGTGCCTCCCTCGTCGTCGAGGTCGTCGCCGCGGGCTGAAATGGCCTCCATGATCCGGTCGAGGCTGACGTGCATCTTGCCGCCGTTGGTCTTGTACTCGCCGTGGCCGGCGTCGTCGAGGACGGCCTTCAGGTCACGGGGCGACCATGAGCCGTACTCGATGGGGTTGCGGTCCTTGAGACCGTGCAGCACGTCCAAGGTGAGCATCTTCGGCTCGTGTCCGAGCACGGCAGCGATGTCCGCGAGGTGGTCGACGGGGGCGAACGTGGGGGTGTCCATTGGGCTGGTTCCCTCGCGAAGCGCCATGGCCCGCTCGACGACCGGCGTCACCTCGTCGATGCCGGCCTCTTTCCGCACGTAGTAGGAGCGGATCAGCCCAGGGGTCTTTCCGAAGCCTGCGGCCATGGCTGTGCCGACGTCTTCACCTGCGACGAGGGTGGTCGCCGAGTAGCCGTTTTTGTGCATGCCGGTGCCGAGGATGGCGTCGTTGCCCTGGTGGTCGTTGATGGCGAACGCGACCCGGTGGGACACGGTCTTGGAGATCCCGCGCGGCAGGCTCGCCGCATCCGCGTCCGGGGTGATCCACAGCAGCATGATGGCCGTCTTCCTGGCCTTCTTCGTGACCTTCAACGCCAGTTCCTTGGCTTCCTTGCCGTACTCCTTGTGGGAAAACAGCTCGTGGACCTCGTCGAACACGACGATCCGGGGCCGCATGGACGGGTCGCGTTCCGCCATCTCGCGGGTGACCTTGGTGTCCGTGCCGATGCGCTCTAGCTCCTGGCCGCGGCGGGACACCTCGCCGGCCAGGGCGCGCAGCGTGTCCATGGCGGCGACTACGTGCTCGTCGTCGTCGCCTTTGACCAGGGACCGCAGGCGGGGGCGCATCGGGTCGTAGTCGGAGTTGTACGCGAGGACGTGCACGTCGATCTCGACCAGCGGGTCGAGCATCGCACCGAGCAGCAGGGCAACGACCAGCGATGATTTACCGGATCCCATGATTCCGGCGATCAGGTAGTTCGAGGCCATCAGTCGGCCGATGATCTGCTCGCCGCGGGCGTTGAGCGCGACGGGTACCCCGCGGAAGAAGTCCGTCGTCCCCTCGGTGAGGAGCGGCCAGGGCGGTACCGGCTTGGTGAGGACACCCGGGTCGGCAACCCACAGGTCGAGAACGCCGGCCTGGTCGCGCGGCTCGGTCGGCCAGACTTCGATCGGCTTGCGCATCAGGTTGTGCGCCAGCGTCGACTTCTTGTCGGCGATCATCTCGACGGGCACGCCCTCCGGGAGTTGCAGCTGCGCGTGCCAGCCGTTCCCGGACCGGGTCGACGGCTGCACCCAACGCGGCTTCCAGCCCTCCTTGAGGGCCGCGTTCAGCGGGGCGATGCCAAGCTTGCCCAGGGCCCGCATGATGGCGTTCTCGTCCGGGACGACGTCCCGCTCGTCACCGTCGACGGGCAGCGCCCAGGTGGGCGCGGTGCGCTGGTTACGGCCGACCGCCCACACGGCCATGAGGGCGAGCAGCGGCATGGAGTACAGCAGCGGCCCCCAGATCACCGACGCCAGGAACGCGACCCAGCCGACGAACTCGACGACCGCGTTCAACGGGGCCAGCACATCGTGCACGTCGTGGGTGTTCCAGGCGAGCAGGATGCCCAGCATCAGCAGCACACCTGTACCGGCCACGGCCGTCGTGAACACGGCTTTGGGCAGGTTGATGGCCATCTGCAGCAGATCCATGCGCCGCTTGTGACGGGCGAACCGGTAGGCGTACGCCCGCTGCTCCCACTTGGTGACCAGCTCTTCGTTGCCGGCGGCCTCGGCGATCCGCATCATGCGGTGGTGCATCGCCGTGGTGCGTGCCTCCCAGGCGCGGCGGGCGAGGACGCGGGTACCGCCGGCCAGGTAGGCGCCGTGGCGTACGAGGACGCGGTAGGTGCCGTTTTGGCGGGTGTCGACGAGCACCCGGCGCAGTGCGTCGACGCGTACTCGGCGGCGCGGCCGGGGAGTGTCCGTCTCCTCGACCACGGCGGCGGGCGCCGGGGCCTGTCCGGGCTGGAACTTGAGCAGGGAGACCTTCGGTTCGGCGTGCCCGTTGACCCGCACAGGGGCCGTATCGGTCATGCTCGTACTTCCTTCTCTCTCGTGAGGGTTGGAGGCCCGGGGGCGGCCGGCGTCTTGGCGGATGGAGGCCGCCCCCGGGCTGGCTACTTGCTCTTGCCGAGGCGCTTTCGGGCCCTGGCGTAGACGGCCTCGACGGCACGGTCTACGTCGGGCTGCTTCGTGATTCCGGCGGCGGCACGGCGTACACCGCGGGCCTCCGCCCGGACGATCGCCGCCTTCTCACCCCAGGTCAGGTCACGCCATTCGAGCTTCTTGTCAGGCATCGGCCGACTCCGTCTCCGTGTCCGTCTCGGGCATGGCGGCGGCGATCGCGGCATGCGTACGCGCGACGTCCGCCCACAGGGCGCCGGCCTGGGCGTACCTCTCCACCTGGGTGTAGCGGTTGGGGTCGTGGCTGGTGACGTACCGTTCGGCGTCCCCGGCGAGCCGTTCGGCGCGGGTTACGGCGGCGTCTGCCAGAGCAAGGTGCTTGGCGCGGTCCATAAATGTCCTCTCGGGTTGGCGGCCGGCTTGTCCGGCCCCACCGCGCCCCCGCAGGTGTCTGGATTCCGGACACCTGGCGGAGGACGGAAGGGCAGGTCAGCGGCCTTTTCGCTGCATGTCGCGCCACATGTCCCGCAGGACCAGGACGACGATCGCGGCGACCCCACCGAGGATGGCCAGCGCTAGCGACGCGAACGCGATCCCGACGCCGCCGACGCACACGGCGCAGGCGATACCGATCCACTCGCCCGCGCTGCGACGGGTCTTGTGCTGGTCGTGCTGGCACTGCGGCGCCGGGGTCGGCTGCTGCTGCGCCAGCTTGGCGAGCTCCATCGCGGCGAACGCCAGCTGCACGGCGGCTGTGTCGGTGGAGGCTTCTCGCACCGCGGCCTCGGCCTTGTCGAGCGGGGTGGGCTCGGTCATCGCGCCCACCTCCGATGGGTCAGGTGCGGGCGGGCGACCAGGCCCAGGCCGAGGCCGACCAGGAGCGGTTTCGCCAGGAGCCAGGCGACAGCGGCCGCGACGGCGGTGAGGAGCGGCGGGAAGAGGATCAGCAGCCCGAGGAGGGCGCCGAGGATGAGCCACTTCATGACCGGTCTCCTTCGAGGATTTCGTGCCGCAGGTCGGTGGCTTCGCGGCGGGACAGGCCGAGTGCGTCTTGGAGGGTTTTGATGGTCACCGGCCGGTTCGTCGACCTGACCGCCTTGCGGTTCAGTCGGCGGGCGCGTCGGCGCAGCTCAGACGGGGTGATCGTCACGGTCGCGGTGACCACCTGCCGGGGCTGCTCGGCCGGTAGCGCGGTGGTCATCTTGTTGGCCGCGTCGGGGTCGTTGACGTCCTCCCAGCGGAACGGGGCGGCCGTCAGTTCCGCGACGGGCGGCATGACCAGTTCCGGGGCGTTCGGGGCGTCCGCCTCTTGGTCGTCGTCGGCGCGTTCCACCGTGGTGGATACGGGCTGCGCGGCGAGGACCAGGGCGACCGCGACGGGGTCGACGGTGATGCCGTAGGTGTCGAGGATGACGGCGAGTTCGACGGCGTCCGCGTCCGGGCGGGCATCGGCCGCGAACCGGATGGCGTCGGCCGGGTCCATGCCCGTGAGGTGCGCCCGCAACTTCTCCGTCGCAGAAGCCCGATCCCCACTCACTTCCTTCGGGGAAGTCTGTGGCGCGGCCGTGCCGCCGTACATGCCGGCCAGGGCAGCGTCGGCGCCTTCGCGGACCCGGTGGCGCTGGACGTCGACGAGGCCGGCGCCGAGTTCCGTGTCGCCGACGCCCACGTACTTCGCGAGCCTCCAGTACCGGCGCACGGCCGCCTTCTGCTTGCGCTCGTCGGGGTGCCCGTCGGCGACGGCCCGGTTGAACGCCAACTGGCGGGCAGCGTCCGCGTTCCTGCGCATCACCTCGGCGTCAACGCCGGTGCGGTACACGACCACGGACCGGGCGATGAACCCGAGCCCTTCGGCGGCCCCGGACATCGCCAGCGGGGTGACGGCGTACACGGCGGCCTCGCGGGGACTGTTGGCGATCGCCACGCCGATGCTGGACGCGGACACCGGGGCGAGCCACAGGCCGCCCCGTACGACGGCGGGGGCGGCCTGGCCGAGCATGGTGCGGCCGAGGAGGACCAGGGCGAGGATCAGCGTCAATCCCTCGCCCGCGGCGACCACGCCGGCCGCCGTGGCTTGCCGGTGGAACGCGGAGACGGCGTTGGAGTAGGTGCCGACGCTGCCGACGGCTCCCACGGCGACCATCGCGACGGCCGCCGCGCCGAGCACAACGGCCTGGCCCCACGTCAGTTTTCTGGTGCTGGTCACTTCTTCCTGTCCTCACGGAATGTGGCGTAATCGCCGGGCGGGTGGACGTAGTTGGTGAGGGCGCCCTCGGCGGCCACGGCGGCGGCGCCGAGACTGGCGATCGCGGCGGCGGTCGTGGTGTGCCCGTGGTGGGCTGCGGCCTGGGCGAGGACCGATGCGGCCTGGGTGGCGCGGCGGGCGCCGGCCGGGCTGTCGTCGCTGGTGGTGGCCGCGTTGTACGCGGCATCCCGGATGCGGTCTCGGATGCTCACTCGCCCACCCCCGACGTCGCTGAGCGCACGACGCGGTGCGCAGCCAGGCAGACACCTTCACGGTCACGCCGGTCGTTCGCGTCGAGCAGCGCCGCCATCAAGGCCGGGACGGGCGGCAGGCGGCGCGCGGCGCGCTCGCAGGCCCGCAGGGCAGCCCGCTCCGTCGGGCGCGGCACGGTCACATAGCGCTTCACGCCTCGGCCCTCCGGATGCGGTCGAGCTCGTTCGCCTTGGAGTAGAGGCGGCCGACGTGCAGGCCGAGTTCGGCGCCCAGCTCACGCAGTTCGTCGGGCGTCATGCTGGGGAACTCGTCGACATCCGCCAGCGGCAATGGCTCCGGCCGCAGCTCGGCGAACGGGGCCCACGAGATGCGGGCCGGCAGGAACTCGACGCCCGCGTACTCGCCGGTCACCGTCACACCGACGTGCGTCACATCCGCGCGGTGCACGATCTGCTCGCCGTCATGGCCCGTGCACCAGATCGGCTCGTCGATGGTGATCCGGCCGTGGTCGAGGGTGTCGAGGGTGACCGTGCCGTCGTCGTACACCGGGCGTTGCACCGCGGCCGGCGGCGGACCCGACACGGGATAGGCCCGGTCCATAGCGCGACGCAGGGCCTCGAACTGCGCATGGTCCTCGCCGCGCTCGACCTTCGACGCCACTTCCTCGACCATGGCGTCCAAGTCGCGGGCGGACGTGTCGGCGAAGAACGCCTCAACGTCGTAACGGATCTCGGCGACCGTCATCGTGTCCGGGTCCTGCATCTCGTTCGCCGTGGCGTATCCGGCCGCCAGCGCGGCCAGCAACTCGAAGCGGGACACCCGGTAGCCGACGCGGACCGTCACCCACGGCTCGGGCTGGTCATCGTGGTCGTTCTGCGGCTCCGTCGGCCCATAGACCGGGGCCGGGCCCTCGCCGCGCTCGGCGGCGAGGAACGCGGCGGCCTGCGGGAAGTGGCGCTCGACGAACGTGCGCGCCCTGTCCTGCTCGTCGCTCACCGGTCCTCACCCCCGCGACGGTTCTCGGCGCGGGAGAGCTGCTCGTCACGGGTACGCGGGCCGGGCACCCACGGGAAGGGGCGGATGCCGTCCGCGGCCCTGAAGACATGAATCGCGCTGCCCTCGGGAGCGTCGGGCAGGCCGTACACGCGGCCACCCTCCAACGAGGCGAGGAGGCGCGCCGCGTGGTGCTCGCACCCGTCCGCGCCCGCGTTCGTACGGTCGAGGACGGTCACGACGACCGGACCCCCGCACGGGGTGGGGTCGTTGGGGTGCGCGGCCGGGCAGCGCTGGTCACCGCCAGGGGTGCGGCAAATCGCGGTACCCTTCTCGCCCTCGTCGAGGAGTGCCTGTTCCTCGGCCGCGGCCTGCTCGGCGCGGGCCTGCCACGTCGGGTACAGCACGGGGTTCTGAGCAGTCCACTCACGCAGCCGCATCGCCGTGCGGGTGAGGTCGCCGTGGACCAAGCAGAGTTCGAGAAGGACCTTGGTGTCGGCCGCGCGGCGGGTGAGGAGGTCGGCGCGCTGCCGGTCGTCGGCCGGCCGGTCCGCCAACGGCACGTCGAGCGCGGCGTGGATCGCGGCCAGCAGGTTCGCGACGGGCCCGGGCAGGGCGCCCACCGGGGAGGTGGGCGCCTGCCGGATGCTGGACTCAGCCACGGCCGACCCCCGACTGAGCGCCATGCCAGGCCAGCAGCGCCTTACGGGTCTCGTCCTCCCGCAGCTGCTGCGGCAGCGCCGGGTGCACCTGCAGCAACATCTCGCCCGGCTCCCCGTACAGGGCGGCCACGGCCTCACGGCCGACGTCCTCGGTCTCGACGACCGTCACCCCGAACGTGCGGACCAGGTACGCAATCGGCATCGACATCAGGTCGGTGCGGGTCAGGGACGCCCACGGGGCCTCGTCACTCTGGTGGATACGGGCGTGGTCGTCGGCCTGCGCCTCGGCGAGCCGGTCGGCCATTTCCTTCAGCGCCCGCAGATGCCCGCGGACCTTGCGGATCTCCTCGTCGAGGACGAGTGGACTGTCACAGATCCGGCCGACACCGGTACGGCCCTCGGGGATCAGCTCGACGTAGGGCGCCGTGTCGCCGTCCCGGTCGAACGGCCACGAGACGATCCGCGCCTGCAGGATGGACTGCTCGATGCCCTCGATGCCGTAGTCGAGGCCGGCCTTGTCGCCCTGGTGCATCAGGTCGGTGCGGTTGATGCCCTGGGTGACGTCGTCGGTGTGGTCGTAGGTGCAGAAGTCGGGGCAGGTGTGGGTGAGGGTCCCGCCCGTCTTCAGCGGGTAGGTGATGGTGCGCGATTCCTCGGCCGGGACGCTGGTCGCGTGGGTTCCCGCGCGGAGGCGGGCGGCCATGTGGTCGGCGAACTGGCGGGCCAGCTCGGGCGTGTAGCCGGCCCAGGTCTCACGCATGGCCTCGTCGAGCGCGGCGGGCAGTTCAGCGATGACGCGGTCGAGCTGGAGGCTGGCGGCGGGCGCGGGCGTGATGGTCTCGTTGCTGCTCATGGTGGTGATCCCCCGGTTCAGGCTGCGGTGTTGGCGAAGGCGGCGATCAGCGCGACCGCGGCGACGTACTCGGCCTTACGAGGCCGGTAGGCGGCGGTCAGCGTGCAGATCTGGCCGAGGGTCCAGCGGCTCACCGGGTGGCTGCGGCGGCCGTGGCCGCGGGTGACGGTCCGCTTGGTGCGGGCCGTGGCGGCGGGGGTGAGGTTGCAGCGCTTCGCCACGGAGCGGAGGCCGTTCGCGATGCCGGGGACGACGTCCTTGGTGACGCCGGCCGCGATGGCGACGGTGGCGAGGGAGCGGGGGCGGCGGCGGCACGAGGCAGCGAGACGAGTCGCAGCCGAACGGCGGCGAAGCTCAGCAGAGAGGACACGCCGCGTAGCGCGGCGCTCACGACGAATGGCAGCATGTGCCATAGCGGGCTCCTTGGTTGAGTCAAGGTGTTCCGTCAGGCCCCGGCTGGTGCTGGTAACACCGCCGTGGGCCGTTTGTGCTTAAGAAGCGTCTCAGCTCAACTGTTGCCCTGGCCGTGGCCTGCGCCGTGCTGGGCGCCTCCGAGCGCATCGACCCGCGGGTGCTGGCGGACATCGTGATGATCGGCGAGCTGGGCCTGGACGGCCGGGTACGTCCGGTGCGGGGCATCCTGCCGGCGGTGCTGGCCGCGGCGGACGCGGGCTACGAACAGGTGGTCGTCCCCGAGTGCGCGGCGGCCGAGGCCTCGCTGGTGCCCGATGTGTCCGTCCTGGGGGTGCGCAGTCTGCGCCAGCTGATCGCCGTGCTGGCGGACGAGCCCGTCCCCGACGAGGAACCCGATGAACCGGGCCGTCCCGATCCGCTCCTCGCCGGCCTGCGGATGCCCGGTACGGGCGCGGCCACGGGCATGCACAGCATGGGCGCGGCCCAGCACGACCAGGGCCACGACCTGGCCGACGTGGTGGGCCAGATCTCGGCCAGGACGGCGGTGGAGGTCTGCGCGGCGGGCGGTCATCACCTCTTCCTGGAGGGGCCGCCGGGAGCGGGCAAGACGATGCTCGCGGAACGGCTGCCGGCCATCCTGCCCCCGCTCGACCGGACGGAATCGCTGGAGGTCACCGCCGTCCATTCGGTGGCCGGCCTGCTGCCTCCGGGCAAACCCCTGATCGACGTCGCCCCGTACTGCGCCCCGCACCATTCGGCGACCATGCAGGCCCTGGTGGGCGGCGGGCCGGGCATCGCCAGGCCGGGAGCCGTGTCGCTGGCGCATCGCGGTGTCCTCTTCCTGGACGAGACACCCGAGTTCAGCAGCCACGCCCTCGACGCCCTGCGGCAGCCGCTGGAGGCCGGGCACGTGGTGATCGCGCGCAGCGCGGGGGTGGTCCGGTTCCCGGCGAGGTTCCTGATGGTGCTCGCCGCCAACCCCTGCCCTTGTGGACGCTTCTCCCAGGCCGACGACTTCTGCGAGTGCCCGCCCTCGGCCGTCCGCCGCTACCAGGCACGGCTGTCCGGACCACTGCTCGACCGGGTCGACCTGAGGGTCGAGGTCGACCGCGTCACGCGCGGCGAGCTGACCGGCCGCGGGGCGCGGGGCGAGTCCACGGCGACGGTCGCCGACCGGGTGCGGGCGGCCAGGGAACGCGCCGCCGCGCGGCTCGCCGGCACCCCGTGGCGGACCAACAGCGAGGTCCCCGGCCGGGAGCTGCGCAGCAGTTGGCACGCCATGAGCGGCGCCATGGACGAGGCCGAACGCAACCTGGAGCGAGGTGTGCTCACCGCCCGGGGACTCGACCGGGTCCTGCGCGTCGCCTGGACCGTCGCCGACCTCGTCGGCCACGACCGCCCCGACGCGACCGACGTCGCGCTGGCGCTGCAACTGCGCACGGGCGTGCCGCGTGGCGTGCCGATGGCCATCGGAGCGCTGACGTGAGCGCGGCCGACGCCCCCGGCCGCGAGGTACTCGCCAGGGTGTTCCTCAGTCGCGTCCTCGAACCCGGCGACGAGGTCGCGGGGCGGTGGGTACGGGAGCGGGGCGCCGTCGAGGTGGCCCGGTGCCTGCGCGCGGGCGGACCTCAGCTCGTCGGGGTGACGGACAAGCGGTGGGGCGGGCTGCTGACCCGGGCGCAGGAAGCCGACGCCGCACGGGACCTCGAGGTGGCCCGGGACGCCGGCGTGCGGTTCGTGGTGCCCGGGGACGCGGAGTGGCCCGGGCAGCTCGACGACCTCGGGGACGGGCGGCCGCTGGGACTGTGGGTGCGGGGACCGGCCAGTCTGCGGATGTGGGCGCTCAGGTCCGTCGCCGTGGTCGGCGCCCGCGCCTGCACCGAGTACGGGGCGCACATGGCGGCCACCCTCGCGGCCGGGCTCGCCGAACGGGGATGGGTGGTCGTGTCCGGCGGAGCGTACGGGGTCGACGGTGCCGCGCACCGGGGAGCCCTCGGCGCCGGCGGGGCCACCGTGGCCGTGCTCGCCTGCGGGGTCGACCAGGCCTACCCGCGCGGGCACACCCAGCTGATCAACCGGATTGCGGAACAGGGAGTCGTGGTCGGCGAGCTGCCGCCCGGCGACCACCCGACGGCCAGCAGGTTCATCGTCCGCAACCGGGTGATCGCCGCCCTCACCCGGGGCACCGTGGTCGTCGAGGCCGCCCACCGCAGCGGCTCCCTCGTCACGGCACGCGCGGCGCGGCGGCTCGGCCGGCACACCATGGGCGTGCCGGGGCCCGCCACCAGCAGCCTGTCGGCCGGTGTGCACGAACTGCTGCGCGACGACGCCGTCCTCGTCACCGACGCCGCGGAGGTCGTCGAGCTGGTCGGCGACATGGGCGAGCTGGCCCCGCAGCGGCGCGGGCCCGTGCTGCCCCGGGACCTGCTGGAACCCGGCGCCCGGCGCGTGCTCGCCGCGCTGCCCGGGCGGGGTACCGCGTCGGTCGCCGCGGTCGCGCGCGGCGCGCAGACCACGCCGGACGACGCGATCGCGAGACTGTACGAGCTCCGGGCACTTGGTTACGTCGAACGACATGGCGACAGCTGGAAGTTGACACGCCAGGCGATGATCTCCGTACGCGGCGGCCGGAGCTGATGCTGACCGAGCGTGTTCGGCCGTCCGGGGGAAGCCCCGCACCTGTGCAAACAGCCGCAGTCGGCGTCCGACGTCGATCACACAGCGCGACTGTTGTGACACGGAGGGACGCCTCGCGGAACGTATCTGCGCACGAGTCCCCCGTCGTCGTTCGCGCACCGCGACACTCCAGTCACGCTACGCTCACGGGGATTCCGACGCAGTACGCACTTCACGGCAGAACGGCACAAGGCGACGAATGCCCCAGCACACCTCCGGCTCCGACCGGGCGGCGATCCCCCCAGCCGCCCGTGACGGTGGCAGCGTGCGGCCGCCGGCTCCCTCGACGCTCGACGAACTGTGGCGGTCGTACAAGGACACGGGGGACGAGCGGCTGCGGGAGCAGCTGATCCTGCACTACTCACCGCTGGTCAAGTACGTGGCGGGGCGGGTGAGCGTCGGCCTGCCGTCCAATGTGGAGCAGGCCGACTTCGTGTCCTCCGGGGTGTTCGGGCTGATCGACGCGATCGAGAAGTTCGACATCGACCGGGAGATCAAGTTCGAGACCTACGCGATCACGCGGATCCGGGGCGCGATGATCGACGAGCTGCGGGCACTGGACTGGATCCCGCGGTCGGTGCGGCAGAAGGCGCGGAACGTGGAACGGGCCTACGCGACCCTGGAGGCGCGGCTGCGGCGGACGCCGACGGAGGGGGAGGTGGCCGCCGAGATGGGTATCGCGGTCGACGAACTCCACGCGGTGTTCAGCCAGTTGTCGCTGGCCAACGTGGTGGCGCTGGAGGAACTGCTGCACGTCGGCGGGGAGGGCGGGGACCGGCTGAGCCTCATGGACACGCTCGAGGACACCGCCGCCGACAACCCCGTCGAGGTGGCCGAGGACCGGGAGCTGCGCCGCTTCCTCGCGCGGGCGATCAACACCCTGCCCGACCGGGAGAAGACCGTGGTCACCCTGTACTACTACGAAGGGCTCACCCTCGCCGAGATCGGCAACGTGCTCGGGGTGACCGAGAGCCGGGTGAGCCAGATCCACACCAAGTCCGTGCTGCAGCTGCGGGCGAAGCTGGCCGGTTTCGGGCGCTGAGCCGAATGTGCGAGTCACTCCCGTCCGGGGTGGCACGTCCGTAAAGTGGTTGACGTGCCAAGGATTCGAGCGGCCTCCGTGGCCGAGCACCGGTCGATGCAGCGAGCCGCCCTGCTGGACGCGGCCCGGTCCTTGCTCTCCGAGGGCGGAACGGAGGCGCTGACGTTCCCGGCGCTCGCCGAGCGGACGGGGCTGGCGCGCTCGTCCGTGTACGAGTACTTCCGGTCCCGGGCGGCCGTCGTCGAGGAGCTGTGCCAGGTCGACTTCCCGGTGTGGGCGGCCGAGGTCGGCGCCGCGATGGAGGGGGCCGGGTCTGCCGAGGGCAGGGTCGAGGCCTATGTGCGGCGGCAACTGGAACTGGTCGGGGACCGGCGGCACCGGGCCGTCGTGGCCATCTCGGCGAGTGAGCTCGACGCGGGAGCCCGGGAGAAGATCCGGGCCGCGCACGGCGGGCTCGTGGCGATGATCGTCGATGCGCTGGGGGAGCTGGGGCACCCGGAGCCCCGGCTCGGCGCGCTGCTCGTCCAGGGCGTGGTGGACGCGGCCGTGCGGCGGATCGAACTCGGCGCGGCCGAGGACCCCACGGTGATCGCCGACGCGGCTGTGGCTCTGGTCCTGCGAGGCGCCCGCGGCTGAGAGCCCTCGGCCCGGTCGGCCCCCGAGCTACCCGGGCGACGGCACTCCCAGCACCGGCAGCAGTCTCGACGGCCCCCTGTGCAGCAGCCACGGAGGCAGCAGCGACAGCGGGTCCAGATAGGTGTCGCCCCTCAGCAGGCCCCAGTGCACGCAGGCGGTCGGGCAGTGCGACCCCGTCGGCTCCACCACTCCGACGACCTCTCCCGCCTCCACCTCGTCACCCTCCTGCACCGACGCGCCCACCGGTTCGTACGTCGTGCGCAGATCCGTGCCCGCCAGCTCCACGGAGACCACACCCCGTCCCGCCACGCGGCCGGCGAAGGAGACCCGGCCGGCCGCCACGGCTCGAACCGGTGTGCCCGCGGGGGCGGAGAGGTCGACGCCCCGGTGCCCGGGGGCGTAGACCGTCGCCGGGGGTTCCCAGCCCCGCAGGACCACGGGGTGGGTGCCGACCGGCCAGGCGCGGGCGACGGCGGGGACCCGCGGGCCCGGATCCGCCGGTGGAGGTGACGGGTCCGCCCATGCCCAGGGAGTCAGGACCGCCCAGGTCGAAGCCAGTAGTGCCGTCACCGTCAGACGCACGTATCGGTTCGCTCGCATGAGGGAAACCCTCCCGCGACCGCGCCGATCATGGCCGGGATCTGTGGACGACCGCCCGGTTGTGGACAGCGGCGTCACCCGGTGCCTCGCGGGTCCCGTACACTTCTTCTGGCGATCCGGGTCACCGGGTCGACTTCGCACGCCCCGACACCAGGCCGTGAAACAGCCGGTGTCAGCGCCTCTCGGTCCTCTGCGGCACGGCGCGTCGCGGGCGTCAGGCGCGGGTGCCCTCCGGTACCCGCGGTACAACCGAGAACACCAAGGAGAACGGCCATGGCCGTCGTCACGATGCGGGAGCTGCTGGAGAGCGGCGTCCACTTCGGTCACCAGACCCGTCGCTGGAACCCGAAGATGAAGCGCTTCATCTTCACCGAGCGCAACGGCATCTACATCATCGACCTGCTCCAGTCGCTGTCGTACATCGACCGCGCCTACGAGTTCGTCAAGGAGACCGTCGCCCACGGCGGCACGGTCATGTTCGTCGGCACGAAGAAGCAGGCGCAGGAGGCCATCGCCGAGCAGGCCACCCGCGTCGGCATGCCCTACGTGAACCAGCGCTGGCTGGGCGGCATGCTCACCAACTTCTCCACCGTCTACAAGCGTCTGCAGCGCCTCAAGGAGCTCGAGCAGATCGACTTCGAGGACGTCGCCGCGTCCGGTCTGACCAAGAAGGAGCTTCTCGTGCTCTCGCGCGAGAAGGCCAAGCTGGAGAAGACCCTCGGCGGTATCCGCGAGATGCAGAAGGTGCCCAGCGCCGTCTGGATCGTGGACACCAAGAAGGAGCACATCGCGGTCGGTGAGGCCCGGAAGCTCAACATCCCGGTCGTCGCGATCCTCGACACCAACTGCGACCCCGACGAGGTCGACTACAAGATCCCGGGCAACGACGACGCCATCCGCTCCGTCACCCTGCTCACCCGTGTGATCGCCGACGCCGTCGCCGAGGGCCTCATCGCCCGCAGCGGTGTCGCCACCGAGGGCAAGGAGAAGGCCGCGGGCGAGCCGCTCGCGGAGTGGGAGCGCGACCTGCTCGAGGGCGAGAAGAAGGCGGACTCCGAAGAGGCCGCCGAGAAGCCGGCCGAGGCCGCTGCCGAGGCTCCGGCCGCCGAGGCCGAGGCGCCCGCCGCCGAGGCGCCCGCCGCCGAGGCCCCCGCCGCCGAGGCGCCCGCCGCGGACGCCGAGCAGGCCTGATCAGTCAGCGTTGACGGCGGGGGCGGCGACATCCGGGTCGCCCCCGCCGTTCACCCGTAGGTCAGCGGAGAGTCGGCGGTCCCCGCTACATGAGGGCCGTGGACCCGTAGATCTTCGATCTTCCAGACTTCGAGAAAGATTCACAGACTCATGGCGAACTACACCGCCGCCGACGTCAAGAAGCTTCGTGAGCTCACCGGCGCCGGCATGATGGACTGCAAGAAGGCGCTGGACGAGGCCGAGGGCAACGTCGAGAAGGCCGTCGAGGCGCTGCGCATCAAGGGCCAGAAGGGCGTCGCCAAGCGCGAGGGCCGCTCCGCCGAGAACGGCGCCGTGGTCTCCATCATCGCCGACGACAACTCCTCCGGCGTCCTCGTCGAGCTGAAGTGCGAGACGGACTTCGTCGCCAAGGGCGAGAAGTTCCAGGCCGTCGCCAACGCGATCGCCGAGCACGTCGCCAAGACCTCCCCGGCCGACCTCGAGGCGCTGCTCGCCTCCGAGATCGAGGCCGGCAAGACGGTCCAGGCGTACGTGGACGAGGCCAACGCCAACCTCGGCGAGAAGATCGTCCTGGACCGCTTCGCGCAGTTCGCCGACGGCTACGTGGCCGCGTACATGCACCGCACGATGCCCGACCTGCCCCCGCAGATCGGTGTCCTCGTCGAGCTGGACAAGCCCAACGCCGAGGTCGCCCGCGGCATCGCCCAGCACATCGCCGCCTTCGCGCCGAAGTACCTCTCCCAGGAGGACGTGCCGGCCGAGGTCGTCGAGTCCGAGCGCCGCATCGCCGAGGAGACCACCCGCGCCGAGGGCAAGCCCGAGGCCGCGATCGCCAAGATCGTCGAGGGTCGTCTGAACGGCTTCTTCAAGGACGCCACGGTGCTCGGCCAGCCGTACGCGCTCGACGCGAAGAAGTCCGTCCAGAAGGTCCTGGACGAGGCCGGTGTCACCCTGAAGCGCTTCACGCGCATCAAGGTCGGCATCTGAGTCCTCACCGCGATCGGCGCGCGACCCCGATAGGGTCGTACGCAGTTGTCAGCGGGTGACGGACGACAGCAGATCTGACGAGGAGGCCATTGCCGAGCACGGGAACCCCACCCCAGCGGCAATGGCCTTCTTCGTATGTGCAACAGGTGAAAGAGGCGGGATCTCCATGACCACCAAGCCCCTCAAGAGCGACGACGGCAAAGTGTCCGGCCGGTTTCTGCTGAAGCTGTCCGGTGAGGCCTTCTCCGGTGGCGGGGGCCTGGGCGTGGACCCCGACGTGGTGCACAAGATCGCCCGCGAGATCGCGGCCGTCGTCCGGGACGGCGCCCAGATCGCGGTCGTCATCGGCGGCGGCAACTTCTTCCGCGGCGCGGAACTGCAGCAGCGCGGCATGGACCGGGCCCGCTCGGACTACATGGGCATGCTCGGCACCGTCATGAACTGCCTCGCCCTCCAGGACTTCCTGGAGAAGGAGGGCATCCAGTCCCGGGTGCAGACCGCCATCACCATGGGGCAGGTCGCCGAGCCGTACATCCCGCTGCGCGCCGTACGGCACCTGGAGAAGGGCCGCGTGGTCATCTTCGGCGCCGGTATGGGCATGCCCTACTTCTCCACCGACACCACCGCCGCCCAGCGCGCCCTGGAGATCGACGCCGAGGCGCTGCTGATGGGCAAGAACGGCGTGGACGGCGTCTACGACTCCGACCCCAAGCGCAACCCCGACGCCGTCAAGTTCGACTCCCTCGGCTACGGCGAGGTCATCACCCGCGACCTCAAGGTCGCCGACGCCACCGCGATCACGCTGTGCCGCGACAACAAGCTCCCGATCCTCGTCTTCGAGCTCCTGGCCGAGGGCAATATCGCCCGCGCCGTCAAGGGTGAGAAGATCGGCACGCTGGTGGGTGACCAGGACAGCCGGGACTGACAGGCAACACCGCGGACCCTGACCGGGGGATGGACAATGTCCCGCAGGTCGGGAACCGTGCAGGAAGAAGACGCGACGCAGCCGGCCGCCGCCCCCACAGGAACCGCAGCCGGGCCTTACTCAAGACACGCAGGAGCAAGTGGTGATCGAAGAGACCCTCCTCGAGGCCGAGGAGAAGATGGAGAAGGCCGTCGTGGTCGCCAAGGAGGACTTCGCCGCGATCCGCACCGGCCGGGCGCACCCGGCGATGTTCAACAAGATCGTGGCCGACTACTACGGCGCGCCGACGCCGATCAACCAGCTGGCTTCGTTCTCCGTGCCGGAGCCGCGCATGGCGGTCGTGACGCCGTTCGACAAGAGCGCCCTGCGCAACATCGAGCAGGCCATCCGCGACTCCGACCTCGGCGTCAACCCGAGCAACGACGGCAACATCATCCGGGTGGTGTTCCCCGAGCTGACCGAGGAGCGCCGCCGCGACTACATCAAGGTCGCCCGGGGCAAGGCCGAGGACTCCCGGGTCTCCATCCGCTCCGTGCGCCGCAAGGCCAAGGACGCCATCGACAAGCTGATCAAGGACGGCGAGGTCGGCGAGGACGAGGGCCGCCGTGCGGAGAAGGAACTCGACGACACCACGCACAAGTACGTCGCACAGGTGGACGAGCTCCTCAAGCACAAGGAAGCGGAGCTGCTCGAGGTCTGATGAACGACTCTTCCTGGGGAGCGCCGCCACACACCGGGTACTGGGGGCCGTCCGACCAGGGGCCTGTCCAGGGGGCTGCCCCGGCGGGTCCCGCGTACGATGCGCCAGAGGCGCAGCACACTCGCCCCATGCCCATCGTGCCCGACGGAACCGCTGTACACCGACACGGCGGCGACCAGGATGACGACCGGGGGGCTGCTCGGCTGAGCGGCCCCTTGTTCCGCGACGAGACGCCGCAGGCGCCGGCCCACGGGACGGTGCAGCAGAATCCGGAGCCCATGCCCGACGCCCCGCAGCCGGCGCCCCCGCCGCAGAAGAAGAGCGCGGGGCGCGACCTGGGCGCGGCCATAGGGGTCGGCGTCGGGCTTGGCGTGGTGATCATCGCCTCGCTCTTCGTCGTCAAGGCCGCCTTCGTCGGCGTGGTCGCGGTCGCCGTGGTCGTCGGTCTGTGGGAGCTGACCAGCCGGCTGCAGGAGCGCAAGGGCATCAAGGCGCCCCTGGTCCCACTGGCCATAGGCGGCGCGGCGATGGTGGTGGCCGGATATGTACGGGGCGCCGAGGGCGCGTGGGTGGCCATGGCGCTCACCGCACTCGCGGTCCTCGTGTGGCGCATGACGGAACCGCCCGAGGGCTACCTCAGGGACGTCACCGCGGGTGTCTTCGCCGCCTTCTACGTGCCGTTCCTCGCCACGTTCGTCGCGCTCATGCTTGCCGCCGACGACGGCCCCTGGCGGGTCCTGACCTTCCTGCTCCTGACGGTCGTCAGCGACACCGGCGCGTACGCGGTCGGCTGGCGCTTCGGCCGGCACAAGCTCGCGCCGCGCATCAGCCCCGGCAAGACGCGCGAGGGCCTGGTGGGCGCGGTGACCTTCGCGATGGTGGCGGGCGCGCTGTGCATGCAGTTCCTGATCGAGGACGGCGTCTGGTGGCAGGGCCTGCTCCTGGGCCTCGCGGTCGCGGCCAGCGCCACGCTGGGCGACCTGGGCGAGTCGATGATCAAACGCGACCTGGGCATCAAGGACATGGGCACCCTGCTGCCGGGCCATGGGGGCATCATGGACCGGCTGGACTCGCTGCTGCCGACCGCTCCGGTGGTGTGGCTGCTGATGGTGCTGTTCGTCGGGACCGGCTGACGGGTTTCGGGAGTCCCCTCCGCCGATGGCGTGGTCGTCGGTCGAGTGGGACGATCCGGGTGTAAGCCCTCAAAGGGGATTTCCCGAAGAGGAGGCGCCATGTCCGCCATCCATGAAGAGTTCGACGTGGACCGCCGTCCCGAGGATGTCTGGGCGTACCTCATCGACCCCTCCCACCTGCCGGAATGGCAGCTGAGCGCGGTCACCGCCGAACAGCTCGACGACAGCCCCTTCGGCCTCGGCTCCCGGGTCCGTGTCACCCGGCACCTGGGCCGACGCGAGGTGCCGATGACCATGGAGTGCACCGAGTACGACCCGCAGCACTCCTGGTCGGTGCACGGAATCGACGGCCCGGTCAGGGGCCGGTTCCACGGCGAGATCACTCCCATCGACGACGGCCGCCGTACCCATGTGACGATGGACCTCGACTTCGAGGGGCACGGCATCGGCAAGCTCCTGCTGCCCCTCGTCGTCCGGCCCCAGGCGCGCAAGGAGATGCCGCGCAACGAGCAAATGCTCAAGGAGCGGCTGGAGCACACGGCCGCCTAGCCGCGGCACTAGGAGCCGGCGAGGACGGCCCTGTTGTAGTCGGCGACGGCGCGGTCCAGGTCCTTCGCGGCCTTGCCGACCGCGCCGTCGTCGCGGTTCCGGCCTGTCTTGTCGAGGTTCTTGGCGAGGGTGTCGAGGGAGCCACCGGTCCGCGCGGGTCGCCGCGCGCCCCGCATCCACGTGATGCGAATCACTAAAGATCTGTATGCCGAACGCAACTACACCCCGCGTCGTTTCTGTCTGACAGGGAGCCAGGCCCTCCAGGGCCGGGGGAGCGAGAGAGCGGGGCAGGTCGTGGGACGGCGCAAGGGTGGCATAGCTATCGCACTCGTCACGGTCGCGACGCTGATGGGCGCGAGCGCCTGTGGCGGGGGCGGCGGTGCCAAAGCGAGCGGCAGCGACGCGAAGATCGTCGGCAAGGCGAGCGCCACCGCCTCGCCCACGCCGACCAAGCCCGCGGGCCCGCCGATGCTGCTGGACACGATCATGCCGCAGGCCGGAACCACGGTCGGCGTGGCCATGCCGATCTCGGTGATCTTCTCGAACCCGGTCGCGTCGAGCGCGCGCGCCACGGTCGAGAAGCACCTGAAGGTGAGCGCCTCCCAGCCGGTGGCCGGCGCCTGGCACTGGATGGGCGACCGGCGCGCCGACTGGCGGCCGAAGACGTTCTGGCCCTCCGGCACGAAGGTGAAGGTCGACGCCGACCTGACCGGCGTCAGCAACGGCAACGGACGGTACGGCGTCCACGGCTACACCCACACCTTCACGATCGGCGACGACGTGCGCGCGGACGTCTCCGTCACCGGCCACACCATGAAGGTGACCCGGAACGGCAAGCTGGAGCGCACCCTGTCGATCAACGCGGGCAGCCCCCAGTTCCCGACCTGGGACGGCACGATGGCCGTCATCGACAAGCAGCCGAAGGTCCACATGACCTCCTGCAGCGTCGGCATCAGCTGCGACAAGTCCAGCCCCAACTACTACGACCTGACGCTGCCCTGGGACATCCACCTGACCCAGTCCGGCACCTACGTCCACTACTCCACCGGCGACCCCTACCCGGGCAGCGGCAGCGCCCGCGGCTCGCACGGCTGCGTCCACCTGTCCATGGCGGACGCCAAGTGGTTCTACGGCCAGGTCAAGCAGGGCGACCCGATCACCATCACCGGCTCCCCCCGCGGCAAGGCACCGGCGGACAACGGCTACGCCGACTTCAACCTGGGCTGGAGCGAGTGGCTCGCGGGCAGCGCGGCCGGCGAACAGACGACCGCGACGCTGTGACGCATGGCTGAGCGCCGCTGAGGCTCCGGGTCACCCGTTTCGATCTGCGACACTGGTTGGGCCATGCCTAAGCCCGGAGAACTGGCAGTGATCCGGCAGCGACAAGCCCCCTACCAGCGCGTTTGGCGCGGATAGGGGGCCTGGTGTGGGCTACTGGGCCGTCTCTGGGCCGTCCGGCTCAGGTGGGCCGGGCAGTAGCACCCGGTCAACGGCTTTCCTCGTACGCTCCTGACTCGACGGCATCAGGTGGGCGTAGACCCGGAGCGTCAGTCCGGGGTCCGAGTGCCCGAGGTATTCGCTCACGGCCTTGATGCTCTCCCCGGCGTCGAGCAGCACCGACGCGTAGAAGTGCCTCAGCGCGTGCATGCCGTGTTCGCGAGCCGACGCGTACTTGCCGTCCTCCCCGGCTTCGGCGATCAAGCCAGCCGCAGCCAGCGCGGGCTTCCACTCCTGGATGTTGAAGTTGCTGCGCCAGACGAGCCCGCTTGCGGTGTTGGTGAAGAGGAGGCGAGCCGACACCTTCGGGCCGTCCGGCTTGCGCCACGGCAATGTGATCTCCACGGGCTTGCACGCGTCCATGTGGGCACGAAGCGCTTCGGCCACCGAGGGCGGCAACGGCACGTTCCGTTCCTTGTTGCCCTTGGGCGGGGCGAAGACGGCCTTCCCCCGAATGAGCTTGACCTGACGGACCACCCGCACGATGCCGCCCTCAAAGTCCAACGCGTCCTCAGCGAGACCGACGATCTCACCCTGTCGAAGTCCGCACCCTGCGCCCATGTCGACCATGGACCGGTAGCGATCGGGGAGCGCGGCACGGACAGCGCGAACCTGAGCGGGCAGCCAGGGCACAACGCGGCGCGCTTCAGTCGCCGGAGGGCGGACCGACCTCGCGGAGCACGGGTTTCGCGGCAACAGCCCGTCGTCAACGGCGGCACTGAGCACGGCCCGTACGTCGCCATAGATGTTCCGCGCGTAGCCGCCGCTCACGGCCGAGTCTTGCTCCAGCGCACTCACGAGCCCACGGATGTGCTCAGGCCGGAACGAGTCCAGTGGGCGTGAGCCGATCAGCCGGAACGCATGCAGGCGCAGCCGTTGTTCGATCACCACCAGACTCGCCGGGTCGATGCCGTGGGTCCTGAGCCACTTCTCCGCGTAGCTCTTGAAGGTGATCCGAGCGGCGCGAGGGTCGACGTACAGGCCGCGCGACATGTCCGACGCGGTGTCGATGAGCCACTGTTCAGCGAGGCGCTTCTGTCGGTCAGGGAAGCTCTTCGACTTCTCCGTACCGTCCGGACCGATGTAGCGGGCGCGGTAGCGCATGCCGGTGCCGTACCGATCGGTCTTGACCTTGACCGGCTTGCCGTCGGGACCGGTCTCGGTCTTGTACCAGCGGTCTTGGATGTGTCCGGCCATCAGGCAGCCTCCCCGATCTGGGAGTTCACCCAGGCGCGTACGTCCTCTGGGTCGAAGCGGAGATGCCGGCCCACGCGGAAGCCGCGGGGGCCGGTGCGCTTGCGGCGCCACTGGTAGACGGTCTCGACGCTGGGAAGCTCGAACATCTCGACCAGGTCCTCAGGCGTGAGGAAGCGGTTCGGCAGTGCCGCTGCCATGGTCACCACTCCCTCTCGTCGGCCAGCGTGCGCAGTTCCTCGCGGGCGGTTTCGCGGTTGAGTTGGAGATCACGAGCAATCGATGCGGCGAGGGCGGATTCGCCGGGGGAGTGGCCATGTCCGGCGTACTGCCAGTCGGCGAGGACGAGCACGGTGTCCGGCTCGATGTCGTCCAGGCCGAGGGCGGCACGTTCCTGCGCGGCCCGGAAGTCGGCCCGGACCTGGCGGAGAGCGCCGAGGGTGGTGGAGTAGCGGCGGGACTTCGAGGAGAAGTGGCCGCGGAAGCCGAGCATGTGTGCCCAGGCCCACAGCCGCTGGTCGGGATACAGGGGGTCGAGGTCGCGGCATGCGGTGATCAGGCGGCGGGCGTGGTCGGGGACCTGGTGGCGGTCGAGTTCGGAGAGTTCGCCGATGCGCCGGTCGAGGGTGCCGGTGTTCTCGGCGGCTTTGGTGGCGTACTTGGCGACGTAGGAGGCGACCGCCTGCTCGGTCAGCTCTGAGCCGTCGCCGAAGGCTTTGACGGGCCGTACGTCGAGCTGTCGTCCCCAGCGGAAGGTGCGGGCCGGTTGGTCCCCGGCGGCCGGGACGCTGACGCTGGTGTACGAGTGGGCGGCGGCGGCATGGATGGCGTCGGTGAGCAGGCCGACGGAGGCCCAGGCGGGCGGGGGCGAGTCGGGGCCGTCCGGTCCGTCGAGGCGGATCACGGCATGGAAGTGGACGGCGCCGCGTTTCTGGAACTCGGCGACCTTGCCGTAGGAGACGCGGCAGGCCTCTTTGAGTTCGCGCTGAGTGAGTCCGGCCCGGGCGGCGATCTCGCGGCGGAGCCGGTTGGCGAAGCGCACCCACAGCTCACCGGCATGGTTGTTGAACAGCACAGCGCTGGCGTAGTCGTAGGTCGCCGGATCGAGCGCCGTACCGAGGGCGGGGTCGTCCTCGCGGTGGCGGCGGCCGCAGCGGCAGGTGCCGTGGTCGGGCCGGTTGTGGACGGGGCCGAATGAGGGGGCGGTGAACGTGGCGAACACCCGCGGGTGATCGCGGACCGTGGCGGGGATGTCCTTGTCGGCGTCTCCGGCGAGCCCGGCGCGCATGAGGTGGTAGGTGTCTCCGGCGTAGGTCCAGGCGCAGGCGGGGCAGCGGGAGGCGCGGCGGTTGCCGCAGGCGACGCGGAGCCGTCCGCCCGGCTCGCCCTCGGTGGAGTATCGGTGCAGGGTCTCGCCGGTGGTTTTGTCCTTGTGCAGGGTCCAGCCGGTCAGGTGGATCGGGTCGGAGCAGCCGCCGGTACGGCGGATCTGGTCTTGCCAGCGGTCGAAGCCGTCGGACCCGGCCACCCTCAGCAGGTCGCCGAGGGTGATCGGGTCCAGGCCCGCGAGGGTCGCGGTGTCGGTCATGCGCGGCCCCCGGCGAGCTGGAGGGCGGGGGCGGGCACGGTGCCGGTGCCGGAGCAGACGCGGCAGTCGACGGTGATCGTGTTCAGGTGGCCGCGGGTGTCACGGCCGCCGGACGATATCGCGGCGGTGGCGAAGCCGTCGCAGTTCGGGCAGATCCGCGCGCTGGCGGGTGTGGCCTTGAGGGGGCCGGTCATGATGGAGGTTCCTTCCGGATCATTGGTTCGGAGTGGGACGGCGCCCGGAGCGGACGAAACTTGGCGGTAGAGGCCGCTCCGGGGGCCGGTTAGCGTCGGGTCTCGCTGGCGAGGATCGAGCGGACGACGACGGCGCATACGGCGACCGAGGCGCCGGTGATGGCGACCGCCAGCAGCAGCGAGACCAGGACGGCGCCGACGACGAGGACGACGGCGGTGCCGCCGCCGACGAGGGCGAGCATGGTGCCGGGCGTGAGCTGTACCACCGGCCGCGACGGAGCCGGTGCCGGGGCGGGGGCGGGGGCCGCGGGCGGTGGGGTCGGCTGGATGGGCGTGGCCGGGATGATCGTGGTGGGCTCCACGATGGCGGGCGGGAACGTCTGCCCGGTGGGGGTGGGCATGGTGGGGATCTTCGGTCGGAACACGGGTCAACTCCCTTCGGTGTGGGGTTACTTGATGAATGGGTTGATGGCGGGGGCGAACAGGCTGTCGGCGAGGAGGTAGCCGCCGGTCAGGAGGACGATCACGAGCCAGAGCGGGGGTCGGAGGGTCTTGATGCCGACCACGGCCAGGCAGGCGATGAAGAACCACAGGGGCACGGACATGGGTGGTCAGCTCCTTCGGTTCTCGTACTTGCTCTTGATCTCGCAGCGGTGGCTCTTGGCGGCCATGCAGGCGGGGCCGTAGTTGGCGTACTGGGCGGACCAGCCGCACTGGTCGGCGGTGCAGGTGGCGACGTAGCCCTTCTCGCCGTTCTTGGTCAGGGCGCGGCCGATCTCCACGGGGCCGTAGCGCTGGAGGCGTTCGAAGAGGAAGAAGCGGTGTCCCATCGGTCAAGGTCCTTTCGGGTCAGTGGAGTTGGGCGGTGATGGCGTCGGCCATGGTGGGCGGGACGCCGAGGCGGGCGCGCAGGGCGTCGGGGTCGATGTCGTGGCCGGTGCGGGCACGGTGTTCGTCGGCGACCTTGCGGGCGTGCGCGATCAGAGCGGGCGGCACCGGCACTACCGGAGCGGGGGCCGGGTCGGCGGCGGGCAGGGCCGGGGGTTCATCGGCGTCGATGGACTCCACGGCGGGAGCCGGTTCGGGCTCGGGTGCGGGGGCCGGGGCTGCGGGTGCCGGCGGAACCGGCACCCGGTCCCCGGCCGGAGCGGGTGAGGGTGCGGGCGTGTGGGCGAGGAGGGTGCCGCCGAGGAAGGCGAGGGCGGGCCATCCGGCGACGCCGAGGCGGAGGGGAGCGGGCGGGTTGGCCAGGTCGAGGAATCCGGCGGTGGCGACGTTGGCGCCGAGCGAGGCCACCAGGGCGACCAGGAACCAGCACCAGGCCAGCCGGGACGGGCCGTCGTTGCGCAGCCGTCGCCACGCGGCCACGAGCAGCAGGTCGACGCTGATGGGGTAGGCCCAGGCCTTCCAGCCGGTCTGTCCGGCCGCCGCGGCAAGGTCGTGCAGGTGGGCGAACGACAAGGCTCCGGCGATCACGGCCTGTATAAGGACGGCATCGGGGCGGATCGATCGGGACACGGTGGTCACCTCCTTCGTGCGGGTTGGGCCGGGGTGGGGCGGGGGAGCGGTGTCCGGCCGCCCCGTCCCGGCAGGTGTTCAGGTAGTGGGGGCTTCGCCGGAGCCCCAGCAGGTCAGGCACAGACCGGCTTGCCGGTCATCGGTGGCACGGCCCTTGCGGGCGCCGACCCGGACCACCTCGGTGATCTCTCCGTTGCCGTCGCAGTCCGGGCACTTGGCGGGCTGGGGCTTGGCCGGGGCCGTCTTGCGGCGGGTGCTGGGCTTGCGGGCGGCGGTCACGGCGTCCACCCCTCACCCGGGAACTCGGGGCCGTCGCCGGGCGGGAACAGGCCGGGCGGAGGCTCGGGGAGCGACAGGGCCAGGGCGTTGCCCACCACGTCGGCGAAGTCCAGGTCGGCACCGGGGGTTTCGGCGTAGAGGGCGAGTTGGCCGAGCATCGCCACGGTGACGACGAAGTCCTCGCAGTTCGGGCACATGACGGGTGATCTCCTTCTTCGGGCATGGCTCGGGTAGGGACCTGGCGCGAGGCGGTCACGCCGACCGTGGAACGGGGAGAGGTTCAGGCGGCTTGGGCCACCGGCGGCGCGGGCACCTTCGCGAGCGGCACCAGCGGCCTAAAGCGGGCCAGCTCGGGAAGATCCGGCGTCAGATGCGCGTACTTGGAGCAGGCGGTCACCGCCTCGCGCATCGAGGTGTAGGCGGAGCGGATCCGGGTCCACTCGCCGTTGGAGTAGCCGACCACGGCCATGCCGGGCTGGTCGTTGCGGATCTGCGTGGCGGCGAACACGGCGTGCGGGGAGATGTCCCCGAAGGCCATCTTGGCGCTGGACTCGTCGTTGACGCGGTGTGACATCCGGCCGGTGAGCTGAGCGCGCAGCATGGTGATGCCGTCGCCGAGTTCGGAGCCGAAGCGCTGGCCGTAGATGTCGAGGAAGATCCCGGCGGCGCGGCCGAGCTGAGCCAGCCGGACCAGGGCGACCACGGAGCGTTCCCGACGCTTCTTCTCCACCGCCGTGGTGAACAGCGCCAGCTCAGCGATCTCGTCAATGGTCAGCACCACGGGCACCGGCCGCAGGTGCTCGGGCAGGCCCCAGATGTCCGCGGTGATCTCCGCATCCGGGGTGTCGGCGCTGATGCGCTGTTCCCGCCTAATCACCTGATAGATGACCTCCATCCGGGTGACCAGGGCTTCCAGAAGGTCGGCGGCATCGTCGGGGTTGTCGGCCAGGGCCGAGAACCGGCGGGCCAGCGGCGCCAGTTCCACCCCGTTCTTGCAGTCGATGCCGACCAGCGCCACATGCTGGGAGGCGAGTTCGGTGATCACCCGGCGCTGGGTGACCGACTTGCCCGAGCCGACCGCGCCCAGGGTGATCGAGTGCGGTACCTGCTTGTAGTCGCGGTAGTGGACCGAGCCGTCCTCACGCAACGCCACCGGGATACGCAGCTCACCCCGCTCGACCCGGGCGGGCATCTGCACCCGCTTGAGGACGTCGTAGCCGGTCATGGCGATCTCAACGGTGCCGGGCTTGATCTCGCGTGAGGTGACCTGATGGACACCGAAGGCGTGCCGCAGCCGGTCGACCGCGGCCGAGTAGTCGAAGGCGTCCTGACCCGGCCGCATCCGCACCCGCAGCCGCAGCCCCGTCCGGGTCGGCCTGATCCACATCAGCCGCGGCACCCGCTGACGCGGAACGTCCCAGTTGAACCAGCGCGCCAGCGCCAGCCGGAACCGGGAAGCCGCCACGGTGAGGTCACAGGCATCCATCACGGACGCGTACCGGAGACGGACCTTGAGGATGGCGTAGACGACCCCGAAGGTCATCCAGTACCAGGCCGGACGGCGCCACCGCAGCAGCCACGCCGACCCCACCACGATCACGACGGCGGCGAGCAGTAACCACCGCATGATCAGGCCGCCTTCGGCTCGGCGGCACCGGCGACCAGCGACGTGACGGCGACCGCCCTGAAGGCGATCCCGTGCCGCTTCTGGCCGTTGAACTCGTTCTCCCACGGCCGCGCGATCAGACCGGTCAGGGCGACCGGCGTACCCATCTGCAGGTCACCGGAGATACCGGTCTCGGGCACCGTGAGGCTCAGGATCTCGACCTCGTCGTTGGCCGCGAACATCACGTCGACCGTCATCAGGGTGGCGCCGGTCTCGGCGTCGGTCGCGATCTCGCCGGTACGGCGGTCCTTGACCTTGGGCTGCGGGTTCTTGGCGACCATCACGGTCGCGGCGGAGGTGTCAACGGGAATCTGACGCATGATGGAGTCTCCCTGTTGGGACAAGCCCCGGGCTGCGTTGTGATCTTGGCGGATGGCACGCAGCCCGGGGCGGCTTGTTGTAGCGACACCATCGAAGCTACCCGCAGAAAAACTGCGAGTCAACAGAAAAACTGCGACTAGTAGGAGTTCTCCGAGTCTGCGAGACTGTGTGCGATGACAAGGAGGAAGAAATGGCCAACTTCGGGCTTTTTGTTCGCTTCACGCTGCGTGACGGTGCTGGCGAGGAGTTCGACGCGCTCATGCGTGAGACGACGGCAGGAATCCGGGCACACGAGCCCGGCACGCTGGTCTATGCCTGTCACGAGGTCGAGGGTGCGCCCAACGAGCGGGTCTTCTACGAGCTGTACGCCGATCACGACGCCTTCGAGGAGCACGAGCGTCAGCCGCACACGCGTCACTTCCTGGCCGAGCGCTCCAAGTACGTTGAGAAGACCGAGGTTGACCGCCTCCAGCCGTACACCGGCAAGTACCCCAACGGAGCGGAGAAGTGACGACTTCCGAGGCCAAGACCATCGGCCAGAGGGTCAAGGAGCTGCGCCGCGCCGCAGGCATGTCACAGAGTGACCTTGCCGTTGCCATGGGGCGCTCTGAGAGTTGGGTGTCACAGGTCGAGAGAGGCGTACAGCCGGTCGAGCGGCTGTCGGTCCTTCAAGCTCTCGCGAACGCGCTTAACGTGTCCGTGCACGAACTACGGCCAGACGCCGCACCGGCGGAGGAAGCCGAACCAGAAGAGCAGACGACGAACAACGATCTCGACGGTCTACGGGTGGCCCTCACCGGTCACCCGGCGCTGGGCAGCCTCTTCGACCAGCCTCCGGCCGAGCCGACTCCTTCACTTGCCGACTTCCGCCAGCAGGTTGACGAGGCGTGGGCCCTCGTGCACGCGTCGAGCTATGCCGCGCTGAGCGATCATCTCGCCAAGCTACTCCCGACCATCGAGGCGGCTGTACGCCACGCGCCAGCAGGCGAACGGGCCGAACTCCACTCCTTGCGCGCCAAGGCTTACCAGGTGGCCGCAGCGAGCTTCACCCGGCAGGACCAGGCGGACGCCGCATGGGTCGCGGCGGACCGGGCACTACAGGCAGCCGAGCTTGCAGGCCAGCCGCTGGAAGTCGTCGCGAGCTTGTTCCGCATGGCGCACGCCTTCATGCGTCAGCAGCACATGGACCAGGCCGAGCAGGCAGCGCAGTCGGCTGCGAGCGTCATGGGCCCGAGGACGGAAGCGCCGGCGTGCCCGCCAGAAGAGCTGTCGTTGTTCGGCGCCATGAACCTCGTGTTGGCAGTGATCAACGCGAGGGAGGGCAACCGAGGGCGGACCCACGAGCACATCGACCGGGCGCGGGGCGTCGCCGCGCGGTTGGGTGAGGACCGGAACGACTTCGACACGGAGTTCGGGCCGACGAACGTCGAGATCCACGCGGTGAGTACCGCCGTAGAGCTGGGAGATGCGGGGCTTGCCCTTGAGGTAGCTCAGCACGTTGACCCATCAGGGCTTTCGGCCGAACGGCAGTCACGTTTCCTGCTTGACGTGGCGCGAGCACACGCGCAGCGGCGACACGTCGGTGAGGCCACAGCCGCACTCTTGGAGGCCGAAGCCCTAGCACCCGAGCAGATCCAGGACCACCACTTGGCCCGCGAGGTCATCCGCGACTTGATCCAGCTCTCAGAGCCTCGCATCCCCGAATCGCTGCGCAACTTGGCCGAGCGAAGCGCCGTGATCTAGACGCGCCGAGCCCGGTGCGGTGGGAGTTTCCCTACATCATCAAGGCTCGCTGCGCTCGCTCGTACGGCGGCCGACGGGCTGATCTTCGGGCCGAAGACTCCTCCCAGGCGCATCAACAGCCACACCGGCCCACATGCCGCCGCCACCACGATCCGGCCTCAGGGATGGAAAAGATCAACAGCCGCTAGACCTCAACGCCCTCGTTCAGGGGCCACGTCGCACCCCTTTCCACCCGGTTGCCTACAGCAGTAGGTCGGATCACACCGAGGGCCGCGCCAAGCGCGGCGGCGCCGGTCGGTCGCCGCCGCGCCGCCTCCATGTCTTCGCCACCGGCCGCACGTCGCCGCCCGCCCGTCGCCGCCTGCAGCGGCCACATTCCAACACGGGCACGGGGACGAACGATGATCCCCAACAGTGCAGGTCAAAGACGCTTTGTGTTACCGAAAGAGGCCGGATCGTGGTGGCGGCGGCATGCGGACCGACGCGACCAGATGCTCGGGCGTTCGAACGGCCCGCTGATCCCGCACCGGGCCACCGGCCGGACGGCGGACGCGGCCATGCGAGGGGGAGAAACCCGCTGTGGCTGGGGCGGTCGGCTCCGCGACTTTAGCCAGCCACTTTGGCGCGAGCCTCGAAGATCATGGCCCCAACGTCGTGCTTTAACGGGCAGGTCCACAGACTGCCCGACGCGCCGGAAGCTTACGGGGCCATGATCACTCGCGCCAAAGCAGCTCCCGGCCAAAGTCGCTCCGCCAACCGCGCGAGCGCCTGCGCGCCTGTAGCTGGAGCCTCTGGCGAAGCTCGGTCGTGCTTATTAGGCAACCCTGCTGCATGATGGGTGCGGGGCCCCGCCCTCGATGAGAACGGGGCCGTAGTGAGTGGCTCGCTACTTGATCAGCTGATCTGGTTCCTAGGCCGATGTTCAGCCGATCAGGTAGCGGAGCCCGTCGAGGAGCATCGTGCAGATCACTCCACCGGCAACGGCGGCGAGGATCGCACCGGGCATAGTCGCAGCGTTCATGATCTGCAGCTTCCGTCTCGGGCGTGGCATGCTTCGCATCACCTCCTTTCGGCTCTCGTGGGGTCCCCTGGTGTGAACGGTCGTCGCATCATGCGGGCCGTCGGGCAAAACCGCCCAGGGGTGGGAAGACAGGACTCGGCTGGGAGAAGACGGGCTGTGCGCCAGGGAGTCCCGAGGTCGGCGTGTCGCCTGCGCTGTCGGCTCCACCATCGTCACGATCGGTCTTGTTCACGTTCAGGTGGTACGGGGGCCGGAAGGCATACAGGGTTCGCGTGCCCAGGCCCGTAGCCGTCTCGCCCGTGGTGAACACCTCCTGATCCACCTCGTCCAGGAGTTGAGCTTCGACTAGCTGATCAATGCCCCGTCGCAGGCTGGCCTGCGAGACTCCGTACCACTTTTGGTACGTCTCCGGAACGATCGGGAACTTCGCCTTGCGCAGGCTCATCCCGATCAGCATGACGACCTTCCCAGGCATCCTGAGCTTCTTGTGCAGCCCCTCGTCCCAGTACTGGTAGGGCAACTGGAAGTAGACGTCCTTCCGAGAGGTCTCCGAGCCGGTCGGCCGGGTGTAGGCCTTCCCGGAGCCGTCTTCCAGCAGCTTGGTCACCTTGAGCAACCGCCCCTCGAACGACCGCTCGATCAGCTGAAGATCCTCAAGCTTGCGCCACAGGCGAGATATGGGAGCACTGGCCGACCCATCGGTCGCGAAGCTCACGCCACTGGCACGCCCCCACGTCTCGGCACGCTCGGTGACGCTGAAATCACCGCCGGATGTCACCGCGTACATCAACAGCAGGAGATCCAAAGCTCGCTCGTGTCGCATCAGGCTGGCCAGCGGACCCGGTTTCTGCTGCAGGACGGGCCCATCCTCGGTGTCCTGCACGAACGCGCGGCGAATGGGCACAGTGCGGTTGGTGCGCTGTGAGCGGTTGAGGAGCCATTTGATCGTCTCCTCCTGGGTGAGCGGCACCTCGCTCGCGGAGCCGGGCCGGAATGCTGAACGTCGTGTCATGCGGACCAGTTTGCGGTACTCGGCCTTGTCGGGGCACTCGCCTGCCGCCGCATCGAGGACCCCCATCCTGCGGCCGGAGCGGGGGCCTATGACACCCTATGACGTCAATGACACCCACTATTAGCTCTTCTGGTCGGCGATCAACAAGGAAGTCCATCGTCGGTGGCCGTCCCGCGATTTTGATCATTGCCGTCTGAGATGGTGATCTTTGCGTAGAAAAGCGTCCTCTGTTGCTTGTTTCAGGCCGAGGTATTTGCCTCTCGGGAGGACTGGCGAGCAGGGAGCCTGAAGAGGAGGCGTGCTCCCGGCGTGCCCGTGATGAGGCCATCACTCCCGGGAACAGAGGGGAACGCCAGCGCAGGCTCCGAAAGCACAAGCTCACCGCTGCACCAGGTGAGCCCACGCCGGTACGTGATCTTCCAAGCTGGAGGCCTGCAGTCTCGCTGCCTGTGGCAATGACGAGTGCCCGCCCGCTCAGACGGGCTAGCTTGCGTCTGTGACCTCAACATCGAATCCGCTCTGGCAGCGCTACGAACTGTCCGTCCGCGAGATGCTGAAGGCGTTGGACCCTGATGCCACGGTCCTCCATGACGAGGACGTGCCTGGCCGCTTGAGTGGGGCGCAGCGGCAGATCGATGTTCTGGCGACCGGCAAGATCGTGGGGCTGGAGATCACGGTGGCCGTCGAATGCAAGCGCCACCGAAGGCCGTCCAGTATCGAAGTCGTGGACCAGTTCATCGGCAAGATCCTGGACATCGGGGCCGACCGAGGCATCCTCTATTCGTACTCGGGGTTCTCGAACAACGCGGTGTCGCGGGCTGTCGGTTCATCTAATCCGAGCATCATGGTCATTGCGCTTGAGACGCCGGAGATCATCAAGCAGGCAGGCGAGGCTCCGGGCTACCCGTCTGATCTCTTGATCCAGGACGAAGCGCCCCAGTGGGTGGAAGAGATGGACGAGGATGCGTTCAGGCGCTTCCTCGCAGATGGGGCGTGGTCCAAGTTCTGGTCATAGGGGATGCCGCATGATCGTTTCTGGGCCGCCTCCGGGCCGTCCGAGGCCGCTCAGCGACGACGCATGGCGACCACCAACGACAGGTGTCCCGGCTCGCAGCCCCAGGTCACCCGATTGGATCTGCGACACTGGTACGGCCATGCCTAAGCCCGGAGAACTCACTTTCGTCGCCCCGCGCGGAGCCAAGAAGCCGCCGCGGCATCTCGCCGATCTCACGCCCGCCGAGCGCAAGGACGCCGTGGCCGACATCGGGGAGAAGCCGTTTCGGGCCAAGCAGCTCTCGCAGCACTACTTCGCGCGGTACGCGCACGATCCGGCGGACTGGACCGACATCCCGGCCGCGGCGCGTCCCAAGCTGCGGGAGGCGCTGCTTCCCGAGCTGATGACCGTCGTACGGCATCTGTCGACCGACCAGGGGACGACCCGCAAGACGCTGTGGCGGCTGTTCGACGGGACGCTCGTCGAGTCGGTGCTGATGCGGTATCCGGACCGGGTGACCATGTGCATCAGCTCGCAGGCGGGCTGTGGCATGAACTGCCCGTTCTGTGCCACCGGGCAGGCGGGCCTGGACCGGAACCTGTCCACCGCCGAGATCGTGCACCAGATCGTGGACGGGATGCGGGCGCTGCGGGACGGGGAGGTTCCGGGAGGTCCCGCGAGGCTCTCCAACATCGTCTTCATGGGGATGGGGGAGCCGCTCGCCAACTACAAGCGGGTGGTCGGAGCCATCCGGGCGCTCACCGACCCCGCCCCCGACGGGCTCGGGCTCTCGCAGCGCGGGATCACCGTCTCGACGGTCGGGCTGGTGCCGGCCATCCACCGGTTCGCCGACGAGGGCTTCAAGTGCCGGCTCGCGATCTCGCTGCACGCCCCCGATGACGAACTGCGCGACACCCTCGTCCCCGTGAACACGCGGTGGAAGGTGCGCGAGGTGCTGGACGCCGGGTTCGAGTACGTCGAGAAGAGCGGGCGGCGGCTGAGCATCGAGTACGCGCTCATCCGGGACATCAACGACCAGGCCTGGCGCGGGGACCGCCTCGGGCGGCTGCTGCGCGGCAAGCCCGTGCACGTCAACCTCATCCCGCTGAATCCGACACCGGGGTCCAAGTGGACCGCCTCGCGGCCCGAGGACGAGAAGGCCTTCGTGGAGGCCGTCGCGGCACACGGCGTGCCGGTCACCGTCCGGGACACCCGAGGTCAGGAGATCGACGGGGCCTGTGGACAGCTGGCCGCCACCGAGCGGTAACCTGTGCCCGTACGTACATCCACATATCCGACAGGGGAGCGCAACAGCGCTGAGAGTGCGGCAACCGGGCCGCAGACCCTCTGAACCTCGCCCAGGTCATTCTGGGTAGGAAGTTCGGTCATCACCGTGAACACCAAGAAGCACTGGGCTGTCGTCGTCGGCCTCGGCCTGCTCACGCTGTCCGCGTGCGGCTCGTCCGGCGGCGCCTCCGCCACCGGTTCCAAGACCGTCACCCTGGTCAGCCACGACTCGTGGGCCGTCTCGAAGAACGTCCTCGCCGACTTCGAGAAGCAGTCCGGCTACAAGGTCCACGTCCTCAAGGACGGCGACGCCGGGCAGGCCGTCAACAAGGCGATCCTGACCAAGGACAACCCCCAGGGCGACGTCTTCTTCGGCGTCGACAACACCCTGCTCTCCCGGGCGCTCGACAACGGGCTGTTCCAGTCGTACGAGGCGAAGGGCAGCGACCTGGTCAAGCCGGAGTTCCGCGTCGACCAGACCAAGCACCGGGTCACGCCCATCGACTCCGGCGACATCTGCGTCAACTACGACAAGGCGTACTTCAGCAAGCACGGGCTGACCCCGCCGCAGTCCTTCGACGACCTGGTCAAGCCCGAGTACAAGAACCTCCTCGTCACCGAGAACGCCGCCACCTCCTCGCCCGGCCTCGGCTTCCTGCTCGCCACCGCCGCGCAGTACGGGGATGGGGGCACCTCCCGCTCGAGCGAAGCCGAGAGTGGGGGAGGATGGCAGGCCTACTGGACGAAGCTCAAGGCCAACGGCGTGAAGGTCGTCGACGGCTGGGAACAGGCCTACAACCAGGAGTTCTCCGGGTCCGCCGGGGGCAAGAAGGCCAAGGCCGACCGGCCCCTCGTCGTCTCCTACGCCTCCTCGCCGCCCGCCGAGGTCATCTACGCCGACCCGAAGCCCACGACCGCGCCCACCGGGACCTCGTACGGCACCTGCTTCCGGCAGATCGAGTACGCGGGGCTGCTGAGCAACGCCCGCAACACCAAGGGCGGCAAGGCCTTCATCGACTTCCTGCTCACCAAGGAGTTCCAGGAGGACATGCCGCTGAACATGTACGTCTACCCGGTTCGGGAGGGCGCGCGGGTGCCGGCGGAGTTCGAGAAGTACGGGAAGCAGGCCCCGCACCCCGAGACCATGGCCCCCACGAAGATCGCCGCCAACCGTGACCAGTGGGTCAAGTCGTGGACGTCACTCGTACTGAAGTAGCCACCCGCCCCTTCGGGAAGAGGGGCCGGCGCGGGAGCGCGGCGCGGCTCGGGCTCCTGGCCGTGCCCCTCGCGTTCTTCGCGCTGTTCTTCGCCTGGCCCGTCGCCGCGATCGTGGCACGCGGCCTCAAGGTCGACGGGGCGTGGCAGGTCGGCCGCATCGTGGACGTCGTCACCCAGGCCGACATCCGGCACGTGCTGTGGTTCACCACCTGGCAGGCGCTCGCCTCCACGGCGCTCACGCTCCTGGTCGCGCTCCCCGGCGCGTATGTCTTCGCGCGCTTCGACTTCCCCGGCAAGCAGGTCCTGCGGGCCGTCGTCACCGTCCCCTTCGTGCTGCCGACGGTGGTCGTCGGCACCGCCTTCCTCGCCCTCGTCGGCCGGGGCGGGCTGCTCGACGAACTGTGGGGCGTACGGCTGGACACCACCGTGTGGGCGATTCTGCTGGCGCACGTCTTCTTCAACTACGCGGTCGTCGTACGCACCGTCGGCGGACTGTGGGCCCAGCTGGACCCGCGCCAGGAGGAGGCCGCGCGGATGCTGGGGGCCTCGCCGCTCGGGGCCTGGCGCCGGGTCACGCTGCCCGCGCTCGCGCCCGCCGTTGCCGCCGCCGCACTGATGGTGTTCCTGTTCACCTTCACCTCCTTCGGCGTCGTCCAGATCCTCGGCGGGCCGACCTTCTCCACCCTCGAGGTCGAGATCTACCGGCAGACCTCCGAGATCTTCGACCTGTCCACCGCCGCCGTGCTCACGATCGTCCAGTTCCTGGCCGTCGGCGCGATCCTCGCCGTGCACGCCTGGACGGTACGGCGGCGGGAGACCGCCCTGCGGCTCGTGGACGCGTCCGTGACGGCCCGGCGGCCGCGCGGGGCGGGCCAGTGGGCGCTGCTGGCCGGCGTCCTCACCACCGTCGCCGTACTGCTCCTGCTGCCGCTGGCCGTGCTGGTGCAACGGTCCCTCGGCGCGCCGGAGTTCCGCTACTACCGGGCACTGACGAGCGAGGACGGCGGCACCTTCCTCGTCCCGCCGATCGACACGATCGGCAACTCCCTGCAGTACGCCCTCGCCGCCACCGCCATCGCCGTGGTGATCGGCGGCCTGGCCGGCGCCGCGCTGGCCCGCCGGGACGCAGGGCGGCTGGTGCGCGCCTTCGACGCGCTGCTGATGCTGCCGCTGGGCGTCTCCGCGGTGACCGTCGGCTTCGGCTTCCTGATCGCCCTCGACAAGCCCCCGCTGGACCTGCGCCAGTCCTGGATCCTGGTGCCGCTCGCGCAGGCGCTGGTGGGCGTCCCCTTCGTCGTACGGACCATGCTGCCGGTGCTGCGGGCCGTGGACGCGCGGCTGCGGGAGGCTGCCGCCGTGCTCGGAGCCTCGCCCTGGCGGGTGTGGCGGGAGGTCGATCTGCCGCTGGTGCGGCGGGCGTTGCTGGTCGCGGCCGGGTTCGCGTTCGCCGTCTCGCTGGGGGAGTTCGGGGCGACCGTGTTCATCGCCCGGCCCGACAACCCGACCCTGCCGGTCGCCGTGGCCCGTCTGCTCGGGCGGCCCGGCGATCTCAACTACGGCCAGGCGATGGCCCTTTCGACGATCCTGATGGTGGTGTGCGCGGTGGCGCTGCTGGTGCTGGAGCGGCTCCGTACCGAACGGACCGGGGAGTTCTAGATGCCGCAGAGCCTGTTGAGCCTGACAGACGCGACCGTCCGCTTCGGCGGGCGGGCCGTGCTCGACGCCGTCGGCCTCGACGTCGCCGAGCACGAGGTGGTGTGCGTGCTGGGGCCGAGCGGCAGCGGCAAGTCGACGCTGCTGCGGGCGGTGGCGGGACTGCAACGGCTCGACGGCGGGCGGGTGTTCCTCGACGGGCGCGACCAGACGGCGGTGCCCGCGCACCGGCGCGGGGTCGGTCTGATGTTCCAGGACCACCAGCTCTTCCCGCAGCGGGACGTGGGCGGGAACGTCGCCTTCGGCCTCCGGATGCACGGCGCGTCCAGGAGCGAACAGGCCGAGCGGGTACGGGAGTTGCTGGAGCTCGTCGGCCTGCCGGGTGCCGCGCGCCGGGCCGTGGCCTCGCTCTCCGGCGGGGAACAGCAGCGCGTGGCGCTCGCCCGGGCCCTGGCGCCCCGGCCCCGGCTGCTGATGCTCGACGAGCCGCTCGGCCAGCTCGACCGCTCGCTGCGGGAGCGACTGGTCGTCGAACTGCGGGAACTGTTCGGCCGGTTGGGCACCACCGTGCTCGCCGTGACGCACGACCAGGGCGAGGCCTTCGCGCTCGCCGACCGGGTCGTGGTGATGCGGGACGGGCGGATCGCCCAGTCCGGTACGCCTCTGGAGGTCTGGCAGCGGCCTGCGGACGAGTTCGTGGCACGTTTCCTCGGCTTCGACAACGTCGTGGAGGGCACGGTCGCGGGGGAGGCGGCGGACACGCCCTGGGGCAAGGTGCCGGTACCTGCGGACGCCCCGCAGGGCACCCGCGGCCTCCTCGTCCGGCCGGCCGGCGTCCGGCTCGTCCCCGCCGACGAGGGCCTGCCCTGCACGGTCGCCGCGCGCACCTTCAAGGGCACCCATGTCGCCGTACACCTGCAGCCCGAGGACGCGCCCCGGCTGGAGGCGGCGTGCGCGCTGCGGGAGGCGCCGGAGGTGGGGGACACGGTCTGGGTGGAGTTCGACGCGGCGGAAATCGTGGTGCTGGGCTGACCGGTCCGCGCATAGGGTGCGCCCCATGACCTTGCTCGCACACGACCGCTACTGCGGCGAACTCGCCCACCAGGTGACCCAGTTGCGGGGCGTGGTGACCTCCGGTGCCGATCTGTCAGCGAAGGTGCCGACCTGCCCGGACTGGACCCTCGAACAACTCGTTCTGCACATGGGCGGGGTGCTGCGCTGGGTGGAGGTGTTGGTCAGGACGCGGGCCCAGGAGGACGTCCCGGACGAGGACATCCCTCGCGGGGATGGGCCTCAGACGCCCGGTGACGCCGCCGAGCTCGACGCCTGGCTCGCGGAAGCCGGTGAACTGGTCGTCGGCGCGCTCCGGGAGGCCGGGCCGGACGCCAAGGTGTGGTCGTGGGCCGGGATGCTCGGCTCCGGTTTCTGGGCCCGGCGGATGGCCCACGAGATCACCGTCCACCGGGCGGACGCCACGCTGGCCGCCGGGCTGCGTTACGAGGTCGCCCCCGACATCGCCGCTGACGCGATCGACGAGTGGCTGCAGATCGTGGGCCTGGTGGCCGAGCGCCGGGAGACGGAGCCGCCGCTCGCCGCCGGGTGCAGTCTGCACCTCCACGCGACCGACGTATCACCCGAGTTGAACGCGGAGTGGCTCGTGGAGGGGACCGAGGGGGGCATCACCTGGCGCCGCGGGCACGCGAAGGCAGACGTGGCCCTGCGCGGCCCGCTCACCTCCCTGCTCCTCGCCTTCTACCGCCGACTGTCGCTGGACAGCCCCGAGGTGGAGGTCCTCGGCGAGCGGCAGGTCCTCGAACTCTGGCTGGAACGGGCGACGTTCGGCTGAACGACGAAGGCCCGTCCCCCGGGGATACGGGGTCGGGCCTTCGCGGTGTTATTGGGTGAGGCGTCAGCGGCCGCTGTTCGCCCCACGACGGCGCATGCCGTAGAACACGGCACCGCCGCCGACGACGACCAGGGCGCCCGCGACACCGGCGATCAGGCCGGTGTTGGAGTTCGCACCGGTCTCGGCGAGGTTGGAGCTACCGGCCGCCGGGGACGGGGCGTTGGACGGCGTGCCCGCCGGAGCGGAGCTGCTGCCCGTGGCCGACGGGGTCGGGGACGCCGAGGCCGGCGTCGACGCCGACGGGGTGGCCGACGGAGACGGCGAGCTCTTCGAGCAACCCTCGGCCGGGGTGGTCAGGTTCGGGTTGATGTCCTTGTCCAGGATCTGGCCGTTCGGGCCGGCCGAGACGTGGATGCGGTACTCGGCCTTCGGCGCCCAGTTCTCGTTGAAGGTAACGGTCGTCCCCTCGGCCGAGCCCTTGACCACCAGCGGCTGGCCGACCGGGGTCTCGCTGCCAGCAGGGCTCTTCAGGTACACGGTGATGGTGGCCGCAGTACCGAAGCGATCCTTGTCGGTGACGACGATGCTGCCCTTGCCGCCCTCGCACTTCGCTTCGGCGGAGAACTCAGTGATGGTGCAGGCGAGCGCGGAGCCCGCGGCGCTCACGGCGAGCGCGGTCGAGGCCGCGGCGACGCCCAGGATCTGAACGGAACGTCGGGCGGTACGGCGAGATATGGTCACTTTTGCCCTTCACGGGGTACGCAACTGAGGGGGGTTGTCAGAGATGTGAGGCAACAGTGAGGTGAGGCTTCACACTCCCCAGGAGGCTCACAGGTCTATAAGTGTTCCATAAGGAGTGTCAACGCATATGCTCTGCACGGTCGTTGGCTTTACTCCGTTATTAACCGCAGATACGTTTCAACGCCCCCGGTGCCTCCTCGATCCGGTCAACGAGGGCGATACGGGACTCCATCGAGCGTTCCCGGGCGAGTGACCGCAAGAGGGGCCAGGCCGGCAGCCGCTCCGTCCAGTGCTCCCTGTCGACGAGCACCATCGGCGTCGGCTCGCCGCGCGACTCGTAGTAGTTGGGCGTCGCGTTGTCGAAGATCTCCTGCACGGTCCCCGCGGCGCCCGGCAGGAAGACCACGCCGGCGTTGCACCGGGCCAGCAGACCGTCCTCGCGGGTGGCGTTGGCGAAGTACTTGGCGATGTGCGACGCGAAGGGGTTCGGCGGCTCGTGGCCGTAGAACCAGGTGGGGATGCCGATGGAGTGGTTGCCCTTCGGCCAGCGGGCGCGCACCTCGAAGGCCGCCCGGGCCCACTCGGTGATCGAGGGGGTGAACGAGGGCGAAACGCTGAGGAGTTGGCACGCCTCGTCCAGCATCGCGTCCTCGTACGGCGCCGCGTAAGCGCCCAGGTTCGCCGCCTCCATCGCGCCGGGTCCGCCGCCCGTCGCCACGGTCAGCCCGGCTCGGCTCAGCTCCCGGCCGAGGCGCGCGGCGCCGGCGTACGCCTCCGTGCCGCGTGCCATCGCGTGGCCGCCCATGACGCCCACCACCCGTGCGCCGCGCAGGAGTTCGTCGAGGGTGTCGGAGACGGAGTCGTCGTGGACGGCCCGCAGCATCGAGGCGTATATGTCGCCGTCGGCCTTGGTGCGCTGGAACCAGGCGTAGGCGAGGGCGTCCGGTGTCCGCTCGTAGCCCTTTTCCAGGGAGGCGAACAGTTCGTCGGCGGTGTAGAGACGGCCGCGGTACGGATCGAAGGGCAGGTGCGGGACCGGTGGGAAGACCAGGGCGCCGTCGGTCCTGATCTTCGACTCGGCCTCCGTCCGCATCGGGCACCCGAGGAAGACCGCGCCCGCGGTGTCCGTGCCGAGCAACTCCCGTGTCCGGTCCGTCAGATCGACGCCCTGGACCCGGTAGCCGGTGAGGGTGCCGCGGGCCGAGACGGTCGCGTCGAAGTCCTCGAGCGTCTCGATCTCGTGCTCGTCGTGGTGGGCCGCATGGGCCGGGCTCGTCTGCACGGGCCCATGCTAGGCACCACGTGGGTTCAGCCCTGGACCGCCGCCGGGTCCATCCACATGACCTCCCAGGAGTGGCCGTCGAGGTCGTCGAAGGAGCGGCCGTACATGTAACCCTGGTCCTGGACGTCGTCGTTTGCCCTGCCGCCCGCGGCGACGGCCTTCTCGACCAGCTCGTCGACCTTCTCGCGGCTCTCGGCGCTCAGACACAGCAGCACCTCGCTGGTCCGCGTGGAGTCGGCGATCTCCTTCTTGGTGAAGTTGGCGTAGTGCCGCTTGCTGAGCAGCATCACGACGATCGTGTCGCTGATCATCACGCAGGTGCTGTCCTCGCCGCTGAACTGCGGGTTGATCGCGAAACCCAGCTCCGTGAAGAACTTCTTCGACGCGTCGACGTCGTCGGTGGCCAGGTTCACGAAGATCATCTGCTGGTACATGTCGGGTCTCTCCCATCGGGCGGTGTGTGCTGTTCGGTGGGGTAGACGGGCGCCGCGTGCGGAAGTCATCGGCGGCAGCGGTTTTTCTTCGCGCGAGGTTTCGTGCGGGTTCTTCGCGCCGGGTTCAGTGGGTCAGGGGGAGGGCCGCCAGTTCGGCGACGACGAGGGTCAGGGGGCCGAAGAGGGCCAGCAGCGCGGCGGCGCGGAGGCCGGCGGCGCCGCGCAGCATCGTGGCGGGGGCGCCGAGGCGGAGCAGGGCGGCGGTGGTGTCGGCCCGGGACTGCCTCGCCTCCACGGTGGCGGTGAGGAGCGTGGCGACGGTGCAGCCGGTCACCAGGAGCATGCCGAGGGTGGTGAGGGGGCCGACGTCGGGTTCCGCGGGGTCGTAGAGCGCGGTCATGGCGTACGCGGTGGAGGCGACGGCGCAGACGACGCCCAGGGGGCGGCCGATGCGGCCGGCCTCCTCCATGAGGACGCGGCCCGCGAGGAGACGGAGGGCGCCGGGGCGGGCGGACTGGAGGAGGCGGCCGGCGAGGTGGGTGAGGGCGGGGGCGGCGAGGGCCAGACCGAGGGCGGTCAGGGCGACGCCGATGAGGATGGTGGGGGTACCGGTGATCAGGCCGCCGGGGAGTTTGACGGTGGAGGCTTGTGCGGTGCGGCTCGTGTAGGCCTCCACGGCCAGACCCGCGGCGACGGTGGCGATGCCCCAGGGGAGTCCGGAGGGGGCGGTGCGCGGGGTCGGGGGCCGGGTGGGGTCCGGGTCCGGTGTGGCCGTGTCCGCCGCGGGGGCCGGTTCACTCACCGGTGCCGGCGGGGTGTCCTGGTCCTGTCCCTCGGGAACGGCCTCGGCGGCGGGGCGCCGCCTCCGGGCGCCGAACCTGCCGTACGCCCCGAAGGTCTCCCGCGCGCCCGAGTGGCCGTACGCGTGTGCCGGGCCCCGCGTGGTGGCGGGGCGGGTGTCTCGCGGGCGCAGGACGAGGGCCACGGCCGTCGACGCGATGGCGGGGACCAGGGCCAGGAGGGTCAGGGACGCCGGGACGGGGAGCGGCATGCCGGAGGCGAGGAAGGACGCCGCGCCTCCGTCGAAGGGCATGCCGGTCAGGTCGCCCCGGAGGTGGAGGAAGAGGAGCAGGGCCAGCAGGGAGCCCAGGGTGGTGGACAGGGCCGTCGTCGTCGCGGCGATGACCATCAGGCGGGCCGGGCCCAGACCGATGGCCGAGAGACCCGGGCGGGGCTTGGTCGCCGGGTCCGTACGGGAGACCGCCACCGCGAGGTGGACCGTGGCCGCGAGGGGCGTCAGGCACCAGGCCAGGCGCAGGGCGGCGGAGGAGGGGGCGTCGGGGTGGCTCAGGGCGTAGCCGAGGCTGCTCAGCAGGAGGAAGCCCGTACCCGCCGCGGCCAGGGTCACCAGCAGGCGGCGCAGGTGGACGGCCGGGCGGGCGGTGCGCGTCAGACGGAGAGCGAGCACGCGGCCCCCTGGCCCTCCGGCTCGGCCCCTCGGGCCGCCGGCTGGGTTCTTCGGCTCTCCCGCCGGGTCCCGGGGCCGTCCGAGCCCCGCGCGTCCGCGTCGGCCATCGGGGGCAGATGGACCGTCTTCACCTGGCGGCCGTCCAGCAGGGACACCGTGCGGTCGGCGAGGGACGCCGTTTCCGGGTCGTGAGTCGCGAGGACCACGGTGATGCCGTGGGAACGGGCCGCGGTCGTCAGCGTCCGCAGCACGTGCGTCCGGTCCGCCCGGTGGAGGGGGGCCGTCGGCTCGTCGGCGAACAGGATCGTCGGCGCGAGAGCCAGGGCGCGGGCGATCGAGACGCGCTGGCGTTCCGCCTGGGTGAGTCGGTGCGGGCGGTCGCGGGCCCGGTCGCCGACGTCGAGGCGTTCCAGCCATTCCAGGGCGGCCGTCCTGGCGCGCCGACGGCTCGTGCCGCGCAGCATCAGGGGGAGAGCGGCGTTCTCCCAGGTGTTGAGTTCCGGTACGAGGACCGGGGCGGGGTCGATCCAGCCGAAGCGGTCGCGGCGCAGGCGTTCCCGGGTGAGCGGGCCCATCGTGTGGACCGGCACGCTGTTGAACCAGATCTCGCCGCGCTGGGCCGGCACCAGCCCGGCGAGGCAGCGCAGCAATGTCGTCTTGCCGCTGCCGCGCGGCCCGCTGACGGCGAGGATCTCGCCCTCCTGGACGCCGATGGAGACGCCGAGCAGAGCGGGCGAGCCGTCGCTGTGCTGGAAGTGCAGGGTGCGTGCCCAGAGCACGTCGTTGTCCGGCGGGGCCACCATGGGCGTACACCTCGAGTCAGATCCGTTTTTGCCGTGCCGTTCCCCCGTGCGGGGGAACGAAGGCAGGGCCGGTCGGTCACTCGCACGCTAGGCAGGCATCGCCCGGAGGCCGGAGAGCACACGGCCCCGGGCGCCCGTTTCTCACTCGAACGGGCGGCACCGGGGCCGTTGTTGATCACAGAGTCAGCTCATCAGAGCTTCGTCCACGCCTCCGTCAGGGTCGCGCGCAGGATCTGCTCGATCTCGTCGAAGGTGTCCTGGTTGGAGATCAGCGGCGGGGCGAGCTGGACGACCGGGTCACCGCGGTCGTCGGCACGGCAGTACAGGCCGTTGTCGAACAGGGCCTTCGACAGGAAGCCGTACAGGACGCGCTCGGTCTCCTCGTCGTTGAAGGACTCCTTGGTGGCCTTGTCCTTGACCAGCTCGATGCCGTAGAAGAAGCCGTTGCCGCGGACGTCGCCGACGATCGGCAGGTCGTGCAGCTTCTGCAGGGTGGACAGGAAGGCGCCCTCGTTGTCGAGCACGTGCTGGTTGAGGCCCTCGCGCTCGAACAGGTCGAGGTTGGCGAGGCCGACCGCGGCCGAGACCGGGTGGCCGCCGAAGGTGTAGCCGTGCAGGAAGGTGTTGTCGCCCTTGTAGAACGGCTCGGCCAGCCGGTCGGAGACGATGCACGCGCCGATCGGGGAGTAGCCCGAGGTCATGCCCTTGGCGCAGGTGATCATGTCCGGGACGTAGCCGAACTTGTCGCAGGCGAACATCGTGCCCAGGCGGCCGAAGGCGCAGATGACCTCGTCCGACACGAGCAGCACGTCGTACTGGTCGCAGATCTCGCGCACCCGCTGGAAGTAGCCGGGCGGGGGCGGGAAGCAGCCGCCGGCGTTCTGCACGGGCTCCAGGAAGACCGCGGCGACCGTCTCCGGGCCCTCGAAGAGGATCTGCTGCTCGATCTGGTCGGCGGCCCAGCGGCCGAAGGCCTCGGGGTCGTCGCCGTGGATCGGGGCGCGGTAGATGTTGGTGTTCGGGACCTTGTGCGCGCCCGGCACCAGCGGCTCGAAGGGGGCCTTCAGCCCCGGCAGGCCGGTGATGGACAGGGCGCCCTGCGGGGTGCCGTGGTAGGCGACCGCGCGGGATATGACCTTGTACTTGGTGGGCTTGCCGACCAGCTTGAAGTACTGCTTGGCGAGCTTCCAGGCGGTCTCCACCGCCTCGCCGCCGCCGGTGGTGAAGAAGACCTTGTTCAGGTCGCCCGGCGCGTGGTCGGCCAGCCGCTCGGCCAGTTCCACGGCCTTCGGGTGGGCGTAGGACCAGACCGGGAAGAACGCCAGCTCCTGGGCCTGCTTGAAGGCGGTCTCGGCGAGTTCCGTGCGGCCGTGACCGGCCTGGACCACGAACAGACCGGCGAGACCGTCGAGGTAGCGCTTGCCCTTGTCGTCGTAGATGTAGGTGCCCTCGCCCCGGACGATCGTCGGGACGGGGGAGTTCTCGTACGAGGACATGCGGGTGAAGTGCATCCACAGGTGGTCGTACGCGGTCTTGCTGAGGTCCTTCTGGCTCACGGTTATCGGGTTCCCCACATGTAGGTCTGCTTCTTGAGCTTGAGGTAGACGAAGCTCTCGGTGGAGCGCACGCCGGGCAGTGACCGGATGCGTTTGTTGATGACGTCCAGCAGGTGGTCGTCGTCCTCGCAGACGATCTCGGCGAGGATGTCGAACGAGCCCGCGGTCATCACCACGTACTCGACTTCCGACATGTCAGTCAGCGCGTCCGCGATCTTCTCGACATCGCCCTCGACGTTGATCCCGACCATCGCCTGCCGGCGGAAGCCCACGGTGAGCGGGTCCGTGACGGCGACGATCTGCATCACGCCCTGGTCGAGCAGCTTCTGCACGCGCTGGCGCACGGCCGCCTCGGACAGGCCCACGGCCTTGCCGATCGCGGCGTACGGGCGCCTGCCGTCCTCCTGGAGCTGCTCGATGATGGCGAGGGAGACGGCGTCCAGATGAGGGGTGCCGTTCCTGGACTCGCGGGTGGAGTCCCTGTGCTCTGCGCTTCGACTGGCCACGGCCTCACTGTGCACGACCTCTCGACAGTTCCGCAAGCCATGACCGATGAAATTCGTTGTTTACGTGACTGAGATCTGCGGAATTCGCAGGATCAATGCGAGTGGGGGTGTTGAAAACGTGGGCTCGCCGATTAGGCTGGTGTCTCAGCCAATGGACACCGAACTTGGAGGGCCGGCAGTGAGCACCGAGCTGCGTCGTCTGCGCAACTACATCAACGGTGAGTTCCGGGACGCCGCCGACGGACGGACCACCGAGGTGGTCAACCCCGTCACGGGCGAGGCGTACGCGACCGCGCCGCTGTCCGGTCAGGCGGACGTCGACGCCGCGATGGCGGCCGCCGCCGCGGCCTTCCCGGCCTGGCGCGACACGACCCCCGCCGAGCGGCAGAAGCACCTCCTGAAGATCGCCGACGCCTTCGAGGAGCGCGCCGAGGACCTGATCGCGGCCGAGGTGGAGAACACCGGCAAGCCGATCGGGCTCACGCGGTCCGAGGAGATCCCGCCGATGGTCGACCAGATCCGCTTCTTCGCGGGCGCGGCGCGGATGCTCGAGGGCCGCTCGGCCGGCGAGTACATGGACGGACTGACGTCCATCGTGCGCCGCGAGCCGGTCGGCGTCTGCGCGCAGGTCGCGCCGTGGAACTACCCGATGATGATGGCCGTGTGGAAGTTCGCGCCGGCGATCGCGGCCGGCAACACGGTGGTGCTCAAGCCGTCCGACACGACCCCGGCGTCGACCGTGTTGATCGCGGAGATCATCGGCGAGATCCTGCCGAAGGGCGTCTTCAACGTCATCACCGGCGACCGGGAGACGGGCCGCCTCATGGTCGAGCACGAGACCCCGGCGATGGCGTCCATCACCGGGTCCGTACGGGCCGGCATGCAGGTCGCCGAGTCCGCGTCCAAGGACCTCAAGCGGGTGCACCTGGAACTGGGCGGCAAGGCGCCGGTCGTCGTCTTCGAGGACACGGACATCGCCAAGGCCGTGGAGGGCATCTCCGTGGCCGGGTTCTTCAACGCCGGGCAGGACTGTACGGCGGCCACCCGCGTACTCGTCCAGGACTCCATCCACGACGAGTTCGTGGCCGCGCTGGCGAAGGCGGCGGCCGAGACCAAGACCGGTCAGCCGGACGACGAGGACGTGCTGTTCGGACCGCTGAACAACCCCAACCAGCTCAAGCAGGTCACCGGGTTCATCGAGCGGCTGCCCGCCCACGCCAAGGTCGAGGCCGGTGGCCACCAGGTCGGTGAGAAGGGCTACTTCTACGCCCCCACCGTCGTCTCCGGGCTCCGGCAGGACGACGAGATCATCCAGAAGGAGGTCTTCGGACCCGTCATCACCGTCCAGTCCTTCCGGGACGAGGACCAGGCCGTCGAGTGGGCCAACGGCGTCGAGTACGCCCTCGCCTCCTCGGTGTGGACCAAGGACCACGCCCGCGCCATGCGGATGTCCAAGAAGCTCGACTTCGGCTGCGTGTGGATCAACACCCACATCCCGCTGGTCGCCGAGATGCCCCACGGCGGCTTCAAGAAGTCGGGCTACGGCAAGGACCTGTCGGGGTACGGCTTCGAGGACTACACCCGGATCAAGCACGTGATGACCTCGCTGGAGGCCTAGGAAGCAGGGGCCGGCATCGACAAAGTGTCCGGCCCCGCCGCCTCCGCTTCACGCGGCGCCGATTGCCGGTGCGCGGGCGGGGCGGCATGCTGCGGCCATGCCGATCACACAGCGGAACCCCTCGCCCTCCCGCCGGTCCCTGCTGCGCGCGTTGGGCGCAGCAGCGGTGCTCGGCGGCCTGGCCGGCTGTGGGGTGCCCGCCGCGTACGTACGGCCCGGCGAGCGAGCCGTCACCGACACCTCGGCCGAGGACAAGCGGCTGACCTGGGCGAACTGGCCCCTCTACATCGACGTCGACGACCACGACCCCAACCGGCGGCCGACGCTCGACGCCTTCGAGAAGCGCACGGGGATCTCCGTCGAGTACACCGAGGAGATCAACGACAACGACGAGTTCTTCGGCAAGATCAGCCCCGCCCTGATGAACCACCAGCAGACCGGCCGGGACCTGATCGTGATGTCGGACTGGATGTGCGCGCGGTTCGTACGGCTGGGCTGGGTCCAGGAGATGGACCGGAGCGGGCAGCCGAACGTGGCCAAGTACCTTGACCCGCAGCTGCGTTCGCCCGCCTTCGACCCCGGCCGCACCTACACGGTGCCGTGGCAGTCGGGCATCACCGGCATCGCGTACGACCGCAGGAGGCTCGGCCGCGAGATACGGCACGTCTCCGACCTGTGGGCGAAGGACCTCAAGGGTCGGGTGACCCTTCTCTCCGGGCTGGACGAGGCGTTCGCGCTGCTGATGCAGGGCAACGGCGTCGACATCACCCGGTGGACCGCCGCCGACTTCGACACGGTGTGCGACCAGGTGGAGAGGTACGTGGCCGACGGCCGGATCCGCCGCTTCACCGGCAACGACTACACCAAGGACCTGGTCAGCGGTGACGTCCTGGCCTGTCAGGCCTACTCCGGCGACGTCATCCAGCTCCAGGCCGACAACCCCCACATCCGCTTCGTCGTCCCCGAGGAGGGCGCCGAGCTGTGGTCGGACTCCCTGATGATCCCCGACCGGGCCCGGCACAAGCGCAACGCGGAACGGCTCGTCGACCACTACTACGAGCCCGAGGTCGCCGCCCAACTCGCCACCTGGGTCAACTACGTCTGTCCCGTCCCGGCGGCCCGCGAGGTCCTCGCCGCCGCCAAGGACAAGGACACCGCCGCACTCGCCGAGAACCCGCTGATCTTCCCCGACGCCGGCATGCGCCAACGGCTGGCGATCGCGCGGGACATCACGTCCGCGGAGCGGGTGGAGTTCGCGAAGCGGTGGAACGGGATCGTGGGGTTGTGACGGCAACTACAGGCGAGCTTGCGGTAGTTGCCGCTCGTCCCGTCGTCGACGGGTTCCGTCCGAGGGCTTGACGGAAGCGGAGGGAGGGCTGACTCTTCCGACAGGGCCGAACATCCTTCAACAACATTCCCCCACAGTTCCCCCCGCGTTGGGGCTCGTCCCGCGGAGCCGCCATGTCCACTCGCCCCCTTACCCTGAAGACGCTCGGCCGTCTCCTCACCATGGCCGCCGTCATCTGCGCCACCCAGGTGGTCGTCGCCCCCGCGCAGCCGGCCGCGGCCGCCACCAGCCAGTTCAAGGGCGTCAACTGGGCGGACACCCGCGACAACTACAACACCGGGTGGGTGATCCCGGACGGCCTGGCCGCCTCGGACAGCTACGCGCAGGTCTACTCGGTCGCCGACACCTACATCAAGGTGTTCCAGTCCAACCTCGGTGCCAACACCGTGCGCCTGCCGATCAATCCGCCCAGCGTCAGCCAGTCCTGGTGGGGCGCCTACCGCGGGGCGATCGACGCCGCGCTCGCGGACGGCATGAAGGTGATCATCAGCGCGTGGACAGAGAAGACCAGCGTGGGCACGGTCACCGACATGACGGCGTGGAAGTCCATGTGGTCCACCGTCGTCGGCGCCTACGGCGGCAACGGCAACGTGTACTTCGAGCCGCTGAACGAGCCCTACGGTTACTCACTGAGCCAGTGGGTCTCGGTCTGCTCCTCCTGGCTCTCCCAGTTCTCCAACGTCCCCCGAAGCCGCGTCGTCATCAGCGGCACGGGCTACAACGACAACGTGACGGGCGTCGGCGCCTCCTCCGCCCTCAGCGGCACCCTGCTGTCCCTGCACTACTACGGCTACTGGAACAGCTACACCAGGGAATCCTCCTGGGTGTCGGACCTCAAGAACCGTATCGGCGGCTACACCGGCCGCACACTCGTCGACGAGTTCGGCGCCCCGATGACCACCGGCACCAACTACCTGACCGACCACGACAACGGCCAGTTCCAGTCGTACCTCGCCGCGGTGACCGACACCGCCCGCTCGGAGGGAATGGGCAGCGTCTACTGGCCGGCCCTGCGCACAGGTGACTCCTACTCGCTGCAAGCCCACAACGGCAGCGGCCTGTCGAACACCAACACCTCCGGCGTCGGCCAGGTCCGCTGGGGCTGGGGCTACTGACGCCCTGAGGGACTTCTCGTCCGGCCACGCGGTGCTCGACCCGCTCACGGGTGCCCCCGTACAGTTCGTCGACGAGTCCGCCCCGGCCCGCCTCGGTGCGGGCGGCCTCGGCGTCGACTCCCGCGGATTCGGCCTGCTGGACGCAGCCCGGCACGGGCTGGCGAGACCTCGTGATGGCCGGGGAAGAGGGGCCCGCTCGGGGTCTGCCACGGCCGCTTCCCGGGTACGGCCCCGCACACGACGGCGCCCCGGTGGTCAGCGACAGACGCCGACCGCCGGGGCGCGTGCGGACGCCCTGAGTTCAGGAGGAGTTGGCGTTGGACGGGCCGAAGAACTCGATCTCCGCGATGGCCACCTGCTTGGTGGCGTCGGCGCCGTAGGCCGACTCGATGGTGAAGCGGACCGCGGTGACCTTGCCGACGCGGAACGGCTCGCGCTGGCCGCCGGGCCCTTGGTCGAGGTTGAGTTGGCGGGTGATCTTCTTGCCGTCGGCCAGGGTGACGGTGGCCTCGATCCGGTGCGGGCGGGCCGACTGCTGGAGCTGCTCGGCGCGGGTCGAGACGCCCGGCGTGATGATCAGGTCCAGGAGCCGGGTCGGCTGGTCGAACCTGGCCTCGATCCACTGGCCCTGGCCCGACTCCGACACCCCCGGACCCCACCACGTGTTGCTGAGCTTGTCGAAGGCCAGGGCGGGCTTGTGGCCCGGGTAGGAGCGGGAGGCGCTGTAGCCGTCCGGGTCGACGGGGGCGCGCTTGGAGAAGTGGTCGCGGGTCGCCTGGATGCCCTGGGGGAGGTTCACGGCCCCCACGATCAGCAGGGTCAGCACGACCGCCGCGCCCACCCAGGTCAGCACGCGGTCGAAGGCGCGGCGCAGCCGGGGGCGGTCGCCGGCCCACGGGGTCTCCCGGTTGCCGGCCCCGAACAGCCGCCGCCACCAGGGCAGACGGCCCGGTGCCTGGGCCTCGCCGGCCATGGGCATCGCGCAGCGGGTGCAGAAGTGCCGGTCGGGGCGGTTGCGGGTGCCGCACCAGGGACAGGGGGTGCCGCCGTCGGCGCCGAGGTCCTCGCCGGGCGCCCGCACCACCTGCGGCCGCTGGGGGGCGGGACGTCCGGGCAGGACCGGGGCGACGGAGGGGGCCGCGGCGGGGCGGGGCTCCGGGTCGTCCACCGGGACGAGAAGCCGGCGCGCGCGGTCGGTCATGCCGTCGTCGGCTACGGGGGTGTCCGGTGCCGAGGAGACCTCGGGGATCGGCGTCGTGGCGGCCGCGGCGGGGACGGGTTCCGTGGAGGCCGTGTCGTCGGTGGGCGGGGTGGAGTTCGGCGGGGCGGGGGCCTCGGCGGACTCCGGTGCGGGCCGGGGGGCGGACGCAGGGGAAGGGGCCTCGGGGGCGGGGTGGTCGTCACCGGGGTCGGGGGCGGTCCGCGTCTCGGTGTCCGGGACCGCGCTGGCCGTGCCCGCGACCAGCAGGTCCCTCGGGGTACGGGCCAGCCCGGTGCCGCCGTCGGGCCGCGAGAAGGCGTCCCAGCCGGGGTCGGCGGAGGCGGGCGGGCCCGAGGGCGTGACCGGCGCACCGCTGTCCGGGGCTGCCGGGGAGGCCCCCGCACCCTCTTCGGATCCGGCCGTGGCGGTGCTCACCCGACCGGGCCCGCCGCTCGCCGCACGGGGATCGCCGCCGGCTCCCGGAGAGTCGGTCACCGTGTCGCGTCCCTCGCGCGGACCCGCCGTAGCGCCGGAAGGAGCGCCCGCCGCCCGGCCGGCCTTCCCCTCCCGGTCCGTCCAGCTGAGCACCGCTCCGCAGGCGTCGCAGAATGACTGGCCCGGTTCCGCGCGGGTGCCGCATTCGGCGCAGTTCTGGGTGGTCGTCATGGGGACGGGGTCCTTTCGGCGGGAGCGGTGGCGGTCACCTGGACCGTGTAGGGCATGTGGGCGGGGCGGGCGGCCGCCACGAGGGTGTCCAGGCGGTGCTGGTCCGCCGGGGTGGGCGCGGGCAGACGCAGATGGACGTGGAGGCGGGGGCGGGGCGTGCCGGGGAACGGGCCGAGGGGGCGGGCGCTCCAGGACGCCCCGCCGCTCTCCGTGATCTCCGGTTCCACCCCGAACGCCAGCCGGACGGCCTCCGAGAGCCCGCGGCGCGTACCGCGGATGCGGTGCAGGTACGCCGCCGCGGCCACGGCCGCCCGCAGCAGCGGCTCCGGTTCACCGCCGTCCGTCTCGGCGCCCACCCAACCGCCCAGCCACTGGACGAAGTCGAGCGGCGCCAGCGACGGCCGGAAGTAGGTGTCCAGGCAGTCCAGGACGCTGTGGATCGGCGCGACCACCTCGTCGAGCCCCGCGACGAACCGCTGGGCCAGGTCGTCCTCCGCGAAGACGGCCGGCAGCATCATGCCGATGGGCGCCGAGGAGTCGAGGCCGTCGATGGACCCCCTCATGCGCCGTCCCCGATCACCCTCACCCGGTGGTCGAACGAGAACACCAGCGACGGGGCGGAGAGGTCGATCCGGTCCGTCGCCTCGCCCCGCTTGCCCGTGAGCGGGTCCGCCGGATGCAGGACCACCTCGTCGACCAGTTCCACGCCGGGTACGCGCTGCAGCACCGCGAACACCTCCCCCGACTGGACGGGACGGCCGAACGGCCAGCCCGTGCCGTTCGCGCCGCCGGTCAGCGGGTCCAGGTGGCGGTACAGCGCGTCGTGGGCCTCGCGGCGCACCTTGTCCGTGTCGACGCCCCGGAAGGCGTGCACGGTGGCGACGACGGTCACGCCCTGGTAGTACGGCGGCCCGACCGCCAACCTGGTCCCGATCAACCGTCGTTCGTCCAGGTGGCGCGTGATGCGGTCCAACAGGGCGTCACCGGGCACCAGTTGCTCGAAGCGCAGCCGGCCGCCGGGGTCGGGGACCGCCTGCGGCACCACCAACACCCGTACGGCGTAGGCGCCGTGCTCACCCTCCTCGCCCTCCAGGCAGGTGATTCGGGCGGTCTCCGGAGCGGCGCGGCGGGCCAGCTCCTCGTAGTCCCTGAGCGTCACCGCCCGCTCCTGGGCGCGCAGCGTGATCGGCGCCCGGACCTTCGCCTCCTCGACCGTCTCGCCGTCCACCCCGCCCCGCGCGGCCTCGCGGTTGACGACCTCGGAGACGTACGGGATGGAGGTGCGCAGGATCTGCACCGCGCCCCGCGCCACGTTCCCGGCCCGGCCGCCGCCGGTGCGGTAGCGGCGGGCGCGGATCGGCGACCCCTTGGGCGCGACCGTGCCGTACTGGCGCAGGGAGCCGTCCGGTTCGCGCACCGCAGGGCCGAAGGCGATCTCGCCGGTCGTCGCGTCGAGGGTGATGTGCCGGTCGTACGGTCCCGAGCCCGCGAAGGTGGGGACGACCCGCCAGTCCACCCAGCCCTCGTGCTCGGCCGTCTGCAGCAGCACCGGCGGGTCGTCGCCGACCACGGGCGCGTTCGCGAGGCGCAGCCGCTGCCCGGGCAGGCCCGTCGACTCGCCGAGCGCCTCGTCGTACACCGTCTCCGCGTGCACGGCGGCCGTGGTGCCGCCGATGGTGAAGGCCTCGGCGGCACGGATGGTCGGCGAGGTCGTGTAGAAGGGCTGGCCGGGCAGCGGTTCGGTGACCCGGCAGCGGATCCAGCCGCCCTCCTGACCGGCGTTGCGGGACAGGACGTGCCCGCCGGGGACGTGCAGGACCACCTCACCCGGGCGGTTGAGGCCGCCCGTGCCGTCCCGGTCGACCTCGCAGGGCTGCCAGCCGTCCGCGGTCCACGCCTCCCACACCAGCGGCGGCTGCCGCGGGTCCACGCCGACGCCGTCCACCCGGCTGTCCAGGTCCAGCACGACCGCGCAGTGCGGCACGGCCGCGCTCAGCCCGAGCAGCATGCAGTCACCGGGGTCCGGCGACTCCGAGAAGCACAGCAGGTCCTTGTCGTCCTCGGCCAGGTCGTGCGTCCGGTCCGCCGCCGGCTCGCCCTGGTGCTGCACCAGCAGATGCCGCAACGCGCAGGGTACGACGATCAGTTCGCGTTCCGTGGCGAAGACCACCGCCTCCTCGCTCTCGGTGCGCATGGTCGCCACCTCGGTGCCCACCGGCACCGGGATCGCCTCCTCCTGGGGTGCCGACAGCCAGAACGTCACGTCCGTGCGGGCCGCCGACGGCGGGAACAGGGTGATCCCGACCAGGTCCAGGAAGGCCAGATGGTTCTTCTCCGGCACCCGGTTGAGCCGGTAGACGATCTGGTCCGCCATGTGCGCCACCGTCTCGACGAGGGTGACGCCGGGGTCGGAGACGTTGTGGTCGGTCCACTCCGGGGCGCGCTGCTGGATGTAGCGCTTGGCGTCGTCGACGAACTGCTGGAAGCGGCGGTCGTCGAGATTGGGGGAGGGCAGGGCCATCAGCGATCGCTTTCAGGAGCCGGACGGACCAGCGGTGCCGGCCGCGCCGGGACTGTCGGGCTCGTCGTGGGACGGAATGACGTAGAACGGGAAGACCAGGCTGCGCGGGTTGTTGGTGCCGCGGATCGAGTAGCGGACGTCGATGAACAGCACGCTCTGGTCGCCGCCGGCCGTGACCTCGACGTCCTCGACCTCGATGCGCGGCTCCCAGCGGTCCAGGCTGACGTGCACCTCGTGCTGGATCCGGCCCGCGGTCTGCTCGTTGACCGGCGCGAACACCAGGTCGTGGATCGCGCAGCCGAAGTCCGGGCGCATCGGCCGCTCGCCCGGCGCGGTCGACAGGACCAGCCGGATCGCCTCCTCGATCTCCCGCTCCCCGCTGACCAGCGCGATCCCGCCGGTCGGCCCGATGCGCAACGGGAACGACCAGCCGGAGCCGACGAACTGCTCGGCCATCAGGAACGCACCTGCCTTTCAGGGAGGGGGAGTCGAAGGACCCGGCTCACGGGATCACCATCGGCACCGGGATGGTCGTGACGCCGAACACGGGTGAACCGACGAGCGTGGTCGGCGCCTTGATGGTCGTGTTGACGGCCGACGTGATCTGCACGGTGCCCCCGCCGGTGAGGTTCGCGACACCGGCCGCGCTCAGGTTCAGGGCGCCCACCGCGTTCACCCCGATCTCGCCCGCGGCCCGTACGTTGACCATGCCGCCGCCCTCGATGCTCAGCGGGCCGCCGCTCTTGATGGTCAGCGCGCGCCGTGCACTGAGTGTGAGGTCGGTGCCGGCCTCCACGGACACCGACCGGCTGCCCTTGATGGTGACGGAACCCTTGCTGTCCACGACGATCTCGGTCTTCGTCCGGTCCAGGAACACCGTCAGCTGCTTGTCCCCGGAGATCAGCCGCACACCCTGCTTGCGCAGCCCGGTCTTCTGGCTGAGCAGGTCCATCCGGTTGCCGTCCCGGTCGGAGACGGTGTGCCGGCTCGCCTTCTTCCGCACGGTGTCGTGCAGCGGCACATCGCTCACCACGGTCGGCTTGTCCCGGCCGTTGTAGAGCCCGCCGATCACGAACGGATGGTCCAGCGCGCCCCGGTCGAAGGCGACCAGCACCTCGTCGTTCACGTCCAGCGGGAAGATCCCGCCCCCGTCGAGACCGCCCATCTGCACGGTCCGCGTCCAGTCACTGACGTAGGTGTCGTCCAGCCACGGGAACTGGAGCTTCACCCGCCCCTGCTTCAGCGGGTCGTTGACATCGGTGACCAGGGCGTTCGCCACACTCGGCAGCTTGGGCGCGGTGTCCGCCCCGCCCGAGGCCAGCCCGTACAGCGACCGCCACTGCCGGCCGCTGACCGTCACCCACGCCTCGTAGTGCTTGCCGTCGCCGAAGACGTGCCGGACCGACGTCACCGTGTACTTGCCCTCGAAGGGCACCCCGACGTCCGCGAGCGCCACCGGAACTCCCGGCCGCAGCTTGGGATTTCCGCGCGCGACGACCTCCAGCTCGGCGAACGAGCCGGTGACGTCGTCGGCGAGGGCGTCGGCCGCGAACTTCACCTCGGTCTGCTTGTCGTAGGGCGTGCCCGTCTCCACGAGCTTGGCCGAGGTGAACTTGCCGGCCGCCGCGCCCGGCGAAGTCCCGATGGTGATACCGGGGTTGGCGGTAGCGGGCGAGGTGGCGGTGAGCTTCTTCTTCGTCGTCACGTCCCACCCGCGCGACTCGACCTTGCCCACCTGGTCGGCGGCGGTGACCGCGGCCCGCAGCCGCAGGATGTCGTGCCCGGCCTGCAGCACGAACGGACTCTTGTCCCCGTCGGTGCTCGGAGAGGGCGCCCCGGAAGCCGACTTGGGCTTCACGAACTGGAACCTGCCGTCCGCGTCGACGGACATCACCATCTCGTTCTCGTCGGCGAGCCGCGCGAGGAAGTCCCAGTCCGTCACATTGGACTGGGAGATGAACTCGTACACGGTCTTCGTCGACTCGATCCGCCCGATCGGCACCCCGTCCTGGGCGGCCAGCTTGCGGGCGATGTCGGACGCGCTCTGGTTGCGGTAGGCGGCCACCCGGCGCTGCCGCAGCAGCCGGTGCCCGAGGTCGTAGCCGCGGATCACGGTGTACGAGCCGGTGCCGTCGTAGTCGGCCTCCAGCCCCGTCACCTCACCGGTCAGCAGCGGATCCCCGGCCCCCTCACCGTCCGCCACGGGCGCGAACACCACCTTGGTGCCGAAGGTGATGTTCAGCTTGCCCAGCAGCAGCCGGTACGGGTCACGGAAGGTGAGCCGGAACGCGGCCGGGACGCCGACGCCCTGGTCGACGTAACTGTCCACCAGGTCGGGCGCGAACTCCGGCGGCAGCTTGGCGCCACCGATCTTCACGTCGACGACATTGGAGAAGGCGGACTGCACCATCAGGTACGCACCTCCTCGGCGGCCGGCAGCACGAGTTCGATGCCGGTCGGCAACTGCCCCGGATCGTCGATGCCGTTGGCCTCGGCGATGGAACGCCAGGCGGCCGCGTTGCCGTACTCCCGCCAGGCCAGCGACTGCAGGGAGTCGCCCGCCACGGTCCGGTGCACGCGCTGCGCGGTGAGCGCGCCCGAGGTCGGGTTCTGCCCCTTGGTCTTGCTGGGGATCTCGTGCAACTGCAGCCTGCACGTGGCCCGGATGGGCACACCGGTCGTCGAGAACAGCGTGTAACTGGCCTCGACCGAGCTGACGTACGCCGTGAACCGGGCCGTCGAGAACGATCCCCACTGGAAGACCACCCACGGCGGCGACGGCTGCTTGGCGGCGATGCTCTTGCTCGTCACCTCGCAGCAGGCCAGCAGCGACTCGACCTTCTTCAGGACGGTGTTGCTGGTCGGCTCGTCGGAGGTGTCGAGGAAGATCTCCACGCTCATCTCGCGCGGCTCGGCCCCCATGAACTCCGGGAGCGGGCCGTCCCGTTCGATCTGTGCCGGGGTCACCTTCCACTGCGCGCGGCGGGTCAGCGACAGCTGCGCCGGATTGAAGTCGAAGCCGAACGTCTTGATGATCCCGCCGGGCGTCCTGCTCTTGCCCTTCGGCGGTTCGTGGATCGCGAGCGTGGCGCGCACGAGGCTCTTGCCGGCGCCGCCCTTGCTGCCCTTGGCCATGGTCGGTACCGCTCCTCAGTCCGTGAACCCGTGGTGGGCGATCTCCAGCACCTCGGTCGCGACGGCGGGGCTGGCCGGGTCGAGGGAGGGGCCGGTCCAGCTGACCGGCAGCACGTCGATCAGCCCCCACCGCGCGACTTCCGAACCGTCCGCCCTGAGCGCCGCGATCTGCGCCGTGGGGCGCTTGATGCCGGTCTGCACGGAGGAGATCCACTTCGCGACCTTCGCCGTGTCGGGCGTCAGCGGCCGGGTCAGCCGGATGTTGGAGAACGTCACCCGGGTCGGCAACTGCCACACGAACCCGTTGTTGCCGCCCTCCTGGCGCTGCTCGACCTCCACCTGCGACGACAGCCCCTCGCATCCGTTGAAGTAGCCGAGGCTCTCGCCGTCGATGCTGAGGGTGAACCAGATGGTGGAGCCCGGGTCCTGGCGGGACATCGCGGCGGGCCTTTCTGTCGTTCGGGATGGGCGGTCAGTGGCGCGGATCGCGGAGTCTGCCGATGCGTTCGCGGTCCAGACGGAGTTCGGTGCGGATCAGGCGGGTGATGCGGCCGATGATCCGGTGCACCAGCTCGTCGAGCTGGAAGTCGGTGAGCTCACGGGGGTCGAAGGCGCCGGCGGGGGTCTCCGTGTAGGCGGGCGGTGGGGTGGCCCCGGGGGTGTACGGCGGGGGCGGTTCGTACGGGGGTGGGGCGGCCGCGGACGCGGTGTACGCGGGCGGAGGCCCGGCGTGGCGAGAGGCGGAACGGTTGGCCGGGCTGGGCGCGGTGGCGGCGACCACGGCTGCCGCCGAGGCGGCGAGCGTGCCCGTGACGGACTTCGCCGGAGGCTTGGCCGGGGCCTTGGTTCTCTTGCCGAGGCGCTGGACGACGGGCGCGGGGGTGTGGGGCACGGCCGGGGGTGAAGTGAGGGGGGCCACGGGGAGGGGGGCGGGCGCGGCTGAGCCCGTGGTCCGGGGGGCGGGCTGACGCAAGGGGGCGACCTTGAGGGGGGTGGTGGCTGCCGCTGTGCGCTGGACGGGCGGGGTGGGGAGGGTGGGCGCGGAGGTGGTTGGGGTGGAGCTGCGTTGGACTGGTGTGGGGGGGTGGGGAGTTGGGGTCGTGATTGTGGTGGAAGGGGTGGTGTCCACGGGGAGCTGGGGCTCGAGGGGGGTGGGTGAGGAAGAGGCCGCGGGCCGGGGCGATGTGGGGGCGGTGGCAGGGGTGGGGCTGCCGAGGAGGGGAGTGGTGTCGGTCGGGGGCGTGCGCAGGGGGGCGCCCAGGGCGGGGCGGCGTGCAGTGGAAGCGGCGGCCGGGGTTGGGATCGGAGAGCTTTGTGCGGTGGTGGAGGGGGAGGGGGCGGATATGGCGCGTTGGATGGCGGGCAGTGGGGTGTGGTGCGTCGGCTCGGGCGAGGGAGTGGTGGTTCGTGCGGGTGAGCCGGGGCGGGGCGGGGTGGGGTTTGGTGGTGCCGGACGGCTCTGGACCGGTGCGGCGGGTGGAGTTGGGCTGGGAACAGCCCGGTTGGGGGTGACCGTTTCCGCGCGCGGATGTGCCGAGGGGGCCGGCTGGGATGCGATCGGGGCTCCGAGGCCCGGGCGGGGCGCTGGGCGGGTGGTGCTTCGCTGGATGGGGGGTGCCGGGAGGGGCGACGTGGGTGCGGGACGCGGGGAGTCGGCCTGGCCCGGGGTGGGGGGCTCGGGCGCGCGCTGAATGGGTGCGCTGACGGAAGTCGCCGGGGTCGAGGCGGAGTTGGTCGTGGGCTCTGTCGGGGAAGGGGCAGTTGGGGCGTTGGTCGGGGCGGAGGCGTGCCGCTGTACCGGTGTGGGAGCGGAGGTCGGCTGCGATGCGGGGCTGGTGTCGCTGTCAGGGGATGCGGCAGCCGTCGGGCCGGTTGCCGTGCGCTGAGCCGGTGCGCTGACGGAAGTCGCCGGGGTCGAGGCGGAGTTGGTCGTGGGCTCTGTCGGGGAAGCGGCAGTTGGGGCGTTGGTCGGGGCGGAGGCGTGCCGCTGTACCGGTGTGGGAGCGGAGGTCGGCTGCGATGCGGGGCTGGTGTCGCTGTCAGGGG
>NZ_JBIWPO010000008.1:0-114762 GCF_044768275.1 Streptomyces sp. NPDC101152 | reverse complement strand
GATGCGGCAGCCGTCGGGCCCGCTTCCGCGTGCTGAAGGGGTGCGCCGACGGAAGCCGCCCGAGGCGAGGCGGAGTTGGTCATCGGCTGTGCTGGGGAAGCGGCAGTTGGGGCCCCGGTCGGGGCGGGCGTGGGGACCTCCTCCGGGGCGGAGGCGCGTCGCTGTGCCGCGCGCTGTACTGCCGGCGGCGTGTCGCCGACCTGGGGAAGCGTCGGGGCGCTGTTCGGGGACGGCACCGTTGGCTTTACTGCAGGCACGGGCTCGCTCGGCGTCGGCGTGGTGGCGCGGGCGCCCGTGCTGGAGGGAGCCGTTGGCATGCCGGATGCCGCTCGCTGTACGGCGATCGGGGGCACGACCGGAGGTGTGTCGGTAGGAGCAACCGGAGAGGAGTCGGCGTCCTGGCGTGTGTTGGGAGCCGTCGGTCGGGCGGCCGAGGGTGCCGTTGTCTCCTGGGCCGGCGTCCGGTGGAGGGCGGACGGCGCCGGAGATGCCGTACCCCTGCCCCCGTCGCTCGGCGAGGACGACCGCGGACGGCCGGATTCGGTGGCCGTACGGCGCTGGACGGCAGGTGCTGCCGGGCTACTGCCGGACGCCCGCTGAGCCACGGACGGCACGGAGGAGGCAACGGAACCCCGCATGACATCACCCGGCTCGGCACTCGCCCCGCCATCAGAGCCGCCCGAAGACACCGAAACGCCCCGCCCGATGGACGACCTCTGTACCGAAAGGTCACCGCTCGTCGTCCCCGCGCCGCCTCCGTCGGAGGCCGTCTCGACCGAAGCCGAGGGCTCCATCGGGCGAACACCCGCCCGGTCGGGCTCGGTTGTCGTCGGCACCGACGGGCTCGCATCGCTCGGGGTCGTGGAAGTCCGCCGCGGTGCCACGGGCAGCGTCCGGCGCTGCACGGCCGCGTTCGGAAGCTGCGCCCTCGTGAGGGACGGCGGCCGCGATGACGCAGACCCGGTCCCCACGGGGGTCACCCGAGGCCCCGCGGCAGGACTCGGCGACCCCACAGGAGCATCCGCCGCTGTCCGCACCGGCACGGAAGGCGTCGCCGTCGCAGGAGCGAGCGGCACCGGCCCCGCCGAAGCGACGGCCCGCTGCACAGGCCCCGGCGAAGCGGCCGCGCCGCCGGTGACAGGCGCCGACGCCCCGTCCCCCACCGGGACCGGTACGCCACCCACCACCGGAATCGATCCCGAGGCCGAACCCCGCCTCCTGGTACCGGACTCCCGCGTCGGAAGCGCCCCCGAGGCCGAACCCGACCCCCCGCCACTGATCTCCCGCGCCGGAAGCACCCGCAGCGGTATCGCCGGTGCGTGCTGCACCCCCGAGACCGGGTCGGCCAGGGGCAGGACGCCGGCGTGGCGTTCGAGGCCCGTCACGGGGCGGCCCACGGCCGTACGCGGTGCGTCGCCGCCGAGCATCGCGCTCGTCCGGCCGTCCAGCACCGTGGGGGAGGCCGTGCTCGTGAACGACGGGTTCTGCCAGGTCGGCAGCCGCCCGCCGAACCGGGCGTCCGCGACCTCGGCCCGCCCGGAGACCACGGCCCGCTGGATCGGGGGCAGCCCTGGCCAGGACGCGGGCACGACCGGCCGCGCCTGTGTACCCGTGGTGGGCAAAACCCCCGCGACCTCCGCACCAACCCCGCCGTCAGGCGCGCCCGCGCCCTCGGCCCGCTTCCTCATCCGGTCCAGGAAACCCACCGCTCAGCCCTCCGCCCCGGCCCGTGTCACCAGGGACGCGATCTCGTCCGTGAAGCGGCGGCGGTCGTGGTGCTCCAGGTCCAGGATCTCGTCCATGCTCCAGTGGAAGTGGTAGGCGACGTACGCGATCTCCTCGTGCAGCCGGTCGGTCGCGTACGTCACGATTCCCCCAGGCGGCTCCCGCCGAGTTCCACCTCGAAGGGTTCCGAGCAGTGCGGACACCGGACGCCCGCCCGCGTGTGCCCCTCCGCGTTGATCTGGCGGTAGAAGTCCTGCAGGAACGCCAGGTCGGAGGCGAACATGTTCTCCACGATCCCGTCGTGGACGAGGGGGAGCGTGCCGAGCCGGGTGATCACCCGGCCCAGCAGCACCACCGACAGGTACGCCGGGTTCTCCTGGACGCGTACGTCCCGCAGCGGCACCAGTTCGTCCCGGGCCGTCGACAGGCGCATCACGCCGTCCCGGTGGACGGTGCCCGACTCGTCGACGTAGCCGCGCGGGAGCTGGAAGGGGAACTCCGTGCGCAGGGGCTGCTGTTGCTGCACGGGGGCAGGGGCCGCCGGGGCCGGTGTCGCCTCCGGGCCTGGCAGCTCCGCCTCCGCCTGAGCCGCGTCCGCGCCGGAGTACGTGACGGCGGCGCCGGCCCTGACAGCCGAACGCCGCATTACTCGATGACCAGTTCTTCGAACGCGATGGTCACGGTCTCGGTGAGCGCGGACGCCTCGCCCGCCTTCACCGTGCTCGCGTCGATCTTGTTGCACCAGGCGTTGCGCAGGTGGTAGCGCTTCACCGGGTTGTTCTGGAAGTCCATCATGATGATCGACGCGTTCTTGCGGGCCGTCGTCATCTGGCCGCTGATCGACTCGTTGATCCACTGTGTGAACGAGGCCGACTGGGTCATACCGCGGACGACCGTGCAGGTCCCGTTCTTCTTCACACCCGGCAGGTTCTTGACCACGTTCTGGCCGTTCGGGGTGTTCTGCTGGTAGGTGATGACGTCCTGCTCGATGCTCAGACCGCTGACCTCGGCGAGGTACTCGACCATCACGCCGTCGATCTGCAGGCCGAAATTGTGTGAGGTGAGGGCGTCACCCGGCTGGAGACTCATGGTGTCTTCGCTGTCCTTCTAGAAGGTCTCGAAAGGGGCGCAGGGGGGTACGTGCGGAGGAAGGCGTCCGGGCCTACTCCTCCAACTCCCCGCTGCCGCTGGAGAACTGGGCCAGCCGGAAGATCACGAACTCGGCCGGCTTGACCGGTGCGATGCCGATCTCGCAGACGACCCGGCCGACGTCGACCGACTCCGGAGGGTTGGTCTCCTCGTCGCACTTGACGTAGTACGCCTCCTCGGGCCGCTGGCCGAACAGGGCGCCGCTGCGCCACTCGTTGACCAGGAACGCCGAGATGTTGCGCCGGATCCGGGCCCACAGGGCGTGGTCGTTCGGTTCGAACACCACCCACTGGGTGCCGATCAGGATCGACTCCTCCAGGTAGTTGAAGTAGCGGCGGATGTTCAGGTAGCGCCAGGCCGGGTCGGAGGACAGGGTGCGGGCTCCCCAGACGCGGATGCCGCGGCCGGGGAAGGCGCGGATGCAGTTGACACCGATCGGGTTGAGCAGGTCCTGCTCACCGCGGGTGATCTGGATCTCCAGGTCCACAGCGCCGCGGACGACCTCGTTGGCGGGCGCCTTGTGCACCCCGCGCTCGGAGTCGTTGCGGGCCCAGATACCGGCCACGTGACCGCTCGGCGGGATCAGCCGGGAGGTGCCGCTGGACGGGTCGAAGGTCTTGATCCAGGGGTAGTACAGGGCCGCGTACTTGGAGTCGTAGCCGGCCGTCTCCTGCCGCCAGACCCGGATCTGACGGGCGTTCAGGCCCGGCGGCGGGTCGATCACGGCGACGCGGTCGCCCATCAGCTCGCAGTGCGCGATCAGACCCAGCTGGACCGCCTTGACGGCCTCCAGGTCGATCGCCCCGCGCTGGTAGGCGGCCATCAGGTCGGGCACGGCGACCATGGAGACCTCGTCCACGGCCTCCAGACCGCCGAAGCCGGTACGGTCGGCGGAGTCGCCGAGGTACTGGGCGGGCCCGGGGTGCGAGCCGTTCTCGACGGCCCTGTCCGGAACGGCCGGGGCGGGCGCCGGGGCCGCGAGGGCCACCGTCTGGTTGTCCGGGCGCACCAGCTGTGCGGCGGGAGCGGCCTCGGTCACGGTGATGAGCTTCGAGCGCTCCTTCACCTGTGTGACGACGTAGTTGCGGCCGCCCTTCTTGGCGGTCACGTCGAAGCTCTCGACGGCCTTGTCGCCGTCCTTGACGATCAGCTTGAACCGCTCGGCCGGACCCTCGCCCTCGGGGTCGGCGACCTCGACGCTCAGCGAGCCGTTGCTGCCGGAGGCGATCGCGGTCACGCTGAACGTGCCGAGCTGCTTGGGCTCACCGGCCGGCAGTTCGGCGCGGGCGGCGGAGCCGGTCACGGCGGCGGGGGCGCCGGCGTTCGCGGCGGCGTCCTCGGCGGAGCCGCCGACCCGGACGACGTACGCGGCCGAACCGCCGTTCTGGAAGAAGCCGTAGACGGAGTGCGCGAGGTAGTACCCGTCGGTGAACTCACCGAAGCTCGCGACGTACTGGCTCCAGTTGGTCACCAGCGTCGGCTCGTTGAGCGGGCCGGTCGGGGCGAGCCCCACGAAGGCCGCGACCGACGTGCCCACCCCTTCGATGGGGCGCGAGCCGCTGGCCACCTCCTCGACGTAGACGCCGGGCGACAGGTAGGACGGCATGCTCTGCTCTCCTCGGGGTACGAGACACGAACACGTCCCAGCCTCACGCGCGCGGGACGACCCGGAAACGGCCTCCGGTGCCTGCCCGGGGGCAACTCGTTTGCCCTCAAGGGCAGTCGAGCGTCCCCGTGTGCCCGCCTGTCCGTCCGTCCTGCCCGTACGGCTGCCCTCGCGTCTCTCCCCGGCCCCCGGCCCCTCGGGTAACGCTGGGACGTCAGTGCCCGAAGCGAGGGAGCAGCATGCGCGAACAGGCAGCGCGGGAGAGGCCGACCGACCGGAAGGACGCGACCCGCAGACCGGCCGGCCCCGCCACACCCGCCGAGCGCCTGCTCGCCCTCCAGCGCCGGGCGGGCAACGCGGCCGTCTCCCGCGCGGTCGACGAGGAACGGCACGAGCACGACGCCGGCTGCGGCCACGGCGGCCCGTCCGTGCAGCGCTCCGCCGTCCATCAGGTGCTGCGCTCCCCGGGCCGGCCCCTGGACACCGGCCTGCGCACGGAGATGGAGGCGCGCTACGGCGGCGCCGACTTCAGCGCGGTGCGCGTGCACACCGACTCGGCGGCCCAGCGTTCCGCCGCCGAGATCGGCGCGCGGGCCTACACGTCCGGCACCCACGTGGTGTGGGACGGCCGTGACAAGCCCACGCTGGCCCACGAGTTGACGCATGTCATCCAGCAGAGCCGGGGGTCCGTCCCCGGCACGGACAACGGCTCCGGCATGCGCGTCTCCGATCCCTCCGACTGGGCGGAGCGGGAGGCCGAGGCGAACGCCCGCCGGGTGATGTCCGGCCCCGTGCCCGTCCAGCGGGCCCCGCAGGGCGCGCAGTCCGCCGCCCCGGCACCGGCGACGGGCGTGATCCAGCGGGCGTACACCGGCCGGCACTACGTGACGTACGGTCCGCTGCACGCCGGGTCGGGCACCGTCATGAAGGCGGAGCTGCACCCCGGGCAGCTGGGCAAGGGCAGCGGCCCGTCGGTGAAGCCGCCGTGGTGGCCGACCGGCAACACCCCGACCGCGCAGTGGTTCACCGCCCAGATGGTCCAGGGCCATCTCCTGAACGACAACATCGGCGGCCCCGGCAACACCATGACCAACCTGACCCCCCTGACCAGGACGGGCAACTCACGTCACCTGCACTCGGCCGAGTACAACGTCAAGGACGAGCTCAAAAAGGGCAACATTGTCGAGTACGAGGTCAGGGCTGACTACAGCAGCCCGGTGTCGGGCGCCGCGCTCGGCGCGCCGGCGAACGTCGCGGCGGACATCGACGCCAGCTACGCCAACAAGATCCCCGTCCTGCTGATCTGCACCACCACGGTGTACGACCCGCAGGGCAAGGAGCTGTACGGCGAGTCCTGGATCGTCCACAACGAGAAGGTCTGATCAGCCAGATGACCCTTTGGACCTCCCTGGAGCCCGCGTCGGTGACGGTGGATCCGGGTGGAGTTGCGTCGGTGCGGTTGCGGTTGCGCAACACGGGTGACGTGGTGGATGAGTATCGTTTCGAGCCGGTGGGGTCTCTCGCGCCGTGGGCGACGGTGCAGCCGCCGACCTTGCGGTTGTATCCGGGGACGACGGGGACGGTGGATTTGACGTTTGCTCCGCCGCGTACGCCGGATGCGGTGGCGGGGCCGAATCCGTATGCGGTGCGGATCACGCCGACGGAGCATCCGGAGGCGACGACGGTTCCCGAGGGGAACGTGACGATCACGCCGTTCACGGAAGTGCGGGCGGAGCTGGTGCCGCCGACGGTGAAGGGGCGGTTTCGGGGGCGGCCGAGGCTGGCGATCGACAATCTGGGCAATACGAAGCTGACGGCGTCGGTGGGGGGCAGTGACAACGGGGACCAGCTCTCCTACGACATTCATCCGTCCAATGTGCAGATCGAGCCGGGTCGGGCGGCGTTCGTGCGCACGACGCTCAAGCCGCGGCGGATCATCTGGTTCGGCAGCAAGGAGCAGCACCCGTACACGCTGAACGTCATGCGTTCGGGCACCAACCCGCTTCCCGTGGAGGGCACTTACCTGCAGCGGGGTTTCCTGCCGCGCTGGCTGGCGACCTTCTTCGGGCTGTTCCTGGCCCTGGCGATCACCTTCGTGATGCTGTGGATCGCCTACAAACCCGCCGTCAACTCCTCAGCCACCGAGAAGACCGCCGAAGCCGGCGCCACCCTCGCCCCCAGCCCGTCCGCGACCGCGGCGCCCGTGGTGCCGGCGCCCCCTCCCGCGAGCAGCGCACCGCCGGCCGCCAACACCGGCGCCACCGCCGGGGCGGGCGGATCCGGCGGAGGCGGCGGAGCCCCGAAGACGTCCAAGCCGAAGCCGGACACGGCGGCGACCGCCGTCAACCGGCTCGCGAAGAACGACCCCGGCGGGCGGCACGTCTGCTACCGCGCCTACGTCCAGGGCGACGGCTGGCAGAAGCCGGTGTGCGACGGCACCGTCGCCGGCACGGTCGACAAGGGCCAGGCGATCACGGCCCTCAACGTCGCGGTGTACGGCGTCCAGGGTTCCGCGGGCACCGCCATGGTCTACAACCCCCAGTCGACCAACGGCCAGGGCAACTGGCTGCCCAGCTGGACGGCCGTCATCGCCGACGGCAAGGACAACTACATCGGCGGCACGAAGGACAGCTCCCCGTACCTGGTGACCTTCGTCTGGAACGTCGGCACCGGTCAGCTCTGCAACGTGGTCAAGATCAGCGGCCAGCCCTGGGACAGCCAGGTCTGCAACAACGCGCGGGGAGACCTCAACACGGCCGGCCACTTCGACAACTCGCGTTTCGTCGAAGCGATCAAGCTGACGGTGTGAGCGGATGACTCTCTGGACCTCTCTCGAGCCCGCGTCGGTGACGGTGGATCCGGGTGGAGTTGCGTCGGTGCGGTTGCGGTTGCGCAACACGGGTGACGTGGTGGATGAGTATCGTTTCGAGCCGGTGGGGTCTCTCGCGCCGTGGGCGACGGTGCAGCCGCCGACCTTGCGGTTGTATCCGGGGACGACGGGGACGGTGGATTTGACGTTTGCTCCGCCGCGTACGCCGGATGCGGTGGCGGGGCCGAATCCGTATGCGGTGCGGATCACGCCGACGGAGCATCCGGAGGCGACGACGGTTCCCGAGGGGAACGTGACGATCACGCCGTTCACGGAAGTGCGGGCGGAGCTGGTGCCGCCGACGGTGAAGGGGCGGTTTCGGGGGCGGCCGAGGCTGGCGATCGACAATCTGGGCAATACGAAGCTGACGGCGTCGGTGGGGGGCAGTGACAACGGGGACCAGCTCTCCTACGACATTCATCCGTCCAATGTGCAGATCGAGCCGGGTCGGGCGGCGTTCGTGCGCACGACGCTCAAGCCGCGGCGGATCATCTGGTTCGGCAGCAAGGAGCAGCACCCGTACACGCTGAACGTCATGCGTTCGGGCACCAACCCGCTTCCCGTGGAGGGCACTTACCTGCAGCGGGGTTTCCTGCCGCGCTGGCTGGCGACCTTCTTCGGGCTGTTCCTGGCCCTGGCGATCACCTTCGTGATGCTGTGGATCGCCTACAAACCCGCCGTCAACTCCTCAGCCACCGAGAAGACCGCCGAAGCCGGCGCCACCCTCGCCCCGACGCCCACGCTCACACCGGCTCTCACTCCCGCGGCTCCGCCGGTGACCACGCCCGTGCAGGGCGGCCCGTCCGAGGGGACCGGTGGCTCGGAGACGTCGAAGGGGTCCGGTGGGGCCTCCACCGGCGGTGGCAAGCAGTCCGGGGGCGGGTCCCCGAAGGCCCCGCCCCAGCAGTCCAGCGCCCCGGTCCCGGGTCAGCTGATCATCGGCAACGCCTCGAACCGTTGCATCGACGTCACCGACGCGCAGAACGGCGTCGGCAAGGACGGCACCCAGCTGCAACTGTGGGACTGCGCCGGGAGCGCCAACCAGAAGTGGGACTTCCGCGGTGACGGCACCGTGCGCTCGGTCGGGATGTGCATGGACGTGGCGTGGGGCTCCAAGGACGACGGGGCGCACATCCAGCTCGCACGGTGCAGCGGCAACCCGGCCCAGCAGTTCGTGCTGAGCCAGCAGGGCGACCTCGTCAACCCGCAGGCCAACAAGTGCGTGGACGCCAAGGACAACGGCACCGGCAACGGCACCAAGCTGCAGCTGTGGTCCTGCGCGGGCACCCCCAACCAGAAGTGGCACGTGACGAACTGACCGGCGAGGGCAGCCCCTACCAGGCGCCCTCGCCCGGCACCAGCCGGCCGGCCTTGCGGTACTCGCGCCGGGCGCCCTCCAGCAGGTCGGCCGCGCCGACCAGGTCGCCGCGCCCGGCGGCGAGGTACGCGGCCGTCACCACGGCGCTGCGGATGGAACCGCCCGCCAGCTCGAAGTCGCCTGCCACCGGCCCGACTTCGATGTCGTCGGCGCACGGCACGTGGGACAGACTGTGCCGCCACAGGGCCAGCCGCTGCTCGGCGTCCGGGAACGGGAAGTCGACCACCAGGTCCAGGCGGCGGGTGAACGCCTCGTCGATGTTGGCCCGCAGGTTGGTGGTGAGCAGGGCGATCCCGTCGAAGGACTCCAGCCGCTGGAGCAGGTAGGCGCTCTCCATGTTGGCGTACCGGTCGTGCGAGTCCTTGACCTCGGAGCGCCTGCCGAAGACGGCGTCGGCCTCGTCGAAGAGCAGCACGGCGTCCGTGCGGTCGGCCTCGGTGAAGATGCGTTCGAGGTTCTTCTCGGTCTCGCCGACGTACTTGTCGACGACGGACGAGAGCTGCACGACGTACAGGTCGAGGCCGAGTTCGGCGGCGACGACCTCCGCGCTGAGCGTCTTCCCGGTGCCGGACTCGCCCGCGAACAGCCCGAGGACGCCGCGGCCCCGGCCGCCGCCCGCACTCAGCCGCCAGTCGCCGAGGACGCGGTCGCGGTGGCGGGCGCGCAGGGCGAGTTCGCGCAACTGGGTCAGCGGGCGCTCGGGCAGGACGAGGTCGGTCCAGTCGACGGCGGGGCGGATCCGGCGGGCGTGCTGCTCGAGGCCGGAGGCGGACTGCTGGCGGGCGGCCAGGCGCAGATGCGCGGGGGCCAGCGGGGTGCCGTCGAAGCGGGCCAGCCCGAGCGCCGCGTGCGCCGCGCGGGCGATGCGGTCGCCGGGGAGATGGTACGGGGCGACGGTGGCCGCGAGATCGAAGTCCGGGGCGCCTGCCGTGCCGAGCGCGGCCGTCCAGGCGGCCGGCGCGCCGGTGTGCTGCTCGGGCACGTCCAGCACGAGGGGGTCGTGGTCGCACCAGTGGGGATCGTAGGGGCGGGGGGCGCTGATCAGCACCGGCACGTCGGCTGCGGCCGCCAACGCCCTTATCAGTGCGGCCGGTTGGTCGGGAAGCCCGGTGACCACCACCGCCTGTCCGCCGAGCCTGGCCTCCCGCAGCAGGTCGGGGACCCGGTCCTCGGGACCGGAGAAACGCAGCGCGGGCACACCGGCGGTCCGCAGGGCGGCGGCCGCGCAGGCGAGCCCGTCGCCCTCACGGCGCTCACGAAGGTAGACGGTGAGCGGGGAACCGTCGGCGAGGCGTGCGGCGAGACGCTGGACGAAACGGGCCGAGTCGCCGTCGGTGACGTCCTCGGACGGCGGGACCGCGGGCCCCGGTCGCTCGGGAAGGGCGTGCAGGAACGGCGCGAGCCCCGCGTCGGGGGTGTCGTCGCCCAGGAGGTGGGCCGCGAGGCGGTCCGGGACGCGCAACGAGCGGCTGAGGAAGGGGCGCTCGGGTTCCTCGACCGTGAGCAGGCCGAGCGCGGCGAGGGGTGCGGCCGGGTGGAAGCGTCCCCGTCCCTCCGGTGAGTGGGCGGGTACGCCGACCAGGTCCAGGGCCAGCGCGACGGTGGCGCGGCGCCTGCTGACGTCGTCGTTGAGGTAGCCGTACAGCGGCTCGAAGGCGCGGTCCAGGTCGGGGGCGAGAGCGATGAGCAGCAGCGCCGCGTCGAGTTCGGTCAGCCCGAGCCGCGCGGACAGTTCGGCCAGCCGGTCGTACGGCTGCTCGTCGGGACCGGGGAGGGGGAGCCGCACGGGCTCGACGGGCCGCAGCAGATGCCGTACCGCCTCCTCGGACAGATACAGCCCCCGTAGCGGATCGGTGGCCGTCGGGTCATCGAGGGACCGCTGCTCCACGAGCAGGGCGACCCGCTCGCGCAGCCCCCGCAGGCGGGCCACGAGCGCGGCGACGGGGTCGGTCCCGCTCGGGTCGTGGGACGGGTGGAGCGGGGTGTGCGTGGTCACGGCGTCCGGCCCGTGCCGCGGGCCGCCGCTCGCGCCTCCCGGGCCGCGGCCACCTGGGCCGGGCGGTGGGCGCGTTCGTCGGTGACCGGGGGGTCGGCCAGGGTGCGGACGCGGACCGCGGCGCCCTCGGTGACGGGCGGGCCGGCGTCGTACTCCGGGTAGGCCGGGAAGGGGGCGGTGACCACGAGGTCGAGGGACGGCTTGAGTTCGCCGCCGAGCGCGGACCAGATCTCCGCCAGCGAACGCGACTCGGTCTGGATGCCGGCCACCGACACCGGGATCGTCAGACCCAACTCGCCCAATGCGCCCGGGAGTTCCTGCGGTCCGATCAACTCGCGCGGGATCAGCGTGGCCAACACCGCGGACAGCAGCCGGTGTTCGTCCTGCGGCTGCTTCGTCCAGGCGGTGACCAGGTACGACAGCCGGAACCAGCGCGGCGGCTGGCGGCGCTTGATGACCACGTCCCGGTCGTCGTGCACCGGGACATGTCCCCGCTGGCGGCGGGCCACGTCCTCCCGGATGTCGTACAAGTACGCGTTGATCGTGGGCGAGTTGCGCCGGGCCGCCCAGTCGCGGGTCGGGGCGTCGAAGGCGACGTCGATCCCGGAGCCGGTCAACGCGCCGCCGCCCAGGAGGCCCTTGAGGACCTCGTCCACCTCGTGGATCACCGTCTTGCTCCCGCCCCGCGATGCCCCGCACCGCACGAAACCCGCCGCCGTACCCGATCCTGCCCCGCGGCCCGGCCGTCCGCGCAGGCACGCGGGGGACGGCACGCGGGCGCACTCCGCTGCCCAAGGGGGCGGAGCGGGGTGCCCGTTCGGTCAGATGTAGCCTTCCCGCAGGGCATGCGCGACCGCGTGCGCCCGGTTGCGCAGATGCAGCCGGGTGGTGAGCCCATGGATCACGTTCTTGACCGTGCGTTCGGAGTAGGACAGCTTGCCGGCGATCTCTCCGGTGTCGAGGCCCTCGGCGACCAGACGCAGCACGTCGACCTCGCGCGGGGTCAGCCCCGAGGACGGCCCGCCGGGCCGCCCGGCGGCACTGCGGTGCAGGGTCCCCACCTGGCTGATGAGCCGTCCGAGCAGGTCGGCGGGCAGGTCGCCGTCGCCGCGCGCCGCGGCGAGCACGGCCTGCACCAGCCGGGTCGAGGTGGCCTCGTGCCGCCACACGATCGCCCCGACCCCGCACTCGATCACGTCGAGCAGTTCGGTCTCCCGCAGGGTGCTGACCACGAGCACCGCACGCGCGCCCTCGCTGCGCACCACCCGGCGCAGCCGGGCCAGCGCGGTCTCGTCGAGCACGTCGTCGACCAGCAGCGCGACCGTGCCGGGGCCGGAGGCGGACTCCTCCCGCAGGTCGATCTCGGGGTACGGGCGCAGTTGTCCGACCGCCCCCTCGCGCAGGATCGGGTCGGCGGCGTGCACCGTCACGGGTATCCGCTCGGGCGCGTCGGCCGTACCGGAGCGTGCGGTCCGCGGTGAGCTGAGCAAGCGTCTCCCCCATGTTCACGTGCACGCCACCTCTGTGGGGTCGGTGACAGGCGTGCGCTTCCCACACTCGTGTGACGGGTGGGACGAACACAATCGTGGAGCACCACGAGCAGCACCACGAGATCGCCCGCACGACTACCACGACGGCCGCCGGCCGTCCGGTTCCGCGGGGGCGGGTTCCGGCCGCCGTGGGACTTGTCACGTCACCGCCGCGGTACGAGGGCCGTCCTCGACTGCGGGACACGTCGGGTCCGACCAAGGAGGCAGGGATGGCCGTGGCGCACAGTGAGCAGCCGGGCGAACACCGGGCGGCCGCCGCGCTGTTGGCGGACGCCGCCGCGCGCGCCCGCACCGGCGCGGGCGGTCTGGTGCTGCTGCGTGGCGCCACCGGGACCGGGCGGACCACCGTGCTGGAGGCGGCCGCCGAGTCCGCCGCCGGGCACGGCATGCGGGTGCTGCGCGCCCGCTGTGCCCCCGCCGACGCGGCGGTGCCCTTCGCCGCAGCGCTCCAACTCCTGGGACCGCTGACGGAGTTCGACGCGACCGGCAGCGAGCGCGAGCTGGGTGCCGTACTGCGCCGGACGCTGGACGCGTACGCCGACCAGTCGCCGCTGCTGGTCGCCGTGGACGACGTCCACCTCGCCGACCCGCCCTCGTACCGCTGGCTGGTGGAGACCGCCCGGCACCTGGACCGATTACCGCTGCCGATCCTGCTGGCGGTCACCGAACGCAGCCAGTACGACGTCGACCCGCCCGCGCCCGGATTCACCCACACCCTCTCGCCCGCCCTGGTCCGCACCCACACCCTCGCCCCGCTCACTCCCGACTCGGCGGCCGGCCTGGTGCGGGCGCGGTTCCCGGACGCCGACGCCTCCTGGACCGGCGACTGCGTCCGGGCCGGGGCCGGCAGCCCCCTGCTGCTGCGGGCCCTGCTCGACGACCTCGCCGCGTCCGGCAGGCCCGAAGCCGTCCCGGCGACCTGCGCGGCGCTGTACCCGGGGGAGTACCAGGCGTCCGTCTCCTGGTGGCTGGACAGCGCAGGGCCGGGCACGGCGGAGGTGGCGCGTGCCCTCGCCGTACTCGACGAGGGATGGGACCAGAAGGGAGCCGGAACCGGCCGTCTGCCCCCGGGCCCCGACGCGGCCCGGGGCCTGACGGGCCCCCCGCTCGACCGCGTCCCTGACCGGCTCGGCGCGCTCCTCGCCGAGCTGGCCGGTGCCGATCCGGCGCGGGTCGCGGGCTGGCTCACCGCGATGACGGGGCTGGGCCTGCTGCGCCCGGACGAGCTCGACCGCCCCCGTTACGCCCACCCGCTGCTGCGGGACGCGGTGCTCACCGGTGTGCCCGTGGCCCGGCGGCGGGCCGCGCACCGCACGGCCGCCGAGACGATGCTGCACCGCGGCGCCCCCACCGAGCCCGTGGCCCGGCAACTGCTCCTGTCAGAGCCGGTGCACGCCCCCTGGGCCTCGTCGGTGCTCCAGGACGCCGCCTCGCTCGCCCTGCGTGACGACCGCGCCGAGGACGCCGTGGCGTTCCTGCGCCGCGCCCTGGACGAGCCGCTGCCCGACACCCGCAGGCAACGGCTGCTGACCGAACTCGGCTCGCTGGAGGTCGCGGGCCGCACGTCCTCGGCCGGCATCCCCCGCCTCACCGAGGCGCTGCGGCTGCCGGGGACCCCGCAGGACCGGGTGCGCGCGGCCATCGCCCTCGGCACCGCGCTGGCCGGGCGCGGCAAGCCGAGGGCGGCCGTGGACATGCTGCGCTCGGTCGGTGAACAGCTCGCCGACGAGCCCGATCCGGCCCCGCGCACGGCGACGCCCGGCCGGACCCAGCCCCGCACCGAGCAGACGCTGCCCGCCGCGACCCTGGCCGCCACCCTGCAGAGCGCGGCCGCCCTGCTGTCCGACCAGGACCAGACGGTCCGCCGCGAGGTGTACCGGGAGCTGTGCGACACCGCCGAGCACACCCCGGAGCTGCTCGGCCCCGCCACCCGGGCACTGCTCGTGCGGTACGCGGCCACCGCCGGGCTCACCTCGGCGGCCGAGGCGATGCGCCGGGTGCGCGCGCTGCTCGCCGAGCCGTCCGACCCGCTGACCGAGCCCTTCCTGCTGGGTACGGCCGCCGCGGTCGCCCAGTGGGCCGACGAACTCGACGAGGCGGACCGCTTGGTCGAGCGGGGACTCGCCGGTCAGCGGCCCGGACTGCTGCACCCGATGCACCAGGCGCTGCTCAACACCCGCGACGACATCGCCGCAGCCCGCGGCCAGTTCGGACGGCTCCCGGACGAGCCGCCGCTGCTGCCCGACACCGGTCCGTCCAACGCGCACGCCCACATCCTGCTGGCCCTCGTGGACACCGGCCGCACCATCGAGGCGCGGCGCCTTGCGGACGGCTTCGACCTGCGCGAGGCGCCGGACAGCTGGGAACTGAACCGCTTCCTGTACGCGCGCGGTGTGCAGCGCGCCGCCGCCGGCGACCCGGCTGGCGCCCTGCACGACTTCCTGGAGTGCGGCCGCCGTCAGTCGGCGCGCGAGGTGGTCAGCCCGGTCGTCACCCCGTGGCGCTCGGCCGCCGCCGAGTGCTGGTCCGCCCTCGGCGACCCCCGCGAGGCCCTCGCTCTGGCCGAGGAGGAGCTGCGGCTGGCCCGGGAGTGGGGCACGCACCGCACGGTGGGCCGCGCCCTGCGTACCCTCGCCACGGTCACCGGCGGCCGCCGGGGCCTGGAGCTGGCCGAGGAGGCGGTACGCCTGCTGCGGGACGCCCCCGCCGCGACGGAACCGGAGCTGACGGCCGCGCTGCTCGCGCAGGGCCGGCTGCTGACCGCGGCCGGGGAGCGCGGGCGGGCCCGGGAGTGTCTGCGCGAGGCCGCCGAACGGGCGGAACGGCTGGGCGCTCTACGGCTCCGCTCGCTCGCCGAGGAGGCCCTGCGCGAGGGCGGCGCCCGCCGGCCGGCCCTCGCCCGCACCGGCTCCGGCTCCCTCACCGACAGCGAGCTGCGCATCGCCCGGCTCGCCGCCGACGGCCGCACGAACACGGAGATCGCCGGACTGCTCCACCTCGCCCGCCGCACCGTGGAGACCCATCTCACCAGCGCCTACAAGAAGTTGGGCATCCGCCGGCGGGGCGAACTGAAGGCGGCGCTGGACGCGGACTGAGGGCTTTACGGCCGGGCCGCAGCGGACTTCGCCAGGACCCTAGGTACCGGGCGGAGGCGGCGGTGCGACGGTCGCCGTCAGGCCCAGGTGGTTGTCGGGGTCCTGGAGGCTCGCTCCCGCCGTCGCCAGCAGGCGGCGGACCGCGGGCTCCGGAAACCGGATCACCACCGGCGTCGGCAGGGTCGTCTCGCGGACCGCCGTACCGACGTGGCCGGTGCGGACACGGTCGGTCACCCTGGCCACCACCCTGACGTCCAGGGTGAACTGGACCAGGACCGCCTTCGTCTTCGGCTTGTGCAGGGGCGTCGAGCCCGCCGAGTTCGCGGCGGCGTCCGTCGTGCCGCCCGCGCCCCCGACGGCGCCCATCAGCTGGTTGAGCCGGAACTGGTCCGCGTTGAGCAGGCCCGCACCGCCCAGCGCCCGCGCCTGGCGACCGTGGCCGGCGGAGCTCAGGCCGTCCGTCTGGGTGGGCCGGGGCGCCTGGAGGTGGCTCTGCCCGACCGTCTCGAAGGTCATCGTGTCACCGACGCCCAGCACCCGCCCGTCCCGCAGCCGGGCGTGCAGGGAGGCACGCAGGTCCTGGCCCGCGGCACCGGAGGCGTGCACCGGCGGCAGCTCGGCACCGGCCGAGGTGAGCAGCGGCAGCGCGGCGATCAGCCACTCGGTGGAGACGGCCTCCTGCAGCGCGTACGCGGCGGCCTGTCCGCGGTCCCGGAAGCGCCCGCCACCGCCCGCCTCCCGGACGGCCGCGTTCACCAACTCCCGTACCCGGGGGGCCCCTTGGAAGCCGTTGATCTGCGCCTCCATCGGCAGCCGCAGTCCGCCCGCGTGCCAGGCGCCGAGCTCGCCCGGGCCGTCGCCGCGCCCACCGCGGACAGGCGGAGCCGGGTCCCGCACGGGGGCGACCACCCGGCTCAGGGCCGCCTGGTCCTTCCTCAGCACCCGGTGGGTCAGGGCCAGGCCGTCCAGCCGGGCCAGCGCCAACCGGGTGCCGCCCTGGAGCAGTTCGAGGCTCGCCCGGACCGGCAGCCGCAGCCTCGCCGACGGCGCGGACTTCGCCTCCGCGACCGTCTTCATGCCGAGCTGGCCGCGGCTCGCCCCGCCGGCGCGCCGCGCGTCACCGGACGCGTAGCCGAGGCCGGCCGCAGCGCCCGTGCTCTTCAGCTGCCCCGCCCCGCCGTCCGGTCTGCCCGATCCGGCGAGGACGCCCTCGACGCCGGTCACCCTTCCCTCGTCGTGGGCGACGGCCTGCTGGGTCACGGCCGCGGTGATGTACTCCAGGTCCCGGCCGTCGACCGCGTCGCCGGTGTCCTCGCCGTCCGCCGTGCGGTCGACCCGGAACACCGCCCAGTACGGCGTCCGGCGGCCGTCGAACAGCTCGACGGTGACCCCGCCGTCCATGGTGCCGGACAGCAGCCCGGCCGAGCCGTCCCGGTCCAGCACCCGCAGCAGCCGCTGCACGTTGTCGTTGCGGTCCTTGAGCTGCTGCCGGGGCAGCAGGCTGTCGGCGAGGTCCTGGTGGCGGTTGCGGACGAGGTCCGAGCGCAGCCGGCCCAGCAGGGGCACGAAGTCCGGCAGGTCCTCGACCATGCCGAAGCCGAGGGGGAGGGCACGGCCGAAGGCGGGCGAGCCCGTGGCGGTACTGGCCCGCGCCCGCCCGGCGGCCGTCCGGGAACCCTCCGCCCTGCTCTCGCCGCTCGCCGCCGGATGCCGCATGACGGGGTCCGAGCCGGCGTCCAGCTTCAGCTGCCGCCGTATCCGCGGCGGGAGCTGGGCCTCGGTCAGCCACACGCCCGCCGCCCCCGGCAGGGTCCGGGCGGCCTTCGTCACGTACGGGCCGCCCCCGGTGACCTTGACCTCCGCGACCATGTCGACCAGTACGTCGCACTGCACCAGGTACAGCGGCGCCTTCCTCGGGGTGTGGGCGTTGCGCTCGACCGTCCCCGACAGGGCCTCGGCCCGGCTGTCGCCGCGGCCCGTGGTGCGGAACGCCGACAGGCCCTGTCCGGTGCGCCACCCGGGGCCGTTCTCCGAGCCGGTCATCCCGAACTGCACGGTGCTGGTGGTGCCCTGGCCCACCTGACCCGCCGACTGGTGGCCGCCCAGCACGAAGGTCTCGGTGCCCGGCCCCTCGGCCCGGTGCACGAACCTCGGGTTGGCCAGGACCAGCCGGGTGCCGACCGCGCCGTTCAGAGCGGCGAGCCGGCGCGGATACCGAAGGTTCTTGACCACCCAGCCGGCGGACGCGGCCTGCCGCAGCGCCGCCTTGACCGCCCGCTCGCCGAACCGCTCCTCGACCGCGAGCCGCGGCGCGAGGCCCTCCGTCGCCAGGGCCGGGTCCTCGCGCAGCGCCTTGTCGCGGGCGGCGGCCCGGGCCAGCAACTGGAGGGCGAGCGCCCGTACGGGTTCGGTGTCGAGGTGCTCCACCAGCTGCCAGTCCCGCAGCACCCGCCCGGCGGACGGCCGCGGGGTGATCGACGCCAGGTCGCCGATGCCCTCGGCGGTGAAGGCGTGATCCGGAGCGGGTGGTCGCGCCGCGCGGGCCTCGGCCACCGCGTCCAGCCGGTCTTTGCCCTCCTCGTCCAGCGTGAACTCGGCCGGGGAGAGCAGCCGTACGTCCTGGGCGTCCAGGTGCAGCCCCGCCAGCAGCCTGGCCTGAGGTGTGTGCCGACCGGGCGAGCCGACGCTGAGCCCGCGGGCGAGCTTGCGGGGCCGGGACGTCATGGTGACGTCGACGCGCATGCTCAAGGCCGCGGCGAAGGCGGCGGCGGTCTCGGAGCCGTTGGTCAGGATGTCCGAACGGCCCGTGGGGCCGGCCTGGTTGCGGCGGGTGCCGGAGCTGTGCCGCTCGTAGCGGGCCGCACCCGTCAGCACACCCGGCACCAGCCGGGCCTGGCCGAGCACCAGACCGCCGATCGAGCGCGAACTGCCCCGCCCGCTGGTCGAGTTGCTGGTGACACCGGAGTGGGCGCGCACCATCCAGTCCTTGATGTCGCCCTGGTACTCGGTGTCCGACAGCTCGCCCCGCACGAGCAGCTGCACGTCGTGGGAGTGCAGAGCGGTCTTCCGGCGCAGCCGCACCCGGACGCCGGTGGACAGCAACTGGTCCTTGTTCACCCGGAGGTTGGTCTCCGACAGGGCCGTCATCAGCTCACGGTGGTTGGCCCGCTGCGCCTCCGCCTCCTCGGGGCTGGTGTGGGCGGCGGTCGGGGTGGTGCCGAAGCCGGGGAGATAACCGGCCAATCTCGGGTCCGTGGCGAAGAGTTCGTGCACCGCCCGCAGCATCGGGCCGGTGTCGAGCCGGCTGAGGGCGACGCTCGATCCCCTCGCCCCGTAGGGGAGACGGCGCTCGACGTCCACCTCCTCGCCGTTGTCGTCCCTCCGTCTCGGCTTCCGGACGAACTCCGCGGCCTCCATGCCGTCCGGCAGCGGCAGCCCCAGCTCCCGTGCCTCGTCGGCCCGCAGGCTCAGCCACACGTTCATCGCGTGGGTGGCGACCCGGCGGCCGGGGTCCAGGATCATCTCGGCGGAGCGCGGGCCCGTGCCCTCCGCGGTGAGGACGACCGTCCCGAAGTACAGCGCCTTCTCGCCCCGCACCTCCGCTCCCTGCCGGGTGGACACGGTCTGCTCGGTCGCCGTGAACCGTGCCGAGCGGGCGGTCGCCACCGGCATCGCCGTCGCCCGCACCACGGCCGCGTTGCCCGCCGCGCCGACGCCGATCGCCGGACCCAGACCGGCCGTCACGGCCCGTCCCTTGCCGGCGGACTCGGTGACCGTGTGCTGGGCCTGCTGGTGGGTGCGCAGCTGGGTTCTGCCCGTGCCCCAGGCGGGGGAGAGGCCGGTGATCGCCGCGCGCAGCCGGTAACTGCCCGCCGTCCTCCCGTCCTTGGACTGGAGGTCCGCGCCGAGGACACCGCCCCGCAGCAGCCGGGGCAGGTCCTCGAGCACCGTCGCCGTCGCGGTCGCCTCGTACAGCCGGGCCCGGCCCGGCGCTCCGGGTGCGGTCAGTGAGGGGTGCAGCACGGAGGCGACGGCCGAGAAGAGCCCGCCGCCGCTCTCGTGCGGGGCGGCCGGGTCGGTGACGGCGACCGGGGCCAGGGAGTCGGCGAGCGAGACGCTCCGCGCGGTGTCCGCCGTCACCGGCCGCGGCGGCGCCGGCGCACCCGTGCCGACCGGGACCAGATGCTCGGTCGGCACCCGCTGGGTCAGCGTCCCCGTGTCCTTAAAGGTCCGTGCCTCCTCGGTGCCGGTCCGGCGCACCCGCACCTCGTAGACCACCTTGCGCCGCACCTCGACCGAGCCCTTGTCGCTGCGCAGGACCCGCGGTTCGGCCACGTTGCGCTGATGCCGGGACTCCCGCGAGGACTGCCAGGGCTGGACGTTGCCGCTGGCCGCGCCGCCCAGCCACAGCCCGGGCGCCACCGGCGCGAGCCCGAAGACCAGGCCGCCGACGCCGTGGCTCGAGGAGTTGCCGGCCGTCCTGCTCGCGGTGGCGGCGGTGTTGTGCTGGACGTCGACCTTGGTGTCCCTGCCCTCCTCGTCGTCCAGGTCGGCGACCTCGTCGGTGCCCGACCTGGCGTCGGCCGGCAGGCCCTTCGGCTGGAAGACGGGCGGCCGGTCGTCGGGGGCCCGGCGGACGGCGACCGTCACGTCGTACCACTCCTTGCCGGTGCGGCCCTCGACGGCGAAGGCGCGGCCCCGGCCGAAGAAACTCTCCGGCCGTCCGGCCAGTTCGGCCGCGAGGTCGCCGACGGTGCCGTCCGCGTGCCCCACGACGGCGGCCACCGCGTGCCGCACGAACTCGTGCCCGGTCAGCCCGTACGCCGTCGACAGCCCGGCCGCCTCCAAGTGCATGAGGTACGACGGCAGTTCGAACCCGGCCTCGGTGCGCTCCTCGATGGCCGGCAGCGCGGGTCCAGAGCGCTCGGTGCGGGCCCGCCGCACGGCACGTGCCGTGGCCGCGTTCCCGGCGGACTGCTGGAAGGCGAGCAGGGCGTGCGCGGGCGGCCCGGCGGTGCGGGGCACCGGGGGAGCCTGCTGAGAAGTGCCGGATCTGCCGTCCCGTGGCTGCTGCTGGTTCCGCACGGCCTCAACGTAAACAGGGCTGACCCCCCTCCGGTCACTCCGGTGCGATTCGCCGCGTCCCCGCCATCGGAGCGACAACTCCCGTACACCAAACGGCCATTCGAGGACTTTGCCAGCTCTTTACAACCCCTCTCCGTGCTGTCTCGTCTCTCCGCTCGATCCACGACACAGCCCGCCGGCCCCACGCCGGACGGACCGACGAAAGAGAGCGATTCATGCGCCGAACCGGCCTCAGTGCCATGGTGATCGCGGCCACCGCCGTCCTCGCGGGCGCGGTGCCCGCGTTCGCCGCGGGGACCTCCGCGAGCCCGACCCCCGCCCACCGCGCCACCGCCAGCCCCTCCCCGCGCGCCACCGCGCCCACCCTCGCCCCCAGTGCGGCCCCGAGCGATGCCCGCCGCGTCTCCCCGACCCCCGTGCCGACCCGGCCCTCCGGCGGTCAGGTCGCCGTCGTGCCGAGCGGCGCGCCGAACACCGGTGAGGTGACCTCCTCGAACTCCTCCGACACGGGAGTCCTGATCGGTGGGGGTGCCGCCGCGGCCGTCGTCGTGGGCGGAGGGGCGGTCTTCCTCCTGCGCCGTCGGCAGGCGCACGGGGAATGAGCCGCTTCTCCGGGCGCGTACTCGCCCCTCTCGCCCCCCTCGCGCTGGCCGCGTTGCTCGTGGGCTGCTCGGGCACTGGAGCCACGACCGGGAGCCACCTGAGCGGGAGTTCCGCGAGCGCGCCGTCGTCCTCGGCGCCGCCGGCCGCGAAGAAGGTGCCGGCGGTGGGGCGATCGGTCCCGGTCGGGCTCCGGATTCCGGCGATCGGGGTGGACACCCCGGTGATGAAGCTGGGGCTGGCTGCGGACGGCACCGTGCAGGTGCCGCCGATCCAGCGGCACGACCGGGCGGGCTGGTACGACAACTCGCCGACGCCGGGCCGGACCGGACCGTCGGTGATCCTCGGGCATGTCACGGTCGGCGCCTACGGGGACGGCGTCTTCCGCCACCTCGCGGAACTGCGCCGGGGCGAGAGGATCGAGGCACGCCTGGAGAGCGGCACGGTTGCGGTGTTCACCGTGACCGACGTACGGACGGTGGCCAAGGACCACTTCCCGACCAAGGAGGTGTACGGGGACGTGAACCGGCCGGAGCTGCGCCTCATCACCTGCGGCGGGGAGCGGACCGGTGACGGGTACCGCGACAACGTCATCGTCTTCGCGGCGCTGACCGGCACCGGTCCCTGACGGCTGCTCGGAGCCCGGGCCGGCGGAACGTACGCCGGCGGCCCGGGCTCTTCCTCCACGCACCACCCCCCACGAACCCGGGAGAACGTTGAAACGGTCCCGCGAGAAGGCCGCGTCCGAGCTGTTCGCCGCCCTCTATCCGCGTCTCGCCGGCTGGTGCCGCCGGCTCGTCGACGACGACGAGACGGCCCATGAGATCGCCTCGGAGGCCTTCACCCGGCTGTGGGCCCGCTGGACCGCCGTGGCCGAGCCGCGCGGCTTCCTCTACGTCACCGCGGCCAACCTCGTCCGCGACCACTGGCGCAAGCTGGAGCGCGAGCGCAGGGCCGTGCGCCGCGCCACCCACGAGGCCGCGGTCAGCCCACCCACCGAACAGAGCGACCCCTCGGTGCGCCTGCTCGTGCAGGCCCTCCCGGAGCGACTGCGCGTGCCGATCCTGCTGCACTACTACGCTGACATGCCGATCCGGGAGGTGTCCGTACTGACCGGACGCAAGGAGGGAACCGTCAAGGCCGACCTGCACGCGGCCCGCGAACTGCTCCGCGCCCACCTGAGGAGAAGCGTTGATCACACACTCTGACGAGGGCCCGGACTCCGAACCCGAGGACGAGCTCACCGTCCTGCTGCGCCCACCGGCCCACTACCTCGGCGCGCCCCCCGGCCGCTACGAGGCGATCCGCCGCGGCGCCTCCCGCCGCCGCGCCGTCCGCGCCGCCGTCGGCGCCGCCCTGACCTGCGGCGTGGCCGCCCTGATCGTCCTCCCCCTGCGCCCGACGGCCACCACCGGCCCCCACACCCCGACGGTCCCCTTGGCCCCGCCCCCGGCGAGCAGCCCCGTGACGCCGCCGTCCCGCACACCGACCCCCGAACCGTCGAGCGCCCGCACCGGCCGGCCCACCCAGTCCGCCCGGACCCTCGCGCCGAGCGATGCCCCCACCCCCACCAGCCGCACCGGCGCCTACCCGGCGCCCTCCGCCCGCGTCCCTTCCCTCCAACCCAGCCCGGGCCCCGGCGCCATCCGGTCGACCCCGACGACCGCGGCATCCCCTTCGCGGGGCCGCTGACCCACCCGACGGTGGTGGTCGGCCGCGCCCCCGGGCCCCACCGGTGGAAAAACTGTTATCGCCCAGGAGGCCGGCCCGTCCCCACGGGTGTGATCTCCGACATTGCCAACCGCAGGGGCCCGGCTGAGATGGTGCGGGCATGAGGACGCACGCCGACGTCGGGACGGCCGGACGGCACTGGCGCAAGACCATCACCGCAGCGCAGGCCGGCGACCGGCAGGCGCTCGACGAGCTGGTCGCGGGCTGGCTGCCGCTGGTCTACAACGTCGTCGGGCGCGCCCTGAACGGCCACGCCGACGTCGACGACGTCGTCCAGGAGACCATGCTGCGCGCCGTCGACAACCTCGGCGCCCTGCGCGACCCGGACAGCTTCCGGTCCTGGCTGATGGCGATCGCCATGCGCCAGATACGGGACCGGGCACGCCGCAGGACGCCCCGCCGACTGGACGAGGACGCGTCCCACGAGGCCACCGACTTCGCCGAACTCACCGTGCTGCGCCTGCAGTTGGAGGGGCAGCGGCGCGAGGTCGCACAGGCGGTGCGCTGGCTCGACGACGAGGACCGGCAGCTGCTGTCGCTGTGGTGGCTGGAGGTCGCGGGAGAGCTGACCCGCCGCGAGCTGGCGGCCGCGGTCGGCATCAGCAGACAGCACGCGGCCGTACGCGTCCAGCGGATGAAGGAACGACTGGAGACCTCGCGCGGGATCGTGCGCGCGCTGGAGGGCTCCTGCCCGCAGCTGCGCGAGCTGACCGCCCGCTGGGACGGGCGGCCCGACTCGGTGTGGCGCAAGCGGCTGGCCCGGCACATCAGGGGCTGCGCCTACTGCGGGGACGCCCGCGAGTCCGTCGTACCGGCGGAACGCCTGCTGGTCGGCATCGCGCTCGTCCCGCTGCCCGTCGGCTACACGGTGTCGCCGGCCCTGGGCGGCAAGACGGCCGTTGCCGCGACATCGGTCGGCTGGTCCGGCAAGGTGCTCGGCGCCCTGACCAAGCCCGCCGTCGCCGTCACCGCGGGCGCCACGATCGTCGCGGGCGGCGCCTATGTCGTCACCCGGGCCCCGGCCACCACGCCCCCGCACGCGGCGCCGGCCCCTCCCGCCGCGACGCGCACCTACCACCCGCCGTCCCCCAGGGCGACCCCGTCGCCCTCCCCGTCCCCGTCGGTGACCCACGAGAAGACCGCCGTCTACGGCAGCGTCGTCGACGCCGTGGACAGGGCGCCCGACCCGAACACCCCGCCCGGCGCCCTGCCGCACCGCCCCGAGAAGGGCGTCACCAGCACCGGTGGCCCGCGCGCCTTCATCTCTCACCGCGGTGAGCACGTGACGCTCAGCGGCGAGGGCTATGTCCTCGTCCGCTGGCAGATCGTTCCGCAGGGCAGGTCCGGCGGCCTGGTCCCGCCCTCCTGGACCGGCCTGAAGGGCAAGCTCTTCCATGTCGCCTCGGGCGGCGGCCGTCGCATGGACGACCCGGTCAGTCCCACCGACCCCACCGCCACCGGCATGGGCTCCAAGGCCACCGGCTACGACGTGCTGCCGGCCGGCACCCAGCAGATGTGGCAGAACGAGTACTTCTACCTCGACGGCAGCGTCACCCTCACCCTCAACGAACGCGGCGCCGACTACAACCTGAGCATCTTCCCGTCCACCTGGGACGCGGCCCGGGCGGACATCGCCACGGGCCCGCCCAAGGGAGTCAAGCGCTACGGCCTGGTCCGGGACACCGGCAAGGACGACGCCCCCGTCCCGCAGTACGTCACCCGCTCCACCCCGGCCGACCCGGCGACGGTGCCTCAGCGCTCCCGCGTGTAGCCCCGCAGCGCGCACAGCAGGTCGATGCGGTTGGTGGTGATCGAGTCGACGCCCAGGTCGATCAGCCGGCGCAGGGAACGGCGGGTGTCCGGGGTCCACACGGACAGCAGGTAGCCGTCGCGGTGGACGCGGGCCGCGAGGTCGCGGTCGACCAGCGGGAAGCGGTAGTTGAGCCAGCGCGGCTTGACCGCATCCAGCACGGCGGGGCGCGGGGGAGCCAGGCTGCCGCAGGTCAGGGCGATCTCCGCGGACGGGTCGGCACCGCGCACGGCGAGCATCGCGGCCGCGTCGGCGCAGTAGTAGACCCGGTCGGCGGCCCCCGCCTCCCGAACGACGTCCACGATCCGCCGTGCCGTGCGCACCTCGCGGGTCCCCGGCAGGTCCAGCATCACCCGGCTGCCCCCGGTCGCCGCGAGGGCCTCGGCGAGGGTCGGTACCGCGCCCGCCGTCAGGCCGCGCACCTCCGCGGCCGACAGCGCGAGCAGCGGCCGGTCCCGCTCCCACAGCCGCTTCAGCGTCTCGTCGTGCAGCAGCACGGGCACGCCGTCCTTGGTGAGCCGCACGTCGACCTCGACGGCGTCCGCGCCCCGGTCGAGCGCGGAACGCAGCGAGTCGATCGTGTTCTCACGGAAGCGGTACGGGTCGCCGCGATGGGCCACGGCAGTCAGCGTCTGCATGCGCCCATTGTGTCGGGACCGATCGGCGACGGTCACGGGGCTCAGGTCGTGAGCCACTCCGCCGTGTACGTGTCGATCTCGTCCTTGATCCGGCGCTTGCCGGCCTCGTCCAGGAAGGACGCGTCGACCGCGTTCTTGGCGAGGTCGGCCAGACCGCGCTCGTCGAGACCGAGGAGGCGGGCGGCGACGGCGTACTCGTTGTTGAGGTCGGTGCCGAACATCGGCGGGTCGTCGGAGTTGATCGTCACCAGGACCCCCGCCTGCACGAACTCCTTCAGGGGGTGCTCGTCGAGGGTGGGGACGGCGCGCGTGGCGATGTTGGAGGTCGGGCACACCTCCAGCGGAATCCGCCGCTCGGCGAGGTGCGCGAGCAGCTTCGGGTCCCGGGCGGAACTGGTGCCGTGCCCGATGCGCTCGGCGCGCAGGTGGGTGAGCGCGTCCCACACCGTCTCCGGTCCCGTGGTCTCGCCAGCGTGCGGCACGGAGCGCAGGCCGGCGTCGATGGCCCGGTCGAAGTAGGGCCTGAACTGCGGCCGGGGCACGCCGATCTCCGGCCCGCCGAGCCCGAAGGACACGAGCCCCTCCGGGCGCAGCCGCTCGTCGGTCGCGAGCCGCACGGTCTCCTCCGCCGATTCCAGCCCGGCCTCGCCGGGAATGTCGAAGCACCACCGCAGGACGGTCCCGAACTCGGCCTCGGCGGCCTTGCGGGCGTCCTCGATGGCGTCCATGAAGGCGCCCTCGTCGATGCCGCGCCGGGTCGAGGAGAACGGGGTGATCGTCAGCTCGGCGTACCGCACCCGCTGCCGGGCCAGGTCGCGCGCCACCTCGTAGGTCAGCAGCCGGACGTCCTCCGGGGTGCGGATCAGGTCGACGACGGACAGGTACACGTCGATGAAGTGCGCGAAGTCGGTGAACGTGAAGAAGTCGGCCAGGGCCTCGGGGTCGCTCGGCACCTTGGAGTCGGGGTGATGGGCGGCCAGCTCCGAGACGATCCGCGGGGAGGCGGAACCCACGTGGTGCACGTGCAGTTCGGCCTTGGGCAACGAGGCGATGAAGGCGTGCAGTTCGCCCGGCACGCTCGGCTCGACAAGACGCTCGGTCAAGGTTCCTCCCCGGAACGGCGCCCCGGGCGGTGCCGACGGGACGCGGGTGATCGGCTGATCGATGACGCGGGCTCATCGTAGGCCGCGAGTGGTCCTGCGATGCCTGGTGGGGGCCGGTGGGGAGTCGGCCGCCGGCGGGCCACCCGGGCGGTCGGGGTGGGGGAGGTGAGGCCGTACCATGGCCTCGCGATCGATTGAGGGGGACGGGGACGTGGCGGATCAGACACAGCCGGGTGGGGGCACGGGAGCCGGGCAGGACCCGTGGGCGCCGCCGGAGCACAAGACCTCGCTGGACAAGGGCGCGCCGGCGGCTGCCGGCCCTCAGGACCAGCAGCCCGCGGCCCAGCCGCACCCCGTCCACGACCAGGCCACGGTGACCTCGTTCCCGCCCGCGCCCGGCCAGAGCACCCCCGGCTTCGGCGCCCCCACCTACGCCCCGCCCGGCGGTCCCGCGGCGCCGGGCGGCTGGGCGGAGTCCGCCGTGCCGCCCCCGCCGACAGCGCCCGGCGGCCCGGGTGCCGCGCCCGGCGGCTACGGCTACCCCGCCTACCCGCAGGGCTACGGCTGGCCCGGCATGCCGCCGACCCCGCAGAACGGCATGGGCACCGCGGCCATGGTGCTGGGCATCCTGTCCTGTTGCCTGTTCTGCCTGTACGGCGTCGTCGGCCTGATCCTCGGTGTGCTCGCCGTCGTCTTCGGCGTCAAGGGCAAGCGGCGCGCCGACCGCGGCGAGGCGACCAACCGGGGCCAGGCACAGGCGGGCCTCATCACGGGCATCATCGGCATCATTCTGGGCCTCGCCACGATCGCCCTCCTGATCGTCGGCATCGTCGTCGCCATCCACGACAAGAACAAGATCGACGAGGGGCCGTCGTACAACTCCGCCCCCAGCGTCTCGGCCCCCCTCCTGACCCAGGACTGACCGCCGCTCAGTCCTGGGGGGGGGTGTTGTGAACACCCCTTAGCGCAATCGTCGCCGAGCCTCCATCAGGGCGAACCCCAGCAGATTCGGCCCCCGCCAGCGCTCCGGATCGGCCGCCGCCTCGTCGTCCGCGGCGAGGCCGATCCCCCACACGCGGTCCACGGGACTCGCCTCCACCAGCACCCGCTCACCCGTGCCCAGCAGGAACTCCCGCAGGTCCGCGTGCGCCGCGAACTTGTGGACGCCGCCCTCGACGACGATCCCGAAGCGCTCGCGCTCCCACACCGCCTCCTCGAAGCCGCGCACCAGCCGCCCCGCCTTCTTGGCCTGCGAGGGATGCCCGGCGTCCAGCACCCGCCGCTCCGCGTCGGCGTCGCCGAACAGCCGCGCTTTCCGCGCCATCATCCAGTGCTCCGCCGTCGCATAGGTCACCCCGTCCACGGCGAAGGGCGAGGGCCACCACTGGCTCAGACAGCTCGCCCCGACCTGCCCGTCCGCCCGCGGCCGGTGGCCCCAGAAGTGCAGGTACTTGATCTTCGCGCCCGCGCGAACCTGGCTGACCAGGGCTTCCCGCGAGTCGATTGCCCCCGTGACCTTTTCCATGCACGCGAGTCTCGCAGCCACCACTGACACTCCGTCCTCCCTTTTCCCTGCCCACTCGACACCTGGTCGACAGATTCCGTCGCGTAACCGAAAGGCAACAACGGAATCCCTTGTCGACCGGCATTCCCTCTGTCAGGATCGGCACTCAAATCGAGCTGGAGCTACGCCACCCGCCCCGCGGTCAGGGGGCTTCGGCGGAGGAGAGCGACATGCAGAACCCGGGTACCGCCACCCCGGAACGATTCCCCGCGCAGGACCGCTTCGCGGACGGCGCGCAGTACATCGCGGGCCGCCCGGCCAAGGGCACGTCCGGCCGGACCCACACCGTCGTCGACCCGGCGACCGGCGAGGACGTGTACACGTACGAGCTGGCCGGTGCGGACGACGTGGACACCGCCGTCGCGGCGGCGCGCGAGGCCTTCCCGGGCTGGGCCGGTCTCACGCCCGGCGACCGCTCGGACGCCCTGCACCGCTTCGCCGCCGTGCTCGCCGACCGTGCCGAGGACTTCGCCCGCGCCGAGTCCCTGCAGTGCGGCAAACCGCTGAAGCTGACCCGCGAGTTCGACGTGCCGGGGACCATCGACAACACCGCGTTCTTCGCGGGCGCCGCCCGGCATCTGCAGGGCCAGTCGGCCGGCGAGTACTCCGGCGACCACACCTCCTACGTCCGCCGCGAACCCATCGGCGTCGTCGGCTCCATCGCGCCCTGGAACTACCCCCTCCAGATGGCCGCCTGGAAGATCCTCCCGGCGATCGCCGCGGGCAACACCATCGTGCTGAAGCCCGCCGAGCTGACCCCGCTGACCTCGCTGCTGTTCGCGCAGGCCGCCACGGACGCCGGCATCCCGGACGGTGTCGTCAACATCGTCACCGGCACCGGCAGGGAGGCCGGCGAGCACCTCGTCGGCCACCCCGACGTCGCCATGACCTCCTTCACCGGCTCCACCGCCGTCGGCAAGCGGGTCGCCGAGATCGCCACCGCGACCGTCAAACGCCTCCACCTGGAACTCGGCGGCAAGGCCCCCTTCGTCGTCTTCGACGACGCCGACCTCGAGGCCGCCGCCAACGGCGCGGTCGCCGGCGCACTCATCAACACCGGCCAGGACTGCACGGCCGCCACCCGCGCGTACGTGCAACGGCCCCTCTACGAGGCGTTCCTCGAGCGGACGGCCGCCCTCATGGAGAGCGTCCGGCTCGGCGACCCCTTCGCGCCCGGTACCGACCTCGGCCCGCTGATCTCGCACGTCCAGCGCGACCGCGTCGCCGGTTTCGTCGAGCGGGCCCGCTCCTGCGCGCGCGTGGTCACCGGCGGCGAGACCCCGCAGGGGGAGCTGAAGAAGGGCGCCTACTACCGCCCCACCCTGGTCGCGGACGCCGCCCAGGACAGTGAGATCGTCCAGTCGGAGATCTTCGGTCCGGTGCTGGTGGTCCTGCCGTTCGACAGCGACGACGAGGGCATCCGGCTCGCCAACGACACCCCGTACGGCCTCGCCGCCTCCGCCTGGAGCCGGGACGTCTACCGGGCGAACCGCGCCACCCGCGAGATCAAGGCGGGCTGCGTGTGGATCAACGACCACATTCCGATCATCAGCGAGATGCCCCACGGCGGGTACCGGGCGTCCGGCTTCGGCAAGGACATGTCCGCGTACTCGTTCGAGGAGTACACGCAGATCAAGCACGTCATGTTCGACAACACGGCGGTGGCCCGCAAGGACTGGCACCGCACGATCTTCGGGGACCGATAGCCGCAGGACAGGCCGCCCGAACCCGCGGCCGCCACTCCCGAAAGGGCAACCAGCGCATGGAGCAGTACGAGCCCGACCGCCTGTCACCGGCCGTGGCGGCCGCGATGCGGCGCAGCCTTCGCGACGGCCGGGCGGCGATGACCCGCCGGTCCCTGTTGCGCGCCTCCACGGGCGGCGCGCTCGCCCTCGGCGGCCTGGCGACGCTGAGCGCCTGCGGCATCCCCGCGGCCGGCAAGACGCAGGGCGGGCAGTCCGCGGACGACCACTCGGCGAAGGAGAAGGAGGTCGACTTCTCCAACTGGCCCCAGTACATCGACGTGGACAACAGCCAGAAGCACCACCCCACGCTGGACGCGTTCCGCAAGCAGACCGGCATCACCGTCAAGTACACCGAGGACATCAACGACAACGACGAGTTCTTCGGCAAGATCCAGCCGCAGCTCGCCGCCGGCCAGGACACCGGCCGGGACCTCCTCGTCCTCACCGACTGGCTGGCCGCGCGCATGATCCGGCTCGGGTACGTGCAGAAGCTGGACGCGTCGAACCTGCCGCACGCCTTCGCCAACCTCTCCGAGCAGTTCCGCAGCCCCGACTGGGACCCGGGCCGCGCCTACTCGTACCCGTGGCAGGGCATATCGACCGTCATCGCGTACAACAAGAAGGCCCTGGACGGCGTCGAGGTGAAGTCGATCTCGGACCTGCTGGACAACCCGAAGCTCAAGGGCCGCGTCGGCTTCCTGACCGAGATGCGCGACACCATCGGCATGACCATGCTCGACATGGGCAAGGACCCGGCGAAGTTCACCGGCGACGACTTCGACGCGGTCATCGCCCGCCTCCAGAAGGCCGTCGACATGGGCCAGATCCGCCGCTTCACCGGCAACGACTACACGTCCGACCTCACCAAGGGCGACTTCGCCGCGTGCGTCGCCTGGGGCGGTGACATCGTCCAGCTGCAGGCGGACAACCCGGACGTCGGCTACGTCATCCCCGCCAGCGGCTACATGACCTCGACCGACAACATGCTGATCCCCAACAAGGCCCGCCACAAGACGAACGCCGAGCGGCTCATCGACTACTACTACCAGCCCGGGCCGGCCGCCCAACTCGCCGCCTACGTCAACTACGTGAGCCCGGTCGCGGGAGTGGTGCCGTACCTCGCCAAGATCGACAAGTCGGCGGCGACCAACCCGTTGATCGTCCCTGACAAGGCCATGCAGGCCAGGTCCCACGCCTTCCGCGCACTGAGCTCGAAGGAAGAGACGGCCTACCAGCAGAAGTTCGCGAAGCTCACAGGGGCGTGACGAAGATGACCAAGGACACCAGCGGAGACGTCCGCCTCTCCGGCATCAGCAAGACGTACGACAACGGCTTCACCGCCGTGCACCCGCTCGACCTGACCGTCCCGCAGGGCTCCTTCTTCGCCCTGCTCGGCGCCTCCGGCTGCGGCAAGACCACCACCCTGCGCATGATCGCCGGCCTGGAGGACCCCACCAGCGGCACCGTCCACCTCGGCGAGCAGGAGGTCACCCGACTGCCGCCCTACAAGCGGCCGGTGAACACCGTCTTCCAGTCGTACGCCCTCTTCCCGCACCTCGACATCTTCGAGAACGTCGCCTTCGGCCTGCGCCGGCGCGGCATCAAGAGCGTGAAGAAGCAGGTCGAGGACATGCTGGAGCTGGTCCAGCTCGGCGAGCAGGCCCGCAAGAAACCGCACCAGCTCTCCGGCGGCCAGCAGCAGCGCGTCGCCGTCGCCCGCGCCCTGATCAACCATCCGAAAGTGCTCCTCCTGGACGAGCCCCTCGGCGCCCTCGACCTCAAGCTGCGCCGCCAGATGCAGCTGGAGCTCAAGCGCATCCAGACCGAGGTCGGCATCACCTTCATCCACGTCACGCACGACCAGGAGGAGGCCATGACCATGGCCGACACGGTCGCCGTGATGAACGCGGGCCGCGTCGAGCAACTCGGCTCCCCGACCGACCTGTACGAGAACCCGCAGACCACGTTCGTCGCCAACTTCCTCGGCACCTCCAACCTCATCGAGGCCGAGGTCGACTCCAGGAGCGGCGAGGACATCGTGCTCAGGGCGGGCGGCGGCAAGCTCGTGCTGCCCCAGGCGCGCTGCTCCGCGCCCACGACCACCGGCGGCAAGGTCCTGGTCGGTGTCCGCCCCGAGAAGATCTCCCTCACCCACGCCGACGACGCGGGCGAGATCGCCGAGGGCCGCAACCGCATCTCGGGCACGATCGCCGACTCCTCCTTCATCGGCGTCTCCACTCAGTACGTCATCGACAGCCCCGTCTGCCCCGACTTCGAGGTCTACGCGCAGAACATCGACCGCGACCCCCGCCTCGTGCCGGGCGCCGAGGTCGTCCTGCACTGGAACCCCGCGCACACCTTCGGCCTTGACGCTGCACAGTCCCTGCTTGCTGGGACGGTGGGCGACGCTGGTGTCGCCGAGGTCGAGGAGGACGCCGCCTGATGGCCGCCGTCACCGAGGCGCCGCCCCTGGCGCCGGCCCCAGAGAAGAAGCCGCCGCGCAAACGTGGCCGGCTGGTGCCGTACTGGCTCCTGCTCCCCGGCATCCTGTGGCTGATCGTCTTCTTCGCGCTGCCGATGATCTACCAGGCCTCCACGTCCGTGCAGACGGGCTCCCTGGAGGGGGGCTACAAGGTCACCTGGCACTTCGCCACCTACTGGGACGCGCTGTCCCAGTACTGGCCCCAGTTCGTCCGCTCGGTGCTCTACGCGGCCGCGGCGACCGTGCTGTGTCTGCTGCTCGGGTATCCGCTGGCGTACCTGATCGCCTTCCGCGCGGGGCGCTGGCGCAACCTGATCATGATCCTGGTGATCGCGCCCTTCTTCACCAGCTTCCTGATCCGCACCCTGGCCTGGAAGACGATCCTCGCCGACAACGGCCCGGTCGTGCACACCCTCCACTCCCTGCACGTCCTGGACCTCACCAACTGGCTCGGCTGGACGGCGGGCGACCGGGTGCTGGCCACCCCGCTCGCGGTCGTGTGCGGACTGACGTACAACTTCCTGCCGTTCATGATCCTGCCGCTGTACACCTCGCTGGAGCGCATCGACGGACGGCTGCACGAGGCGGCCGGCGACCTCTACGCGAAGCCCTTCACCACCTTCCGCAAGGTGACCTTCCCGCTGTCCATGCCGGGCGTCGTCTCCGGCACGCTGCTGACCTTCATCCCGGCGGCCGGCGACTACGTCAACGCGGACCTGCTCGGCTCGACGGACACCCGGATGGTCGGGAACGTCATCCAGACGCAGTTCCTGAGAATTCTCGACTACCCGACGGCGGCGGCCCTTTCCTTCATCCTCATGGCCGCGATCCTCGTCATGGTCACCATCTACATCCGCAAGTCCGGGACGGAGGATCTGGTTTAGATGGCCCTCGTCAACTGGCTCAAACGCCATCTCGTCGTCATCGCGGGGCTGATCACCCTCGGATATCTCCTCCTTCCCAACGTCATCGTCACGGTGTTCTCCTTCAACAAACCGAAGGGGCGCTTCAACTACGAGTGGCAGCAGTTCTCGCTGGACGCATGGAAGCAGCCGTGCGGGGTGGCCGACATGTGCGGCTCGCTCTCCATCAGCCTCCAGATCGCGGCGCTCGCGACGATCGGCGCCACGGTCCTCGGCACGATGATCGCCTTCGCGCTGGTCCGTTACCGCTTCCGCGCGCGGGGCGCCGTGAACTCGCTGATCTTCCTGCCGATGGCGATGCCCGAGGTCGTCATGGCGGCCTCGCTGCTCACCCTGTTCCTCAACATGGGCGCCCAGCTGGGCTTCTGGACGATCCTGATCGCCCACATCATGTTCTGCCTCAGCTTCGTCGTGGTCGCCGTCAAGGCGCGCGTGATGTCGATGGACCCGCGGCTCGAGGAGGCCGCGCGGGATCTGTACGCCAGTCCCGCGCAGACCTTCCTGAGGGTCACGCTGCCCATCGCGGCACCGGGAATCGCCGCGGGCGCGCTGCTGTCCTTCGCGCTCTCCTTCGACGATTTCATCATCACCAATTTCAACGCGGGCTCGACCGTCACGTTCCCCATGTTCGTCTGGGGTTCGGCACAGCGCGGGACACCCGTTCAGATCAATGTCATCGGGACGACCATGTTCCTGGTCGCCGTACTGTTCGTGCTGGCGGCCATGCTCATCGGGAATCGCCGCACCAAGCAGAAGGCCTGACCGCACACCCCTGGTAGGGAGTTGAAATCATGGCCCCGAGCGCCATGAGCCGTGGCAACAACTGGACCAAGTCGCTTTCCGAGGCCCAGCCGGTCCCGTACTGGCTGGAAGATCCCGGCAGGCCCCGCCCCGAGCCCGCGCTCACCGGAGGCGAGACCTGCGACCTGCTGGTCGTCGGCGGCGGCTACAGCGGACTGTGGACCGCGCTGATCGCCAAGGAGCGCGACCCCGGCCGGGACGTCGTCCTGCTGGAAGGCCGGGAGGCGGGCTGGGCCGCCTCCGGGCGCAACGGCGGCTTCTGCGCCGCCTCCCTCACCCACGGCCTGCCCAACGGCCTCACCCGCTGGCCGGACGAGATCCACCGCCTCCAGGAACTCGGCGCCCGCAACCTCGACGAAATCGAGAAGGCGGTCGCCCGGTACGGCCTGGACTGCGACTTCGAGCGCACCGGCGAGATCGACGTGGCGACGCAGACGTACCAGGCCCGGGAACTGCGGGACTGGTACGAGCAGATCGAGCGCGAAGGACTCGCCGACGGCGTCGAGTTCCTGGACGCCGACGCGGTGCGGGAACAGGTCGACTCACCGACCTTCCAGGCGGGTCTGTGGGACCGCAGAGGCGTCGCCATGGTCCACCCCGCCAAGCTGGCCTGGGGCCTCAAGCGCGCCTGCCTCCACCTCGGCGTCCGCGTCTACGAGCACACCCCCGCCCTCACTCTGAAGCCGTACGGCGCCGGGATGGCCGTGCGCACCCCCTACGGCTCGGTCCGCGCCCGCGAGGTCGCGCTCGGCACCAACATCTTCCCCAATCTGGTCAGACGCGTCCGGGCGTACACCGTGCCCGTCTACGACTACGCCCTGATGACCGAGCCGCTCACCCCGGACCAACTCGCCTCCGTCGGCTGGAAGAACCGCCAGGGCCTCGGCGACTCGGCGAACCAGTTCCACTACTTCCGTCTCTCCGCCGACAACCGCGTCCTGTGGGGCGGTTACGACGCCGTCCACCACTACGGCGGCCGGGTGCGCGCCGAGTACGACGACCGGCCCGAGACCTACGCCAAGCTCGCCGGGCACTTCTTCACCTGCTTCCCGCAACTGGAGGGCGTCCGCTTCACGCACGCGTGGGGCGGCGCGATCGACACCTGCTCGCGCTTCTCCGCCTTCTTCGGCACCGCCCACCAGGGCAGGGTGGCCTACGCGGCCGGCTACACCGGCCTCGGCGTCGGCGCCACCCGCTTCGGCGCCGAGGTGATGCTGGACCTGCTGGCGGGGGAGACGACCGAGCGCACCTCCCTCGAGATGGTGCGCAAGAAGCCGCTCCCCTTCCCGCCCGAGCCCTTCGCCTGGACCGGCATCGCCCTCACCAAGTGGTCCCTCGCCCGCGCCGACTCCCACGCCGGCCGCCGCAACCTCTGGCTGCGCACGATGGACAGACTGGGACTCGGTTTCGACAGCTGACCGTCAGTCAGTCGTTGACCAACGTCCGCCTGACGCCCCGAGGTGGCCGACGCGCACCAGGAACAGCCACAGCGCGGACAGCAGCACCGCACACAGACACCAGCTCGCCACCACGTCCAGCGGCCAGTGATAGCCGTGCCGGACCAGGCCGTAGCCGACCCCGAGAACGACCACCACGTACCCGATGACCAGCGCGCGGCGCCAGCGGGCCGAGCTCAGCCAGGGGAGCAGGACCAGGGTCGCGGAACCGTAGGCGACGCCGGCCGTCGCCGTGTGCCCGGACGGGTAGTAGCCGGTGCCCGGCATGATCCACGGGCCCCGGCGGGCGATCAGCTCCTTGAGCGGCACGACCAGCGCCGGGACCAGCGCCATCAGCACCGCCGCCGCGAGCGGCGCCAGCCACCAGCGGTCCGTCCCCGCGGCGCGCCCGCGGCAGGCGACGTACCCGAGGACCACGGCGAGCACCGGGACCGCGACCGTCACGTTGCCGAGGTCGGACAGGGCCCCGTAGAAGCGGCTCGGCACGACGACCGCGCGGCTGATCCGCTCGTCGACGCGCAGCAGCAGGCCGCCGGAGACGACCTGCCAGGTGATCAGCGCGAAGAGGAGGGCGGGAAGCCCGAGAAGGAGGATGAGGAAGGAGGCCGGCCGCCCCGGAACAGGGGGGGTCGTTCCGGGGCGGCCGATCGGATCGGATGGACGCCCACCCCGGGGGGTTTGGGGCGGGCGACTGTCCGATCGGTGAGGAGATCCGGAGCCGGAAGCTCCGGGTGTGTGCGCGAGGGCACGACCAGGTCGTAGCTGGGGAGGCCACGGCCTGAAGTCGCCCACAGTCCCCTGTGGGCGGGGTGTATCTCTCATCTGGGTAGAACCTACGGCAGTCCGGTGGCCGAAGACAGCCGCAACGGCGTCCCGACAGACACCTCGCACACCTTCTTCACACGGCCTGCCGTCGGTCGCCCCCATGTGACTCAGATGCGGGCGAGCGCCTGCTCGATGATGTCGAGGCCCTCGCCGAGCAGATCCTCGCCGATGACCAGCGGCGGCAGGAAGCGCAGCACGTTGCCGTAGGTGCCGCAGGTCAGGACCAGCAGCCCCTCCTGGTGGCAGGCCTTGGCCAGCGCGGCGGTCGCCTCCGGGTTGGGCTCCTTGGTCGTACGGTCCTTGACCAGCTCGATCGCGATCATGGCGCCACGGCCGCGGACGTCGCCGATGACGTCGAACTTCTCGGCCATGGCGGAAAGGCGCGGCTTCATGATCGACTCGATGGTCCTCGCCTTCGCGTTGAGGTCGAGCTCCTTCATGGTCTCGATGGCGCCCAGCGCGCCCGCGCAGGCGACGGGGTTGCCGCCGTAGGTGCCGCCGAGCCCGCCCGCGTGCGCGGCGTCCATGATCTCGGCGCGACCGGTGACGGCGGCCAGCGGGAGCCCGCCCGCGATGCCCTTGGCGGTCGTGATCAGGTCCGGGACGATCCCCTCGTCCTCGCAGGCGAACCACTGGCCGGTCCGGCAGAAACCGGACTGGATCTCGTCGGCGACGAAGACGATGCCGTTGTCGGAGGCGAACTTCCGGATCGCCGGCAGGAAGCCCTTCGCCGGCTCGATGAAGCCGCCCTCGCCGAGCACCGGCTCGATGATGATCGCGGCCACGTTGTCCGGGCCGACCTGCTTGCTGATCTGGTCGATGGCCTGGGCGGCGGCCTCGGGACCGGCGTTGTCCGGACCGGTCGGCCAGCGGTAGCCGTAGGCGAGGGGCACGCGGTACACCTCGGGCGCGAACGGCCCGAAGCCGTGCTTGTACGGCATGTTCTTGGCGGTGAGCGCCATCGTCAGGTTGGTACGCCCGTGGTACCCGTGGTCGAACACGACCACCGCCTGCCGCTTGGTGTACGCGCGTGCGATCTTCACGGCGTTCTCGACGGCCTCGGCGCCGCTGTTGAACAGCGCGGACTTCTTGGCGTGGTCACCCGGGGTGAGCTCGGCGAGGGCCTCGGCGACCTCCACGTAGCCCTCGTACGGGGTGACCATGAAACATGTGTGGGTGAAGTCGGCCAGCTGCGCGGAGGCCCGGCGTACGACGGCCTCGGCGGAGGCGCCCACCGAGGTCACCGCGATGCCGGAACCGAAGTCGATGAGCCGGTTGCCATCGACGTCCTCGATGATTCCGCCGCCCGCGCGCGCGGTGAACACGGGCAGCACGGAGCCCACACCCTGCGCGACCGCCGCGGTACGGCGGGCCTGCAGTTCCTGCGACTTCGGACCGGGGATGGCGGTGACGACGCGGCGCTCCTGCGGAAGTGCGCTCATGACGGGCTCCTGGGGGGAATTGCGGACTTGCTGTCTGTTGCCTTCTTTTCTCGCAGGCTAGGACGGGGAGAGGGGGGTGGGCATGCTCCATGTGGGCGTTGTCGGCGCATCGGGTTGTCCGCGGTGGACATAGCGGCGCGCGGGGCCGGGCGACGCGCCACCGGACCGGACCGCCGGTAACCGTCTGGCGCCGCTCCTCCCGCAATCGGTGAACTCCCCTGGCGTGGGCGTTAGATTGACCGCTGAAGGTGGACGGAACGGCTGGTCAGGGAGCGAGGGTGATGGACAGCGACGGGACGCAGGACGCGCGGGGTACGCATGCGAATCCTGTGCCGCGGGCACGCTCGGCCGTGCCACCGAGGCCCACGCAGGCGCCGTCGGTGCCGCCGCTTCCCGACAGTTCGGCGTTCCTGACGTGGCTCAGGGCACCGCGACCGGAGGCGCTGCCGGGCGTGTGGCGCTTCGGGCACCGGCCCCGGGCGAAGGAGGAACCGGAGCAGATCCCCACCCGCCAGCTGATCAGCGGCGCGGTGATCGCCTTCCTCGTCGGCTGGTTGGTCTGGTCGCTGCTCCAGAACGGCTATGTCGGCGAGTGGTGGCTGCTGCCGTTCAAGCTGATCGTCCCGGCCTCCTGGCGCGGCGGGAGCAGCGAGGTCGTCAACTACCTCGTCTATGAGGGCTACGAGCTGCTCGTCGCCTTCCTCATCATGATCGCCGTCGGCCGCCTGGGCCGATGGGGTGAGATCTGGCGCCGTTTCGTCGCCCCGCACCTGCGCCGCAGCCCCGAGCGGGAGCAGGCGGTCCCGGCCCCGGCCGAGGACCCCGCCGAGTGGCCGCAGCTCCGTGCGGCCGGTGCCGTCGACGCCGCCGACCGGCTCGCCGCCGAGGCGCGGGCGGGAAGGATGCGGGACGTCGACCACGCGCGGATCGCCCGGGCCTGGCAGGGCGTGCGCAGCGGCCGGTTCAGCCTCGCCACGTTCACCTCGGCCGTGCTCCAGGACGGCGCCGCCGCCTGCCTGCACCCCTCCGGCGAACGCGACCTGCCCGCCCGCATCGCCCGGCACGACCTGCTCACCGGCCAGGTACGGCTCGGCACCACCGCCGACGATCCCCGCAATCCGTACGCCTACCGAGGCGCCGGTCTGGGCCTCGGCCCCGACCTGCTCGGCACCTCCCTCCTCGCCGTCGGACCGGCCGGCTCCGGCAAGACCGGCACGGTGGTCCGGCCGCTCGCCGAGTCGCTGTGCCTGCACGCCCTCGCCGGGCGGGCCGCGGTCGTCGTGGTCGGCGCGGCCGGCGCCGGGCTCGGACCGGTCGACGCCTACGACGTCGTCGTACGGATCGGGAACCCGGAGTCCGTGTACGACCTGGACCTGTACGGGGGGACCGCCGACCCCGACGAGGCCGCCGCGGTGCTCGCCGAGGCGCTGGTCGGGGACCTTGCCGACCCGCACCCCGGCGGTGACGGCCGGCGCTCGACCACGGTGCTGGCCCAGCTGCTCGGCCCGTTCCGCGCGGTCCACGACCGCTTTCCCTCCGTGCCGGAGCTGCGGCAACTGCTCGACGGGGCGCCCGGACCGCTGGACGAGCTGCGCACGGCGCTGCAGGGCTCCGGGCAGGAGTCGCTGATCCGGGAACTGGACGCGCGGGTGCGGCAGTCGGGGCAGCCCGGCGATGTGGCGCCGGTGCTCGCGGACCGGGTGGCGCTGCTCGACCGGCCCGCCTTTGCCGGGTTTTTCGACACCTCGGGCCAGTCGAAGCCCTTCACCCTCAAGGCGCTCGACCATCCGGTGCGGGTCCGCATCGACCTGCCCGAACGCGGGCACGCGGACGCCTCGCGGATGCTCGCGCGGCTGGTGCTGGCGCAGTTCACGGCGAGCGTGGCGGCCCGGGAGGACCGGTCGCTGTTCGCCTGCCTGGTGCTGGACGACGCCACGGGTGTCGTCACGCCGGAGGCGGTACGGGCGATCCAGCGGCTGCGGTCGGCCAACGCCGGCGTGGTGCTGACACTGCGCACCCTGGACGACGTGCCGAGGCCGCTGCGCACACCGCTGCTCGGCGCCACCGGGTGCCGTATGGCCCTGTCCGGGCTCACCCCGTGGGACGGGCAGGACTTCGCCGAGGTGTGGGGCAAGGAGTGGATCGAGGCGCGGGACGTCACCGACCGGCAGATCATCGCGGAGACACCCGCCGGGAAGGCCCTGCACATGCTGCGGCGGGTGATCACCGGCAAGGCGCCGACCCAGCGCGCCGTCACCGTCCGCCAGGTGGAACGGGAACGGTGGTCGGCGTCCGAGCTGGCGCACGGCGTTCCGCCGGGGCACGCGGTGCTGTCACTGACGAACGTGAAGGGAGAGCACGCGCCGCCCCTGCTGGTGGACCTGAGGGGATGAAGCCGACGAGCTGAAGCCGACCGTACGTCGCGGCGGAATCGGCATAGGCTGCTCATACACGGCGGCCAACCGATCACAAGGACCACGGCGCCCCCACAGACCTGAAGGCCCCATGCCCCCGACGCTCGCCTCGCTCGTCCACCACTCCGCGCTCAAGCTGACCGTGCGCGCGGGCGAGGACCGTCTGGACGTGCCGGTCCGCTGGGCGCACGTCAGTGAACTCGCCGACCCCGTGCCGTACATGGAGGGCGGCGAGCTGCTGCTGATCACCGCGCTGAAGCTGGACGCGGAGGACCCGGAGGCGATGCGGCGGTATGTGAAGCGGCTGGTCGGGGCGGGGGTCGTCGGGCTCGGGTTCGCCGTCGGCGTCAACTACGAGGAGATTCCCGCCGCGCTGGTCGAGGCGGCACAGGAGGCGGGGCTGCCCCTGCTGGAGGTGCCGCGCCGCACGCCCTTCCTCGCCATCAGCAAGGCCGTCTCCGCGGCGATCGCCGCCGACCAGTACCGGGCGGTGACGGCCGGGTTCGCCGCCCAGCGCGAACTGACCAAGCACGCGCTCGCCGAGGGCCCGGAGGGGCTGCTCGCCGCGCTCGCCGCGCAGGTCGACGGCTGGGCGGCGCTGTACGACGCCTCGGGCGCCGTCGTGGCCACCGCGCCGGAGTGGGCGGGACGACGGGCCGCGCGGCTCACGGCGGACGTGCAACGACTGCGCGACCGGCCGGCACCGGCGTCCTCGGTGGTGGGCGGCCCGGAGAACGAGGACCGGGTGGAACTCCACTCGCTCGGCACGGGCCGCGGGCCCAGGGCCGCGCTGGCGGTGGGGACCGCGTCGGCGCTCGGCACGGCGGAGCGCTACGCGGTGCACTCGGCGATCGCCCTGCTCACGCTCACCACCGAACGTTCCCGCTCCCTGCACGCCGCCGGGCAGCGCCTCGGCGCGGCCGTGCTGCGGATGCTGCTCGCCGGCGAACCGGACCACGCGCGCGCCGTCGCCGGTGACCTGTACGGCGGTCTCCTGGACGCCCCCTTCAGGCTGATCGTCGCCGAGACGGCCCCGGCGTCCTCGGCGCGGGCCGCCGCCGACGGCACGAACGGCGATCCGCTGGTCGCGCTCGCCGAGACCATGGAGTCGGCGGCGGCGCGGGCCGGGGAGGCGCTGCTGGTCGTGCCCGAGGGGGAGCGGCTGGTGGTGCTCGCCTCGGACGAGGGCGCGGCCCTGGCGGCCTGCGGCGCGTACGCGGCGGCCGTGGAGGCCGCGCGGTCCGGGACGGCCGCGGAGCAGCCGGGCGGCGAGGAGGACGAGCTGGTGGTCGGCGTGTCGGCGCCGGTCGGCCCGATCGCCGCCGCGGCCGCCTACAAGCAGGCCGAGCAGGCCATATCGGTCGCCCGGCGCCGGGGCCGCGTCCAGGTGGCCCATGAGCAGTTGGCGTCCGGTTCGGTGGTGCCGCTGCTGGCCGACGACGCGGTCAGGGCCTTCGCGGACGGCCTGCTCCGCCCGCTGTACGAGCACGACGCGACCGGCCGGGGCGACCTGGTGGCCTCGCTGCGGGCCTGGCTGTCGCGGCACGGCCAGTGGGACGCGGCGGCGGCGGACCTCGGCGTCCACCGGCACACCCTGCGCTACCGCATGCGGCGCGTCGAGGAGATCCTCGGCCGCTCGCTGGACGACCCGGACGTACGCATGGAGCTGTGGCTGGCACTGAAGGCGACGTCGTCGGAGTAGCCGCCGCAATCGGCGTCTGCCAAAGCGGAGCATCAACCCCTGGGACCACTACACCCCGGACAAACGCACCCCCGCCCCCGCCGCCCTACCGTGGACCCGAACCCCTGTACACCCGACGGAAGGGCCGGGACCCCTGATGACTTCCACCACCGCCTTCTGGCTCGCCGGCCGCCAGGTCACCGGCGAGGACACCTTCGACGTGACCTCCCCGTGGGACGGCCGCCTGGTCGGCAAGGTGAGCGTGCCGACCGACGCGCAGGTCGAGGAGGCCGTCGCCGCCGCACACGCCGTACGCGACGAGTTCGCCGCGACGCCCGCGCACGTCCGCGCCGCCGCGCTGGACCACGTCAGCCGCCGGCTCGTGGAGCGCACCGAGGAGATCGCCCGGCTGATCTCCGCCGAGAACGGCAAGCCGGTCAAGTGGGCGCGCGGCGAGGTCGGCCGTGCCGTCTCCGTGTTCCGGTTCGCCGCCGAGGAGGCCCGGCGCTTCAACAGCGGCGAGGCCCAGCGGCTCGACACCGACCTCGGCGGCCAGGGCCGGCTCGCGCTGACCCGCCGCTTCCCCAAGGGCGCCGTCCTCGGTATCGCGCCCTTCAACTTCCCGCTCAACCTCTGCGCCCACAAGATCGCCCCGGCGATCGCGGCCGGCGCACCGATCATCCTCAAGCCGGCCCCGGCCACCCCGCTCTCCGGCCTGATCATCGGCGACCTGCTCGCCGAGACCGACCTGCCGGCCGGCTCCTGGAGCATCCTCCCGGTCGCCAACGACAAGATGCCCGCCCTGGTCCAGGACGAGCGGCTGCCTGTCATCTCCTTCACCGGCTCCGACAAGGTCGGCTACGCGATCATGGACTCGGTCCCGCGCAAGCACCTCACCCTGGAGCTCGGCGGCAACGGCGCGGCCGTCGTCCTCGGCGACTACGCGAGCGACGCCGACCTCGACTGGGCCGCCACCCGTATCGCCACTTTCTCCAACTACCAGGGCGGCCAGTCCTGCATCTCCGTCCAGCGGGTCATCGCCGACGCCTCGGTGTACGACCGTCTGCTGCCGCGTATCGTCGCCGCCGTCGAGGCCCAGGTCACCGGTGACCCGAGCGACGACAAGACCGACGTGGGCCCGCTGGTCAGCGAGGACGCCGCCAAGCGCGTCGAGGCGTGGGTCAAGGAGGCCGTCGAGGCCGGCGCGACCCTGCTCACCGGCGGCGACCGCGACGGCGCTTCCTACGCGCCGACCGTCCTCACCGACGTACCGGCGGACGTGACCATCTCCTGCGAGGAGGTGTTCGGTCCCGTCCTGACCGTGCAGAAGGCGGACGGTGAGGACGCGGCCTTCGCGGCCGTCAACGACTCCAAGTACGGCCTCCAGGCAGGTGTGTTCACGCACGACCTGCAGGCCGCCTTCCGCGCCCACCGCGCCCTCGAGGTCGGCGGCGTCGTCATCGGCGACGTCCCCTCCTACCGTGCCGACCAGATGCCGTACGGCGGCGCCAAGCAGTCCGGCGTGGGCCGCGAGGGCGTGAAGTTCGCGATGGACGACTACACCTACGAGCGGGTGCTGGTGCTGACCGGGCTGGCTCTCTGAGCCCACGGCTCCGGCCAGACTCTAGCTAATGGGAACCATTTTCACATAGGCTCCCCGAAGGGGCCCGGCACCGCTGCCTTCCGGTGCCGGGCCCCTTCTTTCGGCCGGCCTGCTCCGGACCCTCAACCGGAGAAGCCGACCCGCGCGAGCCGCAGCGGGCCGCGCAGCCTGATGTGCACGTCGTGCACGCCCTCCGCGGCGATCGGGGCGCCGAGCGTGGTGTAGTCGTACGGGCCCGAGGTGGGCGCCTGCGCGCCGAGTTCGGCGAGGACCGCGCCCCCGTCCAGGGACAGCTCGACGGTGCCCTCGCCGGCGACCGTCACCGTCACCTCGGTGGCGCCGTCCCCCAAGTCGCAGTCCCGGTAGACCAGTTCGGCGATCCGGTTCGGCTCCGGCGTCACCGCGTCGCCCGCCGCCTTCGTCCGGTCGACGATCGCCGCCCCGCTCTGCTCGTCGAAGTCGGCCGCCTCCAGCCCCCGCGGCAGCACGGGACGCGGGGCGCCGGGCTCGCCGTCCAAAACCACCGTCGTCCGCAGCCGGACGTCCTCGCTGGAGGCGCCGGCCAGGAGCTCGTAGGGGCCAGGCTCCAGACGCCACCCGCCCCGCGCCACGTCCCAGAACGCGAAGGCGGACAGCGGGATCTGGAAGCTCAGCTCCGCCTTCTCGCCCGGTGCCAGGGTGATGCGACGGTGCGCGATCAGCTCCCGGCGCGGCCGCGGCACGGCCGGCTCCACGGCGCGGGTGTAGAGCTGGGCGACCTCGTCGGCCGTCATGTCACCGGAGTTGGCGACCGTGAAGGACACGTGCAGCGTGCCGTCCTCCGCTCGGCCGGTCAACTCACCGTAGGAGAAGGTCGCGTAGGACAGGCCGTGGCCGAACGGGAACAGGGGCGTGCCCTCGAAGTACAGGTAGGTCTGGCGGCCGCCGATCACGTCGTAGTCCAGCAGGCCGGGCAGGTCGGCGTCGCTCTCGTACCAGGTCTGCGGGAGGCGGCCGGCGGGGGAGACGTCGCCGGACAGGACCCGGGCGAGCGCGGTGCCGGCCGCCTGGCCGCCGTGCGCGGTCCACAGCACCGCCGGGAGCGAGGACGTCGGCACGGTGTAGGGGTACGCCGAGACCAGCGCCAGGACCGTGCGCGGGTTCGCGGCCCGGGCCGCGCGCAGCAGCCGCTCCTGGTGCTCGGGCAGGCGCAGCGTCGTACGGTCCTCGGTCTCGCGGCCGTTGATGTGCGGGTCGTTGCCCGCCACGACCAGGACCACGTCCGCCTGCTCCGCGGCCCTTCTCACGGCCTCCTCACCGCGTTCGGCGACGATCAGCTCGAAGATGTCCGGATTCCCGTCGGCAACCTTCACTCCGTCGGCGGTGACACAGACGTGGCGACCCGTGCCGACATGCCTGAGGAGGTGGCCGTTGTCATGGGGCTCGAGGCGGAACGTCTCCTGGACGACCCAGCCGCCGGGCTGGTCCGCCGAGGCGCGGACGTAGCCGTCCTCGGCGACGGAGAGGTACCGGCCGTCGGGCGCGCGGAGCGTCAGCAGGCCCTCGCCCCAGTCGACCAGGGCGAGTTCGGTGCCGGCCGGGTCGGTGGTCAGCGGCGGGAGGTCGGTGCGGCCGGCGAGGAGGGCCGGGTCCAACGCCCCTTCCGCGCCCCGAACCTCGTCGTCGGCCTCGGCCTGCGGCACATGGAGGAACTCACCCGCCGACGTCCTCAGGCGCACCCGGTCCACGCCCTCCGAGAACTCCACGCGTTCGGCGCCGAACCGCTCGTACAGGCCCTCCAGGGGAGTGGAGCGGTGGATCAACGTGCCGCTGTACCAGTCGAGTTTGCACTCGTCGGCCAGCAGGCCCACCACGGCCACGCGGGTGTCGGGGGCGAGCGGCAGCAGGCCGTCGTTCTTCAGCAGCACGATCGCCTGCTCCGCCGCCTCCTGGGCCAGCGCGCGGTGCGCCGGGGTGTCGAACTCGCCGGTGGTCGCGTGCGGGTCGTGGTGCGGGTCGAACTCGCCGAGACGAAACCGGACGGAGAGCTGTCTGCGCACCGCCGTGTCGATGTCGGCCTCCGTCAACAGGCCCTGCTCGTAGGCCTTGCGGACCCGCCCGACGATCTGTGTGCTGTCGGTCCCGTGGTCGGTGAAGCTGTCGACCCCGGCGAGCAGCGCGGCGGCCGTCGCCTCCTCGTGGGTGCCGTAGTAGTGCTCGAAGTCGACCAGGTTCGAGGGCGCCCCCGCGTCCGAGCAGACCAGCAGGTCCTCCTGAGTCCAGGTGCGCAAGTGCTCCCGCAGGTAGGGGGACACGTGGTTGGGGCGGCCGTTGACCAGGTTGTACGCGGGCATCACGCCGGCCACCGCGCCCGCCTCGACCGTCTCACGGAAGGCGCGCAGGTCGTACTCGTGCAGGACGCGCGGGCGGACCGAGGACGACGAAGTGGCCCGGTCCGTCTCGTTGTTGTGGGCCAGCCAGTGCTTGAGGACCGGCGCCGTGCGCCAGTACGTCGGGTGCTCGCCGCGCAGGCCGTGGGTGTACGCCGTGGCGATCGCCGAGGTCAGCTTCGGGTCCTCGGAGTAGCCCTCTTCGTTGCGGCCCCACAGGGGGTGGCGCAGGAGATTGACCGTGGGCGACCAGACGTTGAGGCCCACGCGGTCGTCGGTGGCGCGCATCGCACGGACCTCTCTCGACACCGCCTCGCCGACCCGGCGTACGAGATCGGTGTTCCAGGTCGCGCCGAGTCCCACGGCCTGCGGGAAGACCGTCGCCGGACCCATCCACGCCACACCGTGCAGGGCCTCCTGGCCGGTGCGGAAGGCGTCGATGCCCAGGTGCTCGACGGCGGGCGCGAACTGGTGCAGGAAGGAGATCTTCTCGTCGAGCGTCAGCCGCTCCAGCAGGTCGTCGATGCGCTTCGCGAACGGCAGCTGCGGATCGCGGAACGGCGGGGTGTGCGGCGCGAGTTCGGTCACGTGGGGATCCCCTTGCGATGGAGCGACGGAACGCTTTCGAAGCGCTTCGATGCTCATTCGACGGATGGGCGGGTGTCAAGACACGAACACGGTTACTTCATGCGCCGCATAAGAAGAGGTCGTCTGTGCACGCCCCGAGGAATCTTGGAATCGACCCTTGTGCACCCCCAGGCGTTCACCTAACCTCACAGCAACATCGAAGCGCTTCGACTACTGGGTGCCGCCCGCAGTCGTCGAAAGGTCGCTTCAGCTCAGCCAGTTCCACTCGAGACACCGCAGCCGACGGCCTACCGCCGGGTGTCCTGGTGCGCCACGAAGGGTTGACGCAATGACGCCGAACGCCGCTTCCCCCTCCACGGGTCCGTCCGGTCCGAGCCGGAGAAGCTTCCTCGCCTCGACCGCGGTCGCCACCGCGGCGGTCGCCGGCGGGATGCCGCTGCTCGCCGCCTGCGGGGGCTCGGAAAGCGGGTCGGGCGGGGGCACGACGTCGGGCAAGAACGCGAAGAAGATCCTCCCGACGTACGTGGCCAGCAGCGTGGTGACGCCGGACATCCCGTCGAAGAACGGCTCGTCCATGGGCTTCACCGGCAAGCTCGACGTCGCCACCCTCAAGACGTCGGTGCCCGACAAGCTGGGCAAGGGCGGCAAGGTCACCATCATGTCGCCGTTCTGGGGCTCGCCGCCGAAGCAGAGCTGCGCCTACTACACCGCGGCCAACGCCGTGATCGGCGTCGACGTCCAGTGGCAGAACCAGGACGGCAACACCTACGACCAGAAGCTCGGCGCGGTCCTCGCCTCCAGCGACATCCCGGACGTGGTGGTCATCCCGGGCTGGAACATGACGGCGAAGATACCCAGCGCCATCATCGGCAAGTTCGCCGACCTCGGCCCCTACCTGTCCGGCGACAAGGTCAAGCAGTACCCGAACCTCGCGGCGATCCCCACCGACGCCTGGCAGCGGTCCATCTTCGGCGGCAAGCTGATGGGCCTGCCGATGCCGGCCTCGTACGTGCAGAACATCGTGCCCCTGTACCGGCAGGACATCTTCGAGAAGCAGGGCTACCAAGTCCCCAAGTCCGCCGACGAGTTCATGTCGCTGGCCAAGGAGATCACCAGCGCCAAGGCCAAGCGGTGGGCCTGCGGGGACATGAAGTGGACCGCGTTCAACACCTTCGGCGTGATCAGCGGCGGCGAGAAGTCGCTCAGCTGGACCATGGTGGACGGCAAGATGACCCACCGCATGGAGACCCCTGAGTACCTCGAAGCGCTGGAGTGGACGCGCAAGCTGTTCGCCGCCGGGTACGTGCACCCCGACTTCCTCCTGGGCAAGAGCCAGGCCACCGACCCGACCGCCAAGTTCGCCTCCGGTGAGTTTCTGATCTGGAACAACGACATCTCCAACTGGTACGCCCAGCAGGCCATCCAGGCCGCCCAGAACCCCAACTTCAAGATCTGGGGCATGGACCTGTGGGGCCACGACGGCGGCAACCCCGTCCTGTGGGCCGCGAACCCGGCCGGCATCTTCGCCTTCATCAACAAGAAGGCCTCCGCGTCCGTCATCCACGACGTGCTGTCCGTCGCCAACGTCACCGCGGCGCCCTACGGCACCAAGGAGTGGATGATGACGAACTACGGCGTCGAGGGCACCGACTACACCGTGAAGAACGGTGTCCCGGTCAAGACCGACAAGGGCAACAACGAGGTCATCAACGCCTACGTCATGGTCGCGAGCCCCGCCGCGACCATCGCCCACCCCGACTTCCCCGACTACACCAAGGGAATGGTCGAGTGGCAGCAGCGGATGGGCGCCTTCACCAAGAAGTCCTCCTTCTGGGGCCTGCAGGTCGTCGAGCCCAACCGCTACACCAACCTCACCAACGACATGGAGCAGCTCGAGGACGACATCGTCCGCGGCCACAAGAAGATCAGCGACATGCAGCAGTACATCTCCGACTGGAAGCGCAAGGGCGGGGACCGGCTGCGCGACTGGTACAAGAAGCTCCTCGACGACAACGGCACAGCGGCGAGCTGACCCCGGCACCGAGGCAAGGAGAACCGCCGTGTCCCACAGCACGGTGCCTCGGAGCAGTGCCGAGGCCAACACGCCGGTGAAGCACCAGGAGGCGTCCCACGCCGCCACCGGCTCCCGCGAGAAGAAGGTGCCGGACAAGCTCAGCCTTGGGCTCAGGTTCCGACGTGACCGGCTCCTGATCCTGATGACCGTGCCGGCCGTCGTTCTGCTCCTGGTCTTCAACTACCTGCCGATCCTCGGCAACGTCGTCGCCTTCCAGGACTACGACCCCTACATCAGCGACAACGGTGTCGTCGCGATCCTGCACAGCCCCTGGGTGGGCCTGGAGAACTTCCAGCAGATCTTCGCCGACTCGGCGTTCTGGAACGCGGTGAAGAACACGCTGGTGCTCTTCTTCGTCCAGCTCGTGCTCTACTTCCCGATCCCGATCCTGCTCGCGCTGCTCATCAACAGCGTGGTGCGCCCCCGGGTCAGGGCGCTGTCCCAGGCGATCCTGTACCTCCCGCACTTCTTCTCCTGGGTGCTGGTCATCGCCGTCTTCCAGCAACTCTTCGGCGGGGCCGGGCTGCTGTCGCAGCTGCTGCGGCAACACGGCCACAACGGGCTGAACATCATGACCGACCCGTCGACCTTCAAGTTCCTCATCACCGCGCAGAGCGTCTGGAAGGACGCCGGGTGGGGGATCATCGTCTTCCTCGCCGCCCTGGCCTCGGTCCCGCCGGACCTGTACGAGGCGGCGGCGATGGACGGCGCCGGGCGCTGGCGCCGGATGTGGCACGTCACCCTGCCGGCGCTGCGGCCCGTGATCGCCCTGCTGCTGGTGCTGCGCGTCGGTGACGCGCTGACCGTCGGCTTCGAGCAGATCCTGCTCCAGCGGGACGCGGTGGGACCGGGATCCGGCGAGGTGCTCGACACCTTCGTGTGGTGGAACGGCGTCCGCAACCAGGACTTCAGCTACGCGGCCGCCGCAGGCCTGATCAAGGGCGTCGTCAGCATCGGGCTGGTCCTCGCCGCGAACAAGGTGGCCCATCTCATGGGCGAGTCGGGGGTGTACAAGAAGTGAGCGCCGTCATCGACAAGCCCGTGCTCGACCCCGCGGCGGCCAAGCCCGGCCGGTGGGCCGCCCCGCCCCGCCCGGTGTGGGAGGAGGAGCCCGGCAAGGTCGGCGTCGCGAGCAAGGGGCTGGTCCTGGGCCTCGCCTGCCTGGGCGTCCTGTTCCCGCTCTGGATCGTCGTGGTCACCAGTCTGTCGTCCCGCAGGACCATCAACGAGGCCGGCGGACTGGTGATGGTGCCCAAGGGCATCACCTTCGTCGCCTACAAGGAACTGCTCAGCGGGGGCCAGGTCACCCGGGCCGCGATCATCAGCGTCCTGATCACCCTGGTCGGCACGTTGTTCTCGATGGCGGTGTCCGTGCTGTGCGCGTACGGGCTCTCGCGGTCCGGGTCGCTGGGGCACCGGTGGATCCTCATGCTCCTGCTGGCGACGATGTTCTTCAGCGCCGGGCTCATCCCCACCTATCTGCTGGTGCAGTCCCTCGGACTGACGGACAGCTATCTGGCACTGATCCTGCCGAGCGCCATCAGCGTCTTCAACATCCTGGTGCTGCGCGGGTTCTTCATGGGGATCTCGCAGGAACTCGTCGACAGCGCGCGGATCGACGGCGCCGGGGACTTCCGGATCCTGTGGCAGATCGTGATGCCGCTGTCCCGGGCCGTGCTCGCGGTCATCACGCTGTTCTACGCGGTGGGGTACTGGAGCGCCTGGTTCAACGCGTCGCTGTACCTGAACGACCAGAACATGATGCCGCTGCAGAACGTGATGATCCAACTGGTCCAGAAGCAGCAGGCGCCGGTGGGCCTTGGGCAGGCGATCAGGACGGGCCAGCTGTCCGGGCTGGCCGTCCAGATGGCGGTGATGGTGATGGCGTTGCTGCCGGTGGCTGTGTTGTCGCCGTTCGTGCAGCGGCACTTCAAGAAGGGGATGCTGACCGGGGCGGTCAAGGGGTGAACGGCGCCTATTGAAGTGGGGGCGCCCCTGGGGGTGCATCCCTACTCCTTCTTACACAGTGAGGTGTGTCATGCGCATGTCCCATTTGAGTCGTCGGGCTGTTCTTGCCGGTACCGCTGCTGCCGCTGCGGTTGTCGCCGTGCCGATCCTGCCCGGCGCCGCACAAGCGGCCGGAGCCCAGGCCGCTGCCCCTGACTACCGCTGGCGCAACGCCGTCATCGGTGGGACCGGGTTCGTCACCGGCGTGCTGTTCCACCCCTCCGTCCCGGGGCTCGCCTACGCCCGTACCGACATCGGCGGGGCCTACCGTTGGGACGACCGTTCCGCGCGTTGGATTCCGCTCATCGATCACATCGGCTGGGACGACTGGAACCTTCTCGGTGTCGAGGCGATGGCCGTCGACCCTGTTCATCCGGACCGGCTCTACCTCGCCCTCGGTACCTACGCCCAGTCCTGGGCGGGCGACGGTGCCGTCCTGCGGTCCGAGGACCGGGGTGCGACCTGGAGCCGTACCGACCTGACCGTGAAGCTCGGTGCCAACGAGGACGGGCGGGGTGCGGGGGAGCGGTTGCTCGTCGACCCCCGGGACAGTGACGTGCTGTGGCTGGGGACGCGGCATGACGGGTTGCTGAAGTCCATCGACCGTGGCGCCACCTGGGCGGCCGTCAGTGCTTTTCCGGGCAGCCCCAGTGTGAGCGGGCAGGGCGTGACCCTGCTCGTCGCCGCCGGGCGATCCGTCTACGCCGGCTGGGGTGACTCCGACGGCACCGTTGCGAACCTCTACAGAACCGCCGACGGCACCACCTGGGAGGCCGTCCCCGGTCAGCCCTCCGGCGCGTCCGCCAAGGTGCCGATCCGGGCCGCGTACGACTGCCACGCCCGTGAGCTGTACGTGACGTACGCCGACGCGCCCGGGCCCAACGGACAGGCGAACGGCAGTGTGCACAAGCTCGCGACCGGCAGCGGGACGTGGACCGAGGTCACCCCCGTGAAGCCCGGCGGCACCACGAGTGACGGGTCCGCCGACACCTTCGGGTACGGCGGTGTCGCCGTGGACGCCTGCCGGCCCGGCACGGTCGTCGTCTCCACCAACAACCGCTGGGCGGCCGTGGACACCCTGTACCGGACCACCGACGGCGGCCGCACCTGGACGTCCCTCAAGGACAAGGCCGTCCTCGACGTCTCCGAGACCCCCTTCCTCAGGTTCGGCGCCGACCAGCCGAAGTTCGGCTGGTGGATCCAGGCCGTCGCCGTCGACCCGTACGACTCCCGGCACGTCGTCTACGGCACCGGCGCCACCCTGTACGGCACGCGGGACCTCGTCCACTGGGCCCCGCAGATCCGGGGCCTCGAGGAGACGTCCGTGCGGCAGCTGATCTCGCCCCCGGTCGGGGAGGCGCACCTGATCAGCGGGTCCGGGGACATCGGCGTGATGTACCACGAGCGGCTCACGGCCTCGCCCTCCCGCGGCATGGCGACGAACCCCGTGTTCGGGACGGCGACGGGACTCGCGCAGGCCACGGACAGGCCGGCGTACGTGGTGCGGGCCGGCTGGGGCGACCACGGCAACGGCGCCTACTCGAACGACGGCGGACGGACCTGGGCGCCCTTCGCGGGCCAGCCCTCCATCGCTCACGACGCACCGGGACCGATCGCCACCAACGCCGACGGCAGTGTGCTGCTGTGGTCCTTCGTGCACTGGGACGGCACGAAGCACCCCGCGCACCGGTCGACGGACAACGGCACGACCTGGACCGAGATCCCCTCCTTCCCGAAGGGCGCCACGCCGGTCGCCGACCCGGCCGATCCGACGCTCTTCTACGCGTACGACACCGATACAGGAACGCTACTCGCCAGCACTGACAGTGGCATCACGTTCACCGAGCGTGCGGGCGGCCTGCCCTCCGGGGACAGTCAGTTCAAGGTGGTCGCGGCGCCCGGGCGGTCCGGTGACCTGTGGCTGAGCGCCAAGGGGAACGGGCTGTTCCGGTCCGTCGACGGCGGGGCGAGCTTCGCGAAGGTCGCCGGCTGCCGGGCCTCGTACACCCTCGGCTTCGGCAAGGCGGCGGACGGGGCCGAGTATCCGGCGATCTACCAGGTGGGTTCGATCGACAGCGGCACCGGCGTCCACCGCTCCGACGACGGCGCCAAGAGCTGGGTGCGGATCAATGACGACCGGCATCAGTGGGGGTACATCGGCGATGTCGTCATCGGTGACCCCCGGGTGTACGGGCGCGTCTACCTCGCCACCAACGGGCGGGGGATCCAGTACGGGGAGCCCGTCTGATGCCCGGGCTCGCTGACGCCACCCGGGGCCGCATCCTCTTCGGCGGCGACTACAACCCGGAGCAGTGGCCCGAGGAGACCTGGCACGAGGACGTCCGGCTGATGAAGGACGCCGGCGTCAACTCCGTCACGCTCGGCGTCTTCTCCTGGGCCAGGCTCGAACCCCGGCCGGGGGAGCGGGAGTTCGGATGGCTGGACCGGTTGATGGACCTCCTGCACGACAACGGCATCGGTGTCGTCCTCGCCACCCCCACTTCCTCGCCGCCGCCCTGGCTCGGCCGCCTCCACCCGGAGACGCTGCCCCGTGACGAGGACGGCCGCACCGAGTGGTGGGGCGGGCGCCAGCACTTCTCGCACTCCAGTGCCGTCTACCGCCGGTACGCCGCCGCCATCACGGAGGACCTCGCCGCCCGCTACGGGGGCCACCCCGCCCTCACGATGTGGCACATCAACAACGAGTACTGCACCTATGACTGGGGTGACGAGGCCGCCGCCCGGTTCAGGGGCTGGCTCAAGAGCAGGTACGGCAGCCTCGACGCCCTCAACTCCGCCTGGGGGACGGCCTTCTGGAGCCAGGGCTACGGTGACTGGGCGGAAGTCCTGCCGCCGCGCCACGCCCACTACCTGAAGAACCCGTGTCAGGTGCTGGACTTCAAGCGGTTCACCTCCGACATGCTCCTGGAGTGCTACGTCGCCGAGCGGGGCATCGTCCGTCGGCACTCCCCGGCGCACATTCCGGTCACCACCAACTTCATGCCGCTGTGGGCCGGTCAGGACGCCTGGCGGTGGGCCGAGGAGGAGGACGTCGTCTCCGTCGACCTCTACCCCGACCCGCGTGATCCGCTGGGCGCGCAACACGGCGCCCTGGTGCAGGACATGACCCGTTCGCAGGCGCGCGGGCCCTGGATGCTCATGGAGCAGGCGGCCGGGCCGGTGAACTGGCGCGGGGTGAACCACCCCAAACCCCGTGGCCTCAGCCGCCTCTGGTCCCTCCAGGCCGTCGCCCGCGGCGCCGACGCCGTCTGCTACTTCCAGTGGCGCCAGTCCCGGCAGGGCGCCGAGAAGTTCCACTCCGGGATGGTCAGTCATGCGGGAGAGCAGGGGCGGACGTACCAGGAGGTCAAGCGGCTGGGCGCCGAACTCGCCCGGATCGGACCGGAGGTGACGACACGGCACTCCCCGAGCGACATCGCGATCCTCCACGACTGGCACTCCTGGTGGGCCGGCGCCCACGAAGGCCGTCTCTCCGGCCGCGTCGACCACACCGAGATCCTCACCGCCTGGCACCGCGCCCTCTGGCAGGCCCACCTCACCACCGACTTCGCGCATCCCGAGCACGACCTCGGCGCCTACAAGCTGGTCCTCGTCCCGCACCTGTACGCCCTCACGGACCGGGCGATCGACAACCTCGTCTCGTACGTCCGCGGCGGCGGCACCCTCGTCAGCGGCTTCCTGACCGGTGTCGCCGACGAGGACGACCGGGTGCGCGAGGGCGGCATGGACGCCCGGCTGCGCGCACTGTTCGGCATCCGCACGCTGCACGAGTGGTGGCCGCTGGACGCGGACGAGAGCGCCGAGACGGACGCGTTCACCGGGACCCTGTGGTCGGAGGAGATCGAGAAGGACGACGAGGCCTCGGTCGAGGCCACCTACAAGGGCGGCGAGCTCGACGGGCTGCCCGCCCTCCTGGGCAAGGGCCGAGCCCGGTACCTGTCCACGCTTCCCGAGCCGCACGCCCTGCGCACCCTTCTCGCCGCTGTCGCCGCCGAGGCCGGTGTCCGGCCCGTCCTGGACGGCCTGCCCGACCAGGTCGAGGCGGTGCGCCGCGGTGACCTGCTGTTTCTGCTCAACCACGGCCGCGAGCCGGTGACCGTGGAGGTGCCGGGCAGCCGCCGCGACCTGCTCACCGGCGCGCAAGTGGAGGGTGCCTGCACGCTCGGCCGGTACGGCGTGGTGGTCTTGTGCCCATGAACAGCACCGCGACCATCGTCCACGGCACCTGGGAACCCGTCCCCGCCGCCCGCTGGGAGGACGGCTTCCTCAGCGGCAACGGCCACCACGGCGCCCTCGTGTTCGGCGACCCGAACGACGAGCGGGTCGTTGTCACCCACCACACCCTCGTCCGCCCGAACGGCGGCGAGAGCGCCCGCCCACCCCGACTCGCCGACCGACTGGCCGGGTTGAAGGACCAGTTGCTCGCGGGCGAGCTGCAGGCCGCCGAGGCCTTCACGGACGGCCGTGACCTGCAGTGGGTCCAGCCCTTCCACCCCGCCTTCCAGGTACGGCTGCGCAGGGCGCCCGGCGTGGAGCCGCACCGCTACCGCCGCTCCGTCGACTTCACCACCGGCGTCGTCGAGGCGGAGTGCGGGGTGTGGCGCAGCCGGGTCTTCGTGTCGCGGGCCGACGACGTGATCGTGCAGCACGTCGGCGGCGGCGACCTCGACATCGCCCTGGACCCCCGCCTGCCCGGCGCCCCCCACGGTCTCGCCGTCGGCGACGGCGCCGTGCTCACCCCCGAGGGCGCCCTGCTCACCCTGCGCGTCCGCCACCCCGGGAGCGAGACGGCGTACACCGGGCTCACCCTCGTGGTGGCCGTCGGCGGCCGTACGACGCTCACGCCGCCGGGCGTCCGGATCGCCGGCGCCGAGTCCGTGCTGCTGCTGACCCGGGTGCTGCGGCACACCGGCGAGCTGGACACCACCGAGCACGCCCGCGCCCTGCGGGACATCCTGCTGGACGCCGAGGACCCGTACACCGCCCTCCTCGACCGTCACACCGCCCTGCACCGCACCGCCTACGAGCGTGTGACCCTCGACCTCGGCGGCGACCCGGCCGAACGGGCCCTGCCAGGCTCGCAGTTGCTGTCCCGGCCCGACAGCCCCGCCCTCCTGGAACGCCTCTTCGCCGCCGGCCGCTACCACCTGCTCTCCTCGAGCGGCCTCAATCCGCCCCGCCTGACCGGCCTGTGGACCGGCGAGTGGAACACCGCCTGGTCCGGCGCCTTCACCAACGACGCCAACCTCAACCTCCAGACCGCCTCCGCCGCAGCGGGCGCCCTCCCCGAAGTCACCGCGGCACACGCTTCCCTGATCCACCGTCAGCTCGCCGACTGGACGGTGAACGCCCGCACGGTCTTCGGCGCCCGAGGCGTGGTCGCCCCCGCCCACACCGATGGCGAGTCCGGGCTGTCGTACCACTTCAGCCGCGAATACCCGCTGCACCTGTGGACGGCGGGCGCGGACTGGCTGCTCAAGCCGCTTGTCGACCACGACGAGACCGCCGGCTCCCGCGACCCGCGCACCGCCCACGCGCTGGCCCAGGTCGCCCTGTTCTACGAGGACTTCCTCGACCGGACCGACGAGCACGGCCACCTGGTCGTCGTCCCCTCCTACTCGCCCGAGAACCGTCCGGCGAACGGCAGTTGGGGCGCGATCAACGCGGCCATGGACCTCTCGGCCGTCCGGCACGCCCTGCTGACCGCCGCCGACTACCACCCCGGAACCCCCGAGGCCGACCGCTGGCGCGCCCTCGCCGACCGACTGCCCCCGCACCGGATCAACGCCGACGGCGCCCTCGCCGAATGGGCCTGGCCCGGCCTCGACGACACCTACGACCACCGCCACCTCAGCCACCTCTACGGCGTCTGGCCGCTCGACGAGATCAACCCCTACGACACCCCGGACCTCGCGGCGGCCGCCCACCGCGCCCTCGAACTGCGCGGCGCCGAGAACGACTCCGCGCACGGCCATCTGCACCACGCTCTGGTCGCGGCCCGGCTGCGCGACGGCGAACGCGTCGCCCACGCCCTCGGGCAGGTCCTCAAGGGCGACTTCTTCCACGACTCCCTCATGAGCGCGCACTACCCGAACCGCGATGTCTACAACGCGGACGCCGCGCACACCCTGCCCGCCGTGCTCATCGAGACGCTCGTCCAGTCCACCCCGGACCGGCTGGTCCTGTTGCCCGCGCTCCCGGCCGCGTACCCGGCGGGTCAACTCCTCGGCGTCCGCACCCGGTTCGCGGCCGACCTCGATCTCACCTGGAGCCCGCACGAAGCGACCGCGGTGATCCGCCCCACCCGGACCCACCGCGTCGAACTCCGGACTTCCTCCGGCACGCGACCGCTCGACCTCGTCGCCGGAGAAGACCACGTCCTCACCCTGGGGGCGTGGTAGCCACCCCCGCAACTCCCCCCACCCATGGAAGGGACACCATGGCAAAGAGCAGTCTCCGCAAGGCCACCATGGCGGTGCTGGCCCCGGCGATGGCCATCGGCGCCACCGTCGGCCTGGCGTCCGCCCCCGCCTCCGCAGCCGTCTGGAGCTCCTGCGCCCAGTACGGCAGCACGACCCTGAACGGCTACACGCTCTACAACGACATCTGGGGCTCCGGCGCCGGCAGCCAGTGCATCTGGGCCAACTCGGGCACCAACTGGGGCGTCAACGCCAACCACCCCAACACCGGCGGCATCAAGTCCTACCCGAACGCCACCAAGGTGATCAACAAGTCGATCACCTCGCTCGGTTCGCTCTCCAGCGGCTACAACGTCACCGTCCCGTCGTCCGGCGCGTACGAGACGGCGTACGACATCTGGGACACCAACCACCAGTACGAGATCATGCTCTGGGTCAACAAGACGGGTGCCGTGGGCCCGCTCGGCACCTCGCAGGGCACCGTGTCGCTGGGCGGCTCCACCTGGACCGTCTACAAGGGCAACAACGGCTCCAACGACGTCTTCTCCTTCGTCCGCAGCTCCAACTCCACCTCCGGCACGGTCAACATCCTGCCCATCCTCAAGTGGATCAAGGACACCAAGGGCTGGTTCGGCAACGTGACCATCGGGCAACTGCAGTTCGGCTTCGAGATCACGTCGTCCTCCGGTGGCCTGAACTTCACCGTCAACAGCGAGAGCATCACAAGCAGTTGACCCCAGCGTTACCCGGGGTGGGGTTTCATGCCCCCATGCGCATCCCCACCCCCCTCAGCGCCACCGCGATCGCCGCCGCCGCGCTGCTCGCCCTGCCGGGCACCGCGACGGCGGCCCCCGCCTCCTCGCCCCTCCTGCCGGTGGCCTCCCTCGCCGCCGACCGCCTCGCCACCGCCGACCTGGTGGCCGCCGCGAAGTGGGGCACCGACAGCCCCATCGACGACCCGGCCCGCGAGCAGCAGGTCCTGGACACGGTCGCCGCCCAGGCACGGCAGATCGGTGCCGACCCCGACGAGATCCGCCGGATCTTCCGCGACCAGATCGAGGCGAACAAGGTCGTCCAGCGAGGCCTGTTCGCGAGATGGACGGCCCATCCGGACCAGGCCCCCACGACCAAGCCCGACCTGAACGTCGTCCGCCAGACCATCAACCGCATCAACACGTCCCTGGTCCAGTCCCTGGCCGACACCACCCCTGACCGCACGGTCCCGACCTGCCGCCCCGAACTCACCGTGGCCGCCGTCCAGGTCACCTACGAAAAGCACCCGGACTTCCTGCACACCAAGGCCCTGATCCGCTCACTGGCCTCGATCTGCCGCGACTGATGAAACAACGACCGGTTCCTCTCAGGAGAGGGGAACCGGTCAATCTGTTCTGAGGGGCGCGGGGCTGTATCGATATGCGGCTCCGTCGCGTGGGCGCGACCAGCCCCCCACCGCGCCGCACCCGCCAAACGACCTACTCCACCACCCCGATTGGCAACCGTGCCCCGTCCCGCAGGAACAACGGAATCCGGTCAAGCGGCGCATCGACGGTGACCGTCACACCACCCCCGTACGTCACCCCGGTCCACGCATCCGTCCAACTCGCGCCGCCCGGCAGATACACCGTCCGAGCCCTGGCGGCAGCCACAAGCACCGGCGCCACCAACAGATCCCGCCCGAACAGATACGCGTCGTCCACCGACCACGCCGCCCGGTCCTCGGGAAACTCCAGGAACAGCGGCCGCATCACCGGCAGCCCCTCCTCGTGCGCCTCCCGCATGACCTCCAGCACGTACGGCTTCAGACGCTCGCGCAACCGCAGGTACCGCTCCAGGATCGCGCCCGCCTCCTCGCCGTACGACCACACCTCGTTCGGGCCGCCGGTCATCTCCGGGCCGAGCGGCATGCCCGGGTCGCGGAAGCCGTGCAGCCGCATCAGCGGCGACAGCGCCCCGAACTGGAACCAGCGCACCATGACCTCGCGGTACGCCGGGTCGTCCGGATCGCCGCCGTGGAAGCCGCCGATGTCCGTGTTCCACCAGGGGATCCCGGACATCGCGGCGTTGAGGCCGGCCGCGATCTGCCGGCGCAGAGTCGCGAAGTCGGTGCCGATGTCACCGGACCACAGGGCGGCGCCGTAGCGCTGACTGCCCGCCCAGGCCGAGCGGTTGAGGGTGACGACCTCCTCGCCCTCCGCCCTCAGACCCTCGTAGAACGTCCGGGCATTCTCGGCCGGGTACAGGTTGCCGACCTCGAGACCCGGCCCCGCCCAGTACCGCAGGTTCTCCTGGAACCCCGGCTTCAGCTCGGGCTCGCAGGCGTCCAGCCAGAACGCCGTGATGCCGTACGGCACCAGGTAGTTGTCCCGCACCTTCGACCACACGAAGTCCCGGGCGTCCGGGTTGGTCGCGTCGTAGAAGGCGACCTGGACCGTCGAGGCGACCTCCTTGTCGGGCCAGTCGGCGTGCGCCATCGGCCCGTACTGCGTGCCGACGAAGTAGCCGCGCTGCTCCATCAGCGGATGGTTCTCGCTGAGCGGCGACACCGACGGCCAGACGCTGACCACCAACTTGATGCCCAGCTCGTCCAGTTCACGGACCATGGCCGCCGGGTCCGGCCACTCGGCCGGATCGAACTTCCACTCGCCGAGGTGCGTCCAGTGGAAGAAGTCGCAGACGATCGCCGAGATCGGCAGGCCCCGGCGCTTGTACTCCCGTGCCACCGCGAGGAGTTCGTCCTGCGTCCGGTACCGCAGTTTGCACTGCCAGAACCCCGCCGCCCATTCCGGCAGCATCGGCGTCCGGCCCGTCACCGCGCTGTAGCGGCGCTGCCCGTCCGCCGGGCTGCCCACGGTGATCCAGTAGTCGATCTGCCGGGCCGAGTCGGCCACCCAGCGCGTGCCGTTGCCGGCCAGCTCCACCCGCCCGATCGCCGGGTTGTTCCACAGCAGGGTGTAGCCCCGGCTGGAGGACAGCACCGGGATGCCGACCTCCGCGTTGCGCTGCACCAGGTCGAGCACCAGCCCCTTCTGGTCGAAGCGGCCGTGCTGGTGCTGGCCGAGGCCGAACAGCTTCTCGTCGTCGTAGGCGGCGAAGCGCTGTTCCAGGCGGTGGTGGCCGTTTCCGACGGCGGTGTAGAGGCGCGAGCCCGGCCACCAGAAGTGGGCGCGCTCCTCGGCCAGCACCTCGCCGCCGTCCTCGGTGCGCACGAAGCGGATCAGGCCCTCGGCGCTGACCTCGACCGTGAGGGCGCCGACGGTCAACCGCCCTTCCCTCTCGGCGGCCTTGACGCTGCTCTCGGTGGCCGGCGGCGTGTCGAGGAGCGCGCCCGGCAGTCCCTCGAGGATCGGGCCGCCGAGCCTGGCCCGGACCCGGACGGCGTCCGGGCCCCACGGCTCGATCCGGAGGGTCTCCTGGCGGCCGCTCCACTCCAGCGCGCCGTCCCGCTCGCGGAAGGTGCCGACGGTGGGGGAGGACTGGGCGAGGCTGACCTGGGGCCGGTTCCCGGCAGACTGGATTTCGGCAGGCTGGTTCACGAAGGGTGCTCCCGCAAAGGACTTGGGGGTGCCAGGGGGGCACCCAGAAGCTGGGTCAGGAAGGGCTGCTGCCGGAAGGTGCCGGGCCCGTGCTCGCCCGCACCGTCAACTCGGGTGCGATCAGCACCACTTCGTCCATGCCGCGGTCGTCGAGCTTGGCCACCAGGTGCTCCACGGCGTAGCGGCCCATCTCCTGCGCGGGGATGGCCACCGACGTCAGCCGCACCGAGGCCTGGACGGCGACCTGGTCCGGGCAGATCGCGACCACCGACACGTCCTCCGGCACGGCACGGCCCTGCTGGCGCAGCAGGGCGAGCAGCGGCTCGACCGCCTGCTCGTTCTGCACGACGAACCCGCTGGTCCCCGGGCGTTCGTCCAGGATGCGGGCGAGTGTCACCGCCATCGCGTCGTAGCCGCCCTCGCACGGCCGGTGCAGCAGCCGTACGCCCAGCTCCTGGGCGCGCGACCGCAGTCCGTCCAGCGTCCGTTCGGCGAAGCCGGTGTGCCGCTCGTAGACGGCGGGGGCCTCGCCTATGACAGCGATGTCACGGTGACCGAGCATCGCGAGGTGCTCCACGCACAGCGCCCCGGTCGCCCGGAAGTCGAGGTCGACGCAGGTCAGCCCGGTGGTGTCGGCGGGCAGCCCGATCAGGACCGAGGGCTGGTCGGTGCCGCGCAGCAGCGGCAGCCGCTCGTCGTCGAGTTCGACGTCCATCAGGATCATCGCGTCCGCGAGGCCGCTGCCGGTGACCCGGCGGACCGCGTCGGGTCCCTCCTCGCCGGTCAGCAGCAGGACGTCGTACCCGTGGTTCCGCGCGGTGGTGGCCACCGCGATGGCGATCTCCATCATCACGGGCACGTACATGTCGGTGCGCAGCGGGACCATCAGCGCGATGATGTTCGACCTGCTGCTGGCCAGGGCCCGCGCGCCCGCGTTCGGGTGGTACCCCAGCTCGCGGATGCTCTGCTCGACCCGCTCCCGGGTGGTCGTGGAGATGGACCGCTTGCCGCTGAGGACATAGCTCACCGTGCTCGCAGAGACTCCGGCGTGCTGGGCGACCTCGGCGAGAGTGACCATCCAGCTCTCCAAGCGGTGTGAAGCGCTTCGACAGTGCGCATTGCTGACAGGGGCGGGTGTGGGGTGGTACGACACTAGCTCCGACGAGCCGTGGGTGTCCATAGGTTGTCGAAGCGCTTCGACAGTTATTCTCGTACGGGAGTACGGGTGCCGTGGGGGGAGACCTCCCGGCGGGCCGGCGCCGACGGAGAGGGCGTACCCGAACGGTCCCCCGGAAGGCCCATCGGCGCAACACCGCGGACCACGCCCGTCGAACCGGCTCCGGAACCCCGCGTTTCCGGGCCACAGCGCGTCTGGACACGAACCCCATCTCCGTCAACCTGGGCTGAACGGCTGCGCGAAGGGTGGTGGGGTCGCCCGGGATCGGGTACATACGATCGGGTAGCACCCGTCGGTAACCATACGGTCCCAAGATCCCGATTCGCGGCGAGGTGAGCCTCATGTCCGCCAGCACCACAGATTCCGCCGGACGCCCCACCGTCTCCGAACGTGAGGCCCGCCAGGTGGCGGAGGCGGCCCGGGAACAGGAATGGCGCAAGCCCAGCTTCGCCAAGGAACTGTTCCTCGGCCGCTTCCGGCTCGACCTCATCCACCCCCACCCCCTGCCCACCGACGAGGCCGCCCAGCGCGGCGAGGAGTTCCTCGCCAAGCTCCGCGACTTCTGCGAGACCAAGGTCGACGGCGCGCTGATCGAGCGCGAGGCCCGCATCCCCGACGAGGTCATCGACGGCCTCAAGGAGATCGGCGCCCTCGGCATGAAGATCGACACCAAGTACGGCGGCCTCGGCCTCACCCAGGTGTACTACAACAAGGCCCTCACCCTGGCGGGCTCCGCCTCCCCGGCGGTCGGCGTGCTCCTGTCGGCCCACCAGTCGATCGGCGTACCACAACCACTCAAGCTGTTCGGCACCGAGGAGCAGAAGGAACGGTTCCTGCCGCGGTGCGCCCGCACCGACATCAGCGCGTTCCTGCTGACCGAGCCGGACGTCGGCTCGGACCCGGCCCGCCTCGCCACGTCCGCCGTGCCCGACGGGGACGACTACGTCCTCGACGGGGTGAAGCTGTGGACCACCAACGGCGTCGTCGCCGACCTGCTGGTCGTCATGGCCCGGGTCCCCCGGAGCGAGGGCCACAAGGGCGGCATCACCGCCTTCGTCGTCGAGACCAACTCGCCCGGCGTCACCGTCGAGAACCGCAACGCCTTCATGGGCCTGCGCGGCATCGAGAACGGCGTCACCCGCTTCCACCAGGTGCGCGTCCCCGCCGCCAACCGCATCGGCCCCGAGGGCGCGGGCCTCAAGATCGCGCTGACCACCCTCAACACCGGCCGGCTCTCCCTCCCCGCCTCCTGTGTGGCCGCCGGCAAGTGGTGCCTGAAGATCGCCCGCGAATGGTCGGCCGCCCGCGAGCAGTGGGGCAAGCCCATCGCCCACCACGAGGCCGTCGGCGCGAAGATCTCCTTCATCGCCGCGACGACCTTCGCCCTGGAGGCCGTGCTCGACCTGTCCTCCCAGATGGCCGACGAGAACCGCAACGACATCCGCATCGAGGGCGCGCTGGCCAAGTTGTACGCCTCCGAGATGGGCTGGCTGATCGCCGACGAACTCGTCCAGATCCGCGGCGGCCGCGGCTTCGAGACCGCCGAGTCCCTGGCCGCCCGCGGGGAGAAGGCCATTCCGGCCGAGCAGGTCCTGCGCGACCTCCGCATCAACCGCATCTTCGAGGGCTCGACGGAGATCATGCACCTCCTCATCGCCCGCGAGGCCGTCGACGCCCACCTGTCCGTCGCCGGCGACCTCATCGATCCCGAGAAGTCCCTCCAGGACAAGGCCAGGGCGGGCGCGAACGCGGGCGTCTTCTACGCGAAGTGGCTCCCGAAACTGGTCGCGGGCCCCGGACAACTGCCCGCCTCCTACGGCGACTTCAAACACGGAGTCGACCTCTCCCCGCACCTGCGCTACGTCGAACGGCACGCCCGCAAGCTGGCCCGCTCCACCTTCTACGCCATGTCCCGCTGGCAGGGGAGGATGGAGACCAAGCAGGGCTTCCTCGGCCGGGTCGTCGACATCGGTGCCGAACTGTTCGCGATGAGCGCCGCCTGCGTCCGCGCCGAACTCCTGCGCAGCCAGGGCGACCACGGCCGCGAGGCCTACCAGCTCGCCGACGCCTTCTGCCGCCAGGCCCGCATCCGCGTCGAGGAACTCTTCAACCGCCTGTGGACCAACACCGACGACCTGGACCGCAAGGTCGTCAAGGGCGTCATGTCGGGCACGTACACCTGGCTGGAGGAGGGCATCGTCGACCCCTCGGGCGAGGGCCTGTGGATCGCGGAGGCCACGCCCGGTCCCTCGGGGAAGGAGAACGTTCACCGGCCCATCAGGTGAACGCAGGCAGAAGGAGAGGCAAACTGCCGGGGTTTTACCTTTTTCTCACGATCGCACCCCGGACGTCCGCCGCCGGACTCGCGTCGGCAGGCGGACGTCCCACGGACCCTGTTCGACGACTCCATACAGGGTGAATTCAGGTCATTTCTGTCTCTCGCGAGCGATGTGATACCTCCGGGACGGCACGGCATGAGTGGGTGAGCGGCCCTTTCCTGCGGCCTGTGGGGTCTTGTCCCCGTGTAGTAGCGTCCGCGGGCGGAGCCGCCCGCGGCGCGTGGGTTGCCGGGCTCCGGACCATCCCGTACCTGGAGACGAGAGCCGGCCGATGTCCGTTCTGACCTATCCCGAAGCCGTGGGCGTCGGCCTGCTGCAAGGCGTCACCGAGCTGTTCCCGGTCTCCAGCCTGGGGCACAGCATCCTGATACCCGCCCTCCTCGGCGGTCACTGGAAGCACGACCTGGACGTCTCCGCCGACGGTTCCCTCTACCTCAACGAACTGGTCGGCCTGCACCTGGCCACCGCGCTCGCGCTCGTCGTCTACTTCCGGCGCGACTGGGTCAGGGTGATCCGGGGCCTCGCGACGTCCATCACCCAGCGCAAGGTCGAGACCGTGGACCAGCGGCTCGCCTGGCTGATCGTCACCGCGTGCATCCCGGTCGCGGTGGCCGGCGTGGCGCTCGACAAGGTCTTCCGTACGACGCTCGGGCGCCCGATCCCCACCGCGATCTTCCTGGCCCTCAACGGCATCGTCCTCTTCGTCACCGAGCAACTGCGACGGGGCGGCACCGGGCGCAGGCGGGCCGGGGCCTCCGTCGCCCCGGAGGAAGAGCATCTGTCGCCCGAGGAGCAGTCGGACCTGCGGATCACCCGGATGACGACCCGGCAGGCCGTGACGATCGGCGCGGCCCAGATCCTCGCCCTCTTCCCCGGCATCAGCCGTTCCGGCTCCACCATCAGCGCGGGCATCTTCAAGGGCCTGGGCCACGAGGACTCCGCCCGCTTCGCGTTCCTCCTCGCCACGCCGGTGATCGGTGGAGCCGCACTGCTCAAGCTGCCACCACTGCTCGGCGCGCAGGGCAGCGGCCTGCGCGGCCCCTTGCTGGCGGGCAGCGTGGCCGCGTTCGTGGCGGCCTACTTCGCCACCCGCTACCTGGTCCGCTACTTCGAGAACCGCACGCTCATCCCGTTCGCCGTCTACTGCTCGGTGGCCGGCCTGGCCAGCCTCGCGTACTTCACCCTCACGTGAGGGTGCCTCCCCTTGCCGGGTGGTTGAGGTGACGGCGGGATCGTAGGCGCTGTGGGGCCGCGTGAGTGGGATGGCCCACCGGCTCCCGGCCCGGCCTCCCGGGCCCGCTCGGCTCAGGCCCCGTCTGGTCCTCCCGGTTCCTGCTCCGCCCTTCCCGGCTCCCCGCCCGGTCGACCGTCGGCCCCCTTGAAAGCCAGCCCGCCCGGCTCCGGTCCGGTCTGCTGGGCTCCTCCTCCGGCCTGCTCGGCTCAGGGCCCCGTCTGCTCGGCTTCCGGACCAGCACGCCCGGCTTTCGGCCTGCCCCGCCCGATGTCGGCAGGCCTCGCTTGATCGGCCCGCCGGTGTGCCCTGTGCCTGGTCTGGTCTGCTGGGTTCCCGGTCCGGCTGACCGTGCTTGATCGGCCCGCCGGTGTGCTCGGCTCCCGGCCTGGTCTGCCCCGCTCCGGTCCGGTCCGGTCCGCGCAGGCTCCCGGACCGGCCCGCCCGCTCCCAGACCGCCCTCCGTTCCCCGGCCCGGCCCCTCCCGCTCGATCGGCTCGCCGACCCCGCGGCAGCCACTTCCGACAGTTGCGTCCTCAGGTCCAGGCGGAGCCGGTCTTCTTGGTTCCCAAGGCCGTCGCCGCGCAGGACATGCTCGCGGACGAAGGTCCTGGGGGTGGCGGTCAGTGAGCTGAGCTCAACTCCTGGAGCCGCAGGGCGAGTCCCCACGCACCGGCTACGGGATCTCGGCCCCGTCGAACCGCCCCGGGCGTTCGCTCTCGTCAAACCAACCCTGGCCCGTCGCCCTCGTCGAACCAACCCAGCGCCCCGCCCACGTCAAACCGCCCCGCGCGCCGCCCACGTCAAACGGGACCGGCACAGCCGGCTCACGGGCGTACGAACTGGGTTTCCGCGGCGCTGACGTCCGCTGCCGGGACCGGCAGGGGGCGGCGGGCGGTGTCGCTGACCTTGATGAGGACGGCGATCAGCAGCCAGTTGGCCACCATGGACGACCCGCCCTGGGCGAGGAAGGGCAGGGCCTTTCCGGTGAGCGGGATGAGCCCGGTGACGCCGCCCACGACGACGAAGACCTGCAGCACCAGCGCCGTGGCCAGGCCGCCGGCGAGCAGCTTGCCGAACGGGTCGGAGACGGTCAGGGCGGTGCGCAGGCCGCGTTCGGCGAGCAGCGCGTAGAGGAGGATGACGAGCGTCACGCCGACCATGCCGAGCTCCTCACCGACCGAGGTGAGGATGAAGTCGCTGCGCCCGGCGAAGCCGATGAGTTCCGGGTGGCCCTGGCCGAGACCGGTGCCGAGGATGCCGCCGGAACCGAAGCTGAACAGCGCCTGGGCTGCCTGGTCCGAGACGAGGCCCGGCGGGCGCTGGGCGGGCGGCAGGAAGATGTCCATCGGGTGCAGCCACGCGACGACACGGCCGTGGACGTGCGGTTCGAAGGAACCGACGACGAAGGCCCCGGCGGCGAACATGACGACGCCGAACACCACCCAGCTCGTCCGCTCGGTGGCGATGTACAGCATGATCACGAACAGCCCGAAGAAGATCAGCGAGGTGCCGAGGTCCCGCTCGAAGACCAGGACGAGCAGGCTCAGGATCCACACGGCCGCGACCGGGCCCAACTGCCGCCCCCGCGGCAGGTACATCCCCATGACCCGCCGCCCGGCGAGCGCGAGGGCGTCCCTGCGCAGGGTCAGGTAGCCGGCGAAGAACACCACGATGACGATCTTCACGAACTCGCCCGGCTGGAAGGACAGCGGCCCGATGAAGATCCACCGCTTGGCGCCGTAGACGTCGCCGGGATAGAACGCCGGCGCCATCAGCAGGACCATGCCCACGGCGATTGTGACGTACGGATAACGCTGCAGCCTGCGGTGGTCCTTGAGCAGGGCCACGGCCGCCGCGAGACCCGCCACTGCTATGCCGCACCACATCAGCTGCCCCGGCGCCGAGGCCGCCGAGTGGTAGTGGGTCCGGTAGGCGAGGTCGAGGCGGTGGATGAGGACGAGTCCGAGGCCGGTGAGCAGGGTCGCGAGCGGCAGAATCAGCGGATCGGCGTGCGGCGCGAACCGGCGTACGAAACCATGGCACACGAAGGGCAGCACGGCCGCGACCACGCACGGCGTCGCCGCACCGAGCGGGAACGTCCCCGCCAGGGCGAGGGCCGTCTCGGCATAGCCGTAGACGGAGATGACGACGGCGCCGAGGAGCAGAATCAGCTCCAGGTTCCGGTCGCTCAGGCGTTGTGACCGGTCGGTCCGCTCCGGCGGCCCCGCCGATCCCCGCCGACCACTCATGCGTTCCCCTTCGATCGGTCTGCCCGCCGGTGTCCCGTCAAGGCCACGGCGGAGACAGTTATACGATTGCGCAACAAAGCAACTGAACTGTAGCTGAGGGCAGGCAGGAGGAGGGTCGGCGTGGCGGCAGCACGCAGCCGAGGGAGCCGCGGCCGGTGGCCGGTGTTGATCGGGTTGGGTGTGATTCTCGCACTCGTGGGCTACCTCGCTGTCCGCTTCATCCGCTCGGCGACGTCCGAGGGGTGCACGGCGCACGGCACGGATGGTACGGCCGTCACGCTCGACCTCGACCAGGCGTCCCACGCCTCGACCGTCGCGGCCGTGGCCCACGCCCGCGGCCTGCCCGAACAGGCGGTCACCATCGCCCTGGCGACCGCGCTCCAGGAGTCCAAACTACGCAATCTCGCGAGCGGGGACCGCGACTCCCTCGGCTTGTTCCAGCAGCGCCCCTCCCAGGGCTGGGGCACCCCCGCCCAGATCCGCGACCCCGTCTACGCCTCGGGCAAGTTCTTCGAGGCGCTGGTCAAGGTGCCGGACTACGCCGACCTGCCGGTCACCGTCGCCGCCCAGCACGTCCAGCACAGCGGCTACCCGGGGGCGTACGCGCAACACGAGGCCGAGGCGGCGACGCTGGCCAACGTGCTGACGGGACAGGACGGGCCCGCGCTGAGCTGCACGGTGAAGGGGGTGGGCAAGAGCGACACGCAGGCCACCCCGGCGGGCGGAGGCGGTGGCACCGGTGGTGTCCAAGCGGATCGGGCCGGCGGGACGGCGGGTGTCGTCCAGGGGAGCGGTGGCGCCGCCCATGGTGTCGCTGCTGCGGTCCGGCGGGAGTTCGGCAAGGTGCCGGCCGCCGTCACGGGAGCCGGCGACAGCGTCAGCTACCGGGTCGCCGAGACGACCACCGGCTGGTCGCTCGCCCTGTGGCTGGTCTGTCACGCCGGCGCCCTGCACGCCACCTCGGTCACCTTCGACGACCACAGGTGGAGCAGCGACGCGTCGGACCACGGCTGGACATCCGTCCCGGCCGCGTCGGGGGCGTCCTCGACGGTGACCGTGCGGGTGAACTAGTGCCGCGGCAGGCAACGTCTGCCCGGTAAGGAGCGGCGTCCGGGGCGTCCTCTCGGCGTGCCGGACGGAATGCCCCGTTGATGGACCGGACGTACTTGGGGTTTCGGCCGGTGCGGCGAGAGGGCGTGCCGGGCGTCGCGACGGGGCAAACGTTGCCTGTCGCGGCACTAGGCCCCGGGAGCCGTTCGCCCCTGTTGAACCCCTTTATTCTTTGCAGAGTTGCGTAAGACGGCAAGTATCCGGTGACAATGGGCCCGTGACCACCGACGCCAATCCGTCTCCGCAGCGCCCCGACTCCGAGCACTGGACCGAAATGCTGCATGTCCGTCTGGAACGGATAGAGGACCTGCTCGCTCCCGCCGAGCGGACGGCCGAGCCCGAGCGTCCCGCGTGGCAGCGGCGCACGCGCGGTGAGCAGCGCTGGGCGGTGATGGTGGCGCTGCTGGTCGCCATCGGGGTGCAGTGGGCGCTGCCCGAAAGGTTCAGCATCCATCCGCAGTGGCTGCTGCCCGCGCTGGAACTGGCCATGATGGCGGCGCTGTGGGTGGCCCATCCGCACCGGCGGATCGAGCACACCTCCCGTGCGCTGCGCGTGCTCGGCCTGCTGCTGGCCGCCGCGGTCAGCCTCGCCAACGGCTGGTCGGCCGTCATCCTGGTGCGCGACCTGCTGCACGGTTCCGGGGGCTCCAACGCCGCGGCCCTGCTGACGAGCGGCGGCGGCATCTGGCTGACCAACGTCATCGCCTTCAGCCTCTGGTACTGGGAGTGGGACCGGGGCGGCCCGGCGGCCCGCGCCCAGGGCACGCACCAGCACCCGGACTTCCTGTTCCCGCAGATGCAGCAGGAGGGCATAGCGCCCGACGACTGGGAACCGCAGTACATGGACTACCTCTACGTGGCCCTCACCAACGCCACGGCCTTCAGTCCCACCGACACCATGCCGCTGTCCCGCTGGGCGAAACTGCTGATGTCCGCGCAGGCCACGATCTCGCTGCTGACCCTGGCGCTGATCGTCGCGCGTGCCGTCAACGTCCTGCAGTGACCCGGCCGGTCCCAGCTCGGCCGGGCCCGTCCGGAGTGTTGTTGCTCCCTTGCGCAACCGCGCACTTAAAATCCCGCAGGCGACCGCGTCGGCGCGAGAAGCCGGAGGACCCCTCACATGACCGGTGCGAACAGCTTCACCGTCCCGGGCTACGGCCCCGCACGCCCCCTGTGGACGCGGCTCCTCGCCCGCGACTCCGTGCTCCGCCGACTCGACTGGCCGATACTGCTCGCCGCCCTCGCCCTGTCGTTCATCGGCTCGCTCCTCGTGTACTCCGCGACCCGCAACCGCACCTCGATCAACCAGGGCGACCCGACCTACTTCCTCGTCCGGCACCTGATGAACCTCGGCATCGGGTTCGTCCTGATGGCCGGCACGATCTGGCTCGGCCACCGCGCCCTGCGCAACGCGGTGCCGATCCTCTACGGTCTGTCGCTGTTCGGGGTGCTGCTGGTGCTCACCCCGCTCGGCGCCACCATCAACGGCAACCGCAACTGGATCGTCCTCGGCGGTGGATTCTCGCTGCAGCCCTCGGAGTTCGTGAAGGTCACCATCATCCTGGGCATGGCGCTGGTCCTCGCGGCACAGGTCGACGCGAGCGACAAGATGTACCCGGACAGCCGTACCGTGCTCCAGGCACTGGGGCTGGCCGCCGTGCCGATGATGGTCGTCATGCTGATGCCCGACCTCGGCTCGACGATGGTCATGACGGTCACCGTCCTCGGGGTACTGCTCGCCTCCGGCGCCTCCAACCGATGGATCTTCGGTCTGCTCGGCGCCGGTGTCGTCGGCGCCGCCGCCGTGTGGCAGCTGCATCTTCTCGGCCAGTACCAGATCAACCGCTTCGCCGCGTTCGCCGACCCGAGCCTGGACCCGTCCGGTGTCGGCTACAACACCAACCAGGCCCGCATCGCCATCGGCTCCGGTGGTCTGACGGGCCAAGGCCTGTTTCACGGCGCGCAGACCACCGGTCAGTTCGTCCCGGAACAGCAGACCGACTTCGTCTTCACCGTCGCCGGTGAGGAACTGGGCTTCCTGGGCGGAATTCTGATCATCGCCCTGATGGGCGTGATCCTGTGGCGCGCCTGCCGTATCGCCCGCGAGTCGACCGAACTGTACGGCACGATCATCGCCGCCGGAGTCGTCGCCTGGTTCTCCTTCCAGTCCTTCGAGAACATCGGCATGTCGCTCGGCATCATGCCGGTGGCCGGCATTCCGCTTCCGTTCGTCTCCTACGGCGGTTCGTCGATGTTCGCGGTCTGGGTCGCGGTCGGTCTGCTTCAGTCCATCCGGGTGCAGCAGGCGAGGACGTGACCGGGGGGAATCAGCTATTCGCGGACTCTTCCCGATCGAAAACGAGTCCGCGCACAGCGATCCGAATCGCGGCACCAGGGTCTACGTTTCGTCAATTTCCCCCCAGGGACCGGCAGTGAATCAATTGCGTGGAGTTGGTGAACGACTCGGCACGTAAGATCCTCTGACGGTCCGTAAGGGATATGAGACCCCTCGGTACCGAAAGCAAGAGGCACGACTTTGACATCGACCGCACTCGATGCCCAGCCACCGTTTCCGGATCCTTCCGGAAACCGGGCCCTTTTCCACTCCGCGGCAGCCGCCCCGCCGCGCACCCTGGTCGACGTCCTGCGGTCCACCGCCACCCTGCACCCGGACGCACCCGCCCTGGACACCGGCGCCGAGGTGCTGTCCTACCGCGACCTCGGCGCCGAGATCCACCGGCGGGCCCGACGGCTCACCGCACAGGGCATCGGCCCCGGCGACCGGGTCGGCATACGAGTACCGTCGGGCAGCGCCGAGCTGTACCTGTCGATCCTCGCTGCACTGCACTGCGGTGCGGCCTACGTCCCCGTCGACGCCGACGACCCCGAGGAACGCGCCGCCACGGTGTTCCGCGAGGCCGGCGTGTGCCACGTCCTGGGACCGCACCCGCAGCCCGCCGACCTCGCGACGCCGACCGGAGCGGCGGCCGGAACCGCGCCCGCCCCCGGTGACGACGCCTGGATCATCTTCACCTCGGGCTCGACCGGCGCGCCGAAGGGCGTGGCCGTCACCCACCGGTCCGCCGCGGCCTTCGTGGACGCCGAGGCGGCGCTGTTCCTGCGCGAACGACCGCTCGGCCCCGGCGACCGCGTGCTGGCCGGGCTCTCCGTCGCCTTCGACGCCTCCTGCGAGGAGATGTGGCTCGCCTGGCGCTCCGGCGCCTGCCTGGTGCCGGCCGAACGCGCCCTGGTACGGGCCGGCCACGAACTGGGCCCCTGGCTCGAGAAACGGGACATCACCGTCGTCTCCACCGTCCCCACCCTGCTCGCCATGTGGCCCCAGGAGGCCCTGACCCGGGTACGGCTGCTGATCCTCGGCGGCGAGGCATGCCCTCCCCACCTCGTCGAACGCTTCGCCCGCCCGGAGCGGGAGATGTGGAACACCTACGGCCCCACCGAGACCACCGTCGTGGCCTGCGCCGCCCCGCTGGAGCCCGGACAGCCGGTACGCATCGGACTGCCGCTGGCCGGCTGGGAACTGGCCGTGGTGGACGAGACCGGGAACCCCGTGGCCCACGGCGAACAGGGTGAACTGGTCATCGCCGGCGCCGGCACCGCACGCTACCTCGACCCCGTCAAGGACGCCGAGCGCTTCCGGCCGTGCTCCGCGCTGGACGTGCCGCGCGCCTACCACTCGGGCGACCTGGTGCGCGCCGACGCCGAAGGACTCGTCTTCCTCGGACGCATCGACGACCAGGTCAAACTCGGCGGACGCCGGGTCGAACTGGGCGAGATCGACGCGGCCCTCCTCGCCCTCCCGGGCGTGCGCGGGGCAGCCGCGGCCGTGCGGTCGACCGCGGCCGGTGGCCAACTGCTCGTCGGCTACATCCTCCCCGAGCGGACAGCCGACGGCCGCTCCGCCTTCGAGGCCGACAAGGCCAGGGCGCGGCTCGGCGAGTGGCTGCCCGCACCGCTCGTACCGGTCCTGACCGAGGTCACGGACCTGCCCACCCGTGCATCCGGCAAGGTCGACCGCAAGGCGCTGCCCTGGCCGGTTCCCCTGGCCGGCGGTGAGAACGGCGGCGACACCACGCACCGGCTGCACGGGACGGCCGCACGGCTGGCGGACGTCTGGGAGCAGTTGCTGGGCCAACGGCCCGGCCCCGACAGCCACTTCGTGGACCTCGGAGGCAGCAGCCTGACCGCCGCCCGGATGGCCTCGATGCTGCGCGACGACCACCCGGGCCTCTCCGTCGCCGACCTCTACCGGCACCCCGTGCTGCAGAGCATGGCCGACCATCTCGACTCACTCGCCGGCACCGTGCGGGAAGTACGCCCCGCCCGGCCGGTGCCCCGGCGGGCCGCCCTCGTCCAGTTCCCCGTCGTCCTGGCCGGCTACGCGATCACCGGGCTGCGTGGCCTGTTGGGCCTCGCGGCGGCCGACAACGTGCTGGGCTGGATCGCCCCGCACCGCTGGGCCCCGCACACCTCCTGGTGGCTCGTCCTGGCGGGCTGGGTGCTGCTGTTCAGCGCACCTATGCGCTGCCTGATCGGCGCCGTCCTCGCCCGCGCGCTGGCCGGCTCGATCACCCCCGGCGCGTATCCGCGCGGCGGCCGGGTCCATCTGCGGCTGTGGACGGCGGAACGCGCGGTGAGCGCCTTCGGAGTTCCCGCCCTGCTCGGCACCCCGTGGGCCGCCTGGTACGCCCGGATCCTCGGTTGCCGGACCGGACGCCATGTACGGCTGCACACCATGCCCCCGGTGACGGGCCTCGCCCGGTTCGGCGACGGCTGCAGCGTCGAGCCCGAGGCCGACATCGCCGGCTGGTGGCTCGACGGCGACACGCTGCACATCGGCACCCTCACCATCGGCCCGGGCGCACGGGTGGGCCACCGCAGCACCCTGCTGCCGGGCGCCCACGTGGGCGCCGGCGCGGAACTCAGCGCCGGCGGCTGCCTGGACGACCGCATCCCCGACGGCGAGGTATGGACGGGTTCCCCCGCCCGGCCCGCCGAACAGCCCGCGGACCTCGGCCGGCCCGAGCGCCCGGCGGCCCCCTCGCGCCGCTGGCACCCGGCCTACGCGCTCTCCCTCGCCCTGCCGCCCCTGCTGTCGCTCCTCGCCGCCGCCCCGGCGCTGGCCGTCACCTGGCTGCTGGTACGCCACACACCCACGCTGACCGGCGCGACGGCGCACCTGCTCGCCGCCGCCCCCCTGCTCGCCCTCCTGACCACGCTGTTCGGGGCCCTCACCACCGCGGCCACCGTGCGCCTGCTGGGCCGGTCCATCAAGCCCGGCCTGCATCACGCGGACGGCGGCGTGGCCTGGCGGGCGTGGCTCGTGACCCGGCTCCTCGACAGCGCCCGCGGCAGCCTGTTCCCGCTCTACGCGTCGCTCGCCACGCCGTACTGGCTGCGCCTGCTCGGCGCACGCGTGGGCCGCGGCACCGAGATCTCGACCGTGCTGCCGCTGCCGTCCCTGCTCCAGGTGGACGACGGCGCCTTCCTCGCCGACGACACGCTCGTCGCACCGTACGAACTGCGCGACGGCTGGATGCGGCTGGGCCCCGTACGCATCGGGCAGCGCGCGTTCGTCGGGAACTCGGGCATCGTCGCACCCGGCCGCGACGTCCCCGACCAGGCCCTCGTGGGCGTGCTGTCCGACGCACCGGCCCACGCGGGCCCCGGCACCTCATGGATCGGGCGGCCCGGCATGCCCCTGCCCCGCGTGGCCGGCACCACCGACCCGGCACGCACCTTCGCCCCGCCCCGGCGGCTGGTGGCCGCCCGCGCGGCCGTCGAGACCGGCCGACTGCTGCCCATCATCCTGGCGACGCTCCTCGCCGAGGGCGTGCTCCTCACCGAGCAGGAGGCCCTGGACCGCGGCGGGCTCCCCCTGGCCGCCCTCGTCGGCGCCCCGCTGCTCCTCGCCGCCTCCGTGCTGGCCTGCCTGATCACGACCGGCGCCAAATGGCTGCTCGTCGGCCGCTTCCGGGCCGTCGAGCGACCCCTGTGGTCGTCGTTCGTCTGGCGCAACGAACTGTTCGACACGTTCGTGGAGGTACTGGCCGTGCCCTGGGGCGCCCGGGCACACCTCGGCACCCCGGCACTGAACTGGTGGCTGCGCTCGCTCGGCGCACGCGTCGGCCGCGGCGTGTGGTGCGACACCTACTGGCTGCCCGAGACCGACCTGGTCGGACTCGGTGACGGCGTCAGCGTCAACCGCGGATGCGTGCTCCAGACGCACCTCTTCCACGACCGCATCATGCGCATGGACACCGTGCGGCTGGCCGCCGGAGCCTCCCTCGGCCCGCACAGCATCGCCCTGCCCGGCACCACCGTCGGCACCGGCGCGTCCGTCGCCGCGGCCTCCCTCGTCATGCGCGGCGAGACCGTGCCCGACGGCACCCGATGGGCCGGCAACCCCATCGCCGGCGTCTCGGCCGGCCCCGGCTCGAACGGCTCCACCCCTGAGAGGGACGCGCTGTCCTCACACACCGTCCTTACGGCCACAATGGAGGAATGAGCGACAGTCCATCCCCACTCGCCGACCCGCACCTCGTCTACGACCCCGTGGCGGGCAGCGGCCCCAAGGACGTGGTGATCCTCGGCTCCACCGGGTCGATCGGCACCCAGGCCATCGACCTCGTACTGCGCAACCCCGACCGCTTCAGGGTCACCGCCCTGTCCGCCAACGGCGGCCGCGTCGCCCTCCTCGCCGAACAGGCCCACCGGCTACGGGTACGGACCGTCGCGGTCGCCCGCGAGGGCGCCGTACCCGAGCTGCGCGAGGCACTGGACGGCCGGTACGGGCCCGGCGAACCGCTCCCCGAGATCCTCGCCGGCCCCGACGCGGCCACCCAGCTCGCCGCGTCCGACTGCCACACGGTGCTCAACGGCATCACCGGCTCCATCGGACTCGCCCCCACCCTCGCCGCCCTGGAGGCGGGCCGCACCCTCGCGCTCGCCAACAAGGAGTCGCTCATCGTCGGCGGCCCGCTGGTCAAGGCACTTGCCAAGCCCGGACAGATCATCCCGGTCGACTCCGAACACGCGGCCCTCTTCCAGGCCCTCGCCGCCGGCACCAGGGCCGACGTCCGCAAACTGGTCGTCACCGCCTCCGGCGGCCCCTTCCGCGGCCGTACGAAGGCCGAACTGGCGGACGTGACCGTCCAGGACGCCCTCGCGCACCCCACCTGGGCCATGGGCCCGGTCATCACGATCAACTCCGCGACCCTCGTCAACAAGGGCCTGGAGGTGATCGAGGCACACCTCCTCTACGACATTCCCTTCAGCCGCATTGAGGTGGTCGTGCACCCCCAGTCGTATGTCCACTCGATGATTGAGTTCACGGACGGATCGACGATCGCCCAGGCGACACCCCCCGACATGCGCGGGCCCATCGCCATCGGCCTGGGCTGGCCCGAACGCGTCCCCGACGCGGCCCCGGCCTTCGACTGGAGCAAGGCCTCGACGTGGGAGTTCTTCCCGCTCGACAACGACGCCTTCCCCTCGGTGAACCTCGCCCGGCACGTCGGCGAACTCGCGGGCACCGCCCCGGCGGTGTTCAATGCGGCCAACGAGGAGAGCGTCGAGGCCTTCCGCACCGGCGCACTGCCCTTCAACGGGATCATGGACACCGTCACACGGGTCGTCGAGGAACACGGCACTCCCCGTACGGGAACCTCACTCACCGTGTCGGACGTCCTCGAAGCGGAGACCTGGGCACGAGCCCGGGCGAGGGAATTGACCGAGACCACGGCGACCGCGGAGGCGCGTGCATGACGACCCTGATGATGATCCTCGGCATAGTCGTCTTCGCGTTCGGCCTGCTGGTCTCCATCGCGTGGCACGAGCTGGGCCACCTGTCCACGGCCAAGCTCTTCGGCATCCGCGTGCCCCAGTACATGGTCGGCTTCGGCCCCACCATCTGGTCCCGCAAGAAGGGCGAGACCGAGTACGGCATCAAGGCCGTCCCCTTCGGTGGCTACATCCGTATGATCGGCATGTTCCCGCCCGGCGACGACGGCCGGATCAGCGCCCGCTCCACCTCACCCTGGCGCGGCATGATCGAGGACGCCCGCTCCGCCGCCTTCGAGGAACTGCGCCCCGGGGACGAGACCCGCCTCTTCTACACCCGCGCCCCCTGGAAGCGGGTCATCGTGATGTTCGCGGGCCCCTTCATGAACCTGATCCTCGCCGTCGCCCTCTTCCTCACGGTCCTCATGGGCTTCGGCATCTCCCAGCAGACCACCACGGTCAGCTCGGTCTCCCAGTGCGTCATCGCCCAGAGCGAGAACCGCGACACCTGCAAGAAGAGCGACCCGGCCTCCCCGGCCGCTGCCGCGGGCCTCAAGCCCGGCGACAAGATCGTCTCCTTCGACGGCGTACGCACCGACGACTGGAACAAGCTCTCCGACCTGATCCGGTCCGACCCGGGCAAGCCCGTCACGATCGTGGTCGACCGCAAGGGGCAGCAGGTCACCCTGCACGCCACCATCGCCACCAACCAGGTCGCCAAGAAGGACTCCAGCGGCCAGATCGTCCAGGGCAGGTACGTGAGCGCCGGCTTCCTCGGCTTCAGCGCCGCCACGGGCATCGTCCAGCAGGACTTCGGCCAGTCGGTGTCCTGGATGGGCGCCCGCGTCGGTGACGCCCTCGACTCCATCGCGGCCCTGCCCGGCAAGATCCCCGGCCTCTGGAACGCCGCCTTCGACGGCGGCAAGCGCGCCCCCGACTCCCCGATGGGCGTGGTCGGCGCGGCCCGCGTCGGCGGCGAGATCTTCACGCTGAACGTCCCGGCCACCCAGCAACTGGCGATGTTCGTCATGCTGGTCGCCGGCTTCAACCTCTCCCTGTTCCTCTTCAACATGCTCCCGCTGCTGCCCCTCGACGGCGGCCACATCGCGGGCGCCCTGTGGGAGTCCCTGCGCCGCAACCTGGCACGGGTCCTCAAGCGCCCCGACCCGGGCCCGTTCGACGTGGCGAAGCTCATGCCGGTGGCGTATGTGGTCGCCGGAATCTTTGTCTGCTTCACCCTCCTCGTCCTGGTGGCGGACGTCGTCAACCCGGTCAAAATCACCTAGTCATGAGGAGTTCACGGCGGCCCGGAGCCCAGCTTCCGGGCCGCCTTCGTTCGAGTGGGTTTGGACGTGGGGGATGTGCTCGGGTCCGCGCGCGTGCCGTAATCTCGATGTCCGGAGCCCGCTGCTGACGGGGCCGGATCTTGATCCACGACTTGGGGTTGCACAGCAGATGACTGCGATTTCTCTCGGCATGCCGTCCGTTCCGACCAGGGTTGCCGAGCGTCGGAAGAGCCGGCAGATCCAGGTCGGGTCCGTGGCGGTGGGCGGTGACGCGCCCGTGTCGGTGCAGTCCATGACCACCACCCGTACGTCCGACATCGGCGCGACCCTGCAGCAGATCGCCGAGCTGACCGCGTCCGGCTGCCAGATCGTGCGGGTGGCCTGCCCCACCCAGGACGACGCCGACGCGCTCGCGACGATCGCCAGGAAGTCGCAGATCCCCGTCATCGCCGACATCCACTTCCAGCCGAAGTACGTGTTCGCGGCGATCGAGGCCGGCTGCGCGGCGGTGCGGGTGAACCCCGGCAACATCAAGCAGTTCGACGACAAGGTCAAGGAGATCGCGCGGGCCGCCAAGGACCACGGCACGCCGATCCGGATCGGCGTCAACGCCGGCTCGCTCGACCGGCGGCTGCTGCAGAAGTACGGCAAGGCGACGCCCGAGGCGCTGGTCGAGTCCGCGCTGTGGGAGGCGTCGCTCTTCGAGGAGCACGACTTCCGGGACATCAAGATCTCGGTGAAGCACAACGACCCGGTCGTGATGATCGAGGCCTACCGGCAGCTCGCCGCCCAGTGCGAGTACCCGCTGCACCTCGGTGTGACGGAGGCGGGCCCCGCGTTCCAGGGCACCATCAAGTCGGCGGTCGCCTTCGGCGCGCTGCTCTCCCAGGGCATCGGCGACACGATCCGCGTGTCCCTGTCCGCGCCTCCGGTGGAGGAGGTCAAGGTCGGCAACCAGATCCTGGAGTCCCTGAACCTCAAGCAGCGCGGCCTCGAGATCGTGTCCTGCCCGTCCTGCGGACGCGCGCAGGTCGATGTCTACAAGCTCGCCGAGGAGGTCACGGCGGGCCTCACCGGTATGGACGTCCCGCTTCGGGTGGCCGTCATGGGCTGCGTCGTCAACGGCCCGGGTGAGGCCCGGGAGGCGGACCTCGGCGTCGCGTCCGGCAACGGCAAGGGGCAGATCTTCGTCAAGGGCGAGGTCATCAAGACCGTCCCCGAGTCCAAGATCGTCGAGACCCTCATCGAGGAGGCCATGAAGCTGGCCGAGCAGATGGAGGCGGCGGGTGTCGCGTCGGGCGAGCCCGAGGTGTCCGTCAAGGGCTGACGGGCCGGGCAGCCAAGGGTGACGAGGCCGGGTTCGCCGTGCCTCGTCACTGGTGGCGGAGACGTGGAGGCCGCCGGGCAGGTCGCCTTCGTCGCCGGCGCCTCCGGCCGCGGGGACATGGCGTTCAACAACGCCGACATCCACGTGCCGCCGACCGAACCGCCGTCGAGACGGCCGATGCCTGCCCCGCAGGTCCCTCGCCGCGGGCGGGGACACGGTTCGTCCGGACCAATCTGAGCTCAGTGTCTTGACAGCTCCGATGTATCGCAGGATCTTGTTCGAGCATACGGACCGAGGAAGCGCTGTCTGATCGTCAGAAATCCGCAGGTAGGCTGGCTTTATCGGCCCTGCTGACCATTGGTGGCCTAGCTGCCTGCGAGTCCCCCGCCGTCAAGTCATCCGATGACAGTGCGCACGTCCCCAGGTCCGCACCGGATCTGTCCTGAGGAAAGCGTCCGTCAACGGAACAGAGGTCACCTGTCCATGAGACCCGCACGGCACACCGCCCACCTGCTGTGGGTGGCCGTACTGACCCTCCTCTGCGGCCTGTTCAGCGCGCCCGCCGCCCAGGCGGGCGTCGCCCACCACCCCTCCTACCCGCCCCGCCAGACCATGCTCCGCAACGCCACCGCCGGCATGTTCCTGCACTGGGGCATGTTCACCGCGCCCAGGCACGTCGACTGCGCGAGCTGGGAGAAGGGCGTCACCGACGGCGGCTGGAACCCTGACTACTGGGTCGACGAGGCCCGCAAGATCCGCGCGAGCTACATCGTGCTCGCCACCTTCCACTCCCGCCTCGGCTACGCCCGCCCGTGGCCGTCGAAGATCCCCGGCTCCTGCTCGACCAAGCGGGACATCCTCGGCGAACTCGTCGACGCGGCCGCCAAGAAGGGCCTCAAGGTCATCCTCTACATGACCGACGACCCCAAGTGGCACAACGAACAGGGCGTGGAGAGCCTGAACTCGGCCGCCTACTCCGCCTACAAGGGCCACGACGTCGACCTCACCACCCGCGAGGGCTTCGGCGAGTTCAGCTACGACAACTTCTTCGAGGTCATGAAGAACTACCCGAAGCTGGCGGGCTTCTGGATCGACAACGACAACGAGTACTGGCTGCAGCACCAACTCTACGAACAGATCCGTCAGTTGCGCCCCGACATGACCCTGAGCAACAACAACGAGGACACCCCGATCATGGACATGGTGTCCCATGAGCAGAAGGTCGGCATGACCCCGCCGTACGACCAGCCGTCGGCGATCTGGACCCCCATGCCCCGCCTCACCGAGTCCTCGTTCAAGGTCCCCGACACGGGCAGTTGGTGGTACGACGGCCAGGACCGCCCGGTGTCGACCGGCCTCAACGTCGACCGGTACATCGCCAACGCGGGCAACTCCATCCTCTCCCTGATGGACTTCACCGCCATGGTGGGCGGTCGCTTCCCGCCCCAGCAGGAGAAGTTCATCGACCTGATGAAGCAGTACCTCCCGCCCGTCTGGCAGTCCCTGCACGGCGTGTACGGCGGCGGCTTCATGTACGGCGGCATGCAGCCCGGCAGCTGGAACGACGGCTCCTACGGCTACATCACCGTCAGCCGCACCGACCGCACCACCCAGTACGTCCACATCACCACCAAGCCGGCCTCCGGCGACCAGGTCCGCATCCGCGACAACGGCTACCGGATCGAGCGGATCACCGACCTGCGCACGGGGCGCAGGTTCCACTTCGACCAGCGCGACGGCACCCTCACCGTCAAGGGGATCACCGACTGGGACCCCTACGACACCGTCCTCGAGGTCCGCACGGCACCGAACCGGCAGGGCGTCTACCCCACCGGCGTCGTGAAGGCGTCCGAACCCGCCCTCACCGACGGCGACTTCACCACGTACACCGACAACCAGGGTGTCCTGCCCGCCAGTTACACCCTCGACCTCGGCCGCGTCCGCAGGGCGTCCTTCCTCGGCATCAACCAGCGCGAGTGGTCGCCGACGTACAACAGGGAGAGCTTCGGCAGGAAGGAGGACTCCGCGCGGATCAAGGACTACACCGTGTCCGTGAGTGACGACGGCACCACGTGGCGTCAAGTGCGGGCCGGTGTCCTGGAGAGCGCCCGCGGCATCCGCTTCATCGACCTCCCCGCCCGCCTCCGCACCCGCTACATCCGCCTCGACGTGCCCACCACCTGGGCCGCCCCGACCGTGCCCGCCTACTACCACCAGCTGAGGATCGACGAGATACAGGTCGGCTACGGCCACCCCACGAGCCACGGCTGACGCACGGCTGCTGCCGCGTCGCCGCACGGGGCGGCGCGGCCCAGATTCGGCAGGTACAGTGCGGAGATCAGCAGAACCCCAGGCGTGAGGCTCCGCACGTGTTGACCCAGTCCACCTCCCGGGTGCTCGAACCGAGCGACCTGGACGCCGCGCTCGCCGTCCTCGACCGCGAGCCGGTCGCGAACGCCTTCGTGACGTCGCGGGTCCAGGTCGCCGGCCTCGACCCGTGGCGGCTGGGCGGCGAGATGTGGGGCTTCTACGAGGACGGCATGCTGACCTCCCTCTGCTACGCCGGCGCCAACCTCGTCCCGATCTGCGCCACTCCGCGTGCCGTACGCGCCTTCGCCGACCGCGCCCGCCGCGCGGGCCGCCGCTGCTCCTCCATCGTCGGCCCCGCCGACGCCACCACCCAGCTCTGGCGCCTGCTCGAGCCCAGTTGGGGCCCGGCCCGCGAGGTCCGCGCCCACCAGCCCCTCATGGTCACCGACCGCATGCCCGCCGACATCGCCGCCGATCCCTACGTCCGCCGCATCCGCAAGGACGAGATGGAGACGATCATGCCGGCGTGCGTGGCGATGTTCACCGAGGAGGTCGGCGTCTCGCCGCTGGCGGGGGACGGCGGACTGCTGTACCAGGCCCGTGTCGCAGAACTGGTCGCCGCGGGGCGGTCGTTCGCCCGCCTCGACGAACAGGGCAAGGTCGTCTTCAAGGCCGAGATCGGCGCCGCGACGGACCGCGCCTGCCAGATCCAGGGGGTGTGGGTGGCCCCCGAGTACCGGGGGAGGGGCATAGCGGCGCCGGGGATGGCAGCGGTCCTGCGGTACGCGCTGGCCGACGTGGCCCCGGTGGTGAGCCTGTACGTGAACGACTTCAACACCCCGGCGCGGCGCACCTACCTGAGGGTGGGGTTCCGGGAGGTCGGCGCGTTCATGAGCGTGCTGTTCTGACCGCTGATCAACGCGCTGTTCCGACCTGCGCGGCGACCTGTAGTCTCCCCCGCATGGACCTCGTGATCGGCCCCTTGGACCTCCCCGCCCACGTGGACGAGGCCCTCGCCGTCCAAGCCGTCGCCTTCGGACTGGGCGCGGACGAAATCGCCGTCCGCCGTCAGATCGTCCTGCGCCACATGACCTACCCGGGCGCGCGGGCCCTCGGCGCGACCGCCGGAGGGAACCTCGTCGGCTTCGTGTACGGCATGCCCAACGACCGCACCCACTGGTGGTCGACGGTCGTCGAGCCCTACCTGCGCGCGCAGGGCCACGACGAGTGGCTCGACAACTCCTTCGTGATCACCGAACTGCACGTCCACCCGCACTACCAGAACCGCGGTGTCGGCCGCTCCCTGATCACCACCATCACCGACGGCGCCGGCGAACCCCGCTCGATCCTGTCCGCGATCGATACCGACAGCCCGGCCCGCGGCCTCTACCACTCCCTCGGCTACCAGGACCTGGCCCGCCGCGTCCTGTTCCCCAGCGCCCCGAAGCCGTACGCCGTGATGGGCGCCCCCCTGCCCCTGCGCCGCCGCTGACGGATTTCCACCGGCCCAGCCCACCCGGCTAACCTCCTTGCCATCACCGTTTTCCCGGCAGGAGTACGAGAACCATGGCCAACGCACCGGTCCAGCGCATGTCCCAGTTGATGGCGAAGACCCTGCGCGACGACCCGGCGGACGCCGAGGTCCTCAGCCACAAGCTGCTCGTGCGCGCCGGCTACGTACGCCGGACCGCGGCCGGCATCTGGAGCTGGCTGCCGCTGGGGAAGAAGGTGCTGGCCAACGTCGAGCGCGTCGTCCGTGAGGAGATGGACGCGATCGGTGCCCAGGAGGTGCTGCTCCCCGCCCTGCTGCCGCGCGAGCCCTACGACGCCACGGGCCGCTGGGACGAGTACGGCCAGGAGCTGTTCCGCCTCAAGGACCGCAAGGGCGGCGACTACCTCCTCGGCCCCACCCACGAGGAGATCTTCACCCTGCTGGTCAAGGACCAGACGTCCTCCTACAAGGACCTGCCGGTCATCCTCTACCAGATCCAGCACAAGTACCGCGACGAGGCCCGCCCTCGGGCCGGCATCCTGCGCGGCCGCGAGTTCCTGATGAAGGACTCCTACTCCTTCGACACCGAGGACGAGGGCCTCGCCCGGTCCTACGCCCTGCACCGCCAGGCCTACCAGCGCGTCTTCGAGCGCCTCGGGCTCGACTACCGCATCTGCGCCGCGACCGCGGGCGCCATGGGCGGCTCGAAGTCGGAGGAGTTCCTCGCCCCGGCCGAGGCCGGCGAGGACACCTTCGCCGACTGCCCCCACTGCGACTTCGCCGCCAACACCGAGGCGATCACGTACGAGCTGAAGCCGGTGGACGCCGCGGGCGTGCCCGCGCTCGAGGAGATCCCCACCCCCGACACCCCCACCATCGAGACGCTCGCCGCCCACCTCGGTGTCGAGGCCTCCGCCACCCTCAAGAACCTCCTCGTGAAGGTCGACGGGGAGATCGTCGCCGTGGGCGTGCCCGGTGACCGCGAGGTCGACATGGACAAGGTGGAGGCGCACTTCGCCCCGGCGGTCGTCGAGATGGTGACGGAAGCCGACTTCGCCGGCCGCCCCGACCTCGTCCGCGGTTACGTCGGTCCGCAGGGCCGCGGCGAGAAGGTCCGGTACATCGCCGACCCGCGCGTGGCCCCCGGCACCGCCTGGATCACCGGCGCCAACAAAGCCCACACGCACGCGAAGAACGTCGTCGCCGGCCGTGACTTCGAGGTCGACGAGTACGTCGACGTCGTGGTCGTCCAGGAGGGCGACCCCTGCCCCCGGTGCGGCACCGGCCTCAAGCTGGACCGCGCCATCGAGATCGGCCACATCTTCCAGCTGGGCCGCAAGTACGCCGACGCCCTCAAGCTCGACGTCCTCGGCCAGAACGGCAAGCCGGTCCGCGTGACCATGGGCTCGTACGGCATCGGCGTCTCCCGCGCCGTCGCCGCGCTCGCCGAGCAGACCGCCGACGACAAGGGCCTGGTGTGGCCCAAGGAGGTCGCGCCGGCCGACGTGCACGTGGTCGCCGCGGGCAAGGCCCTGCAGATCGACCTGGCCCTCGAGGTCTCCGAGAAGCTGCGCGCCGCCGGCCTGCGGGTCCTGGTGGACGACCGGGCCGGTGTCTCCCCGGGCGTGAAGTTCACCGACGCCGAACTCATCGGCGTCCCGCAGATCCTGGTCGCCGGCCGCCGCTCCGCCGAGGGCGTGCTGGAGCTCAAGGACCGCAAGACCGGCGAGCGCGAGGAGCTGACGGTGGACGAGGCGATCGCACGCCTGACGGCCTGAACAACAGCTCTTCAGTTCCTTCCCCGCGCCCGAGAGGGGTGCGGGGAAGGGCGCGCCAGGTCGCGACCGCGCCCTACAGCCACCCGGCGAACTCCAGCAACAGCTCCGCGTCCCGCGTACGCCCCACGCGCAGAGCCCGCACCCCGGACTCCACGGCCCGGAACAGCGTCCACCCGCGCAACCGCTCCTGATCCACGTCCAGCGACTCGGCGAGCCGCTTCACCCGTCGCCGGGTCGTCGCCGCCCCCGACGGCGAGGCGATCAGGTCCTCCACCCGGTCCCGCACCAGCCGCGCCAGGTCGAACGCGCTCTCACCGACCACCGGATCCGGCCCCACGGCCAGCCATGGCATCCGCTCCCCGGCGAGCACCTTGCTCTGCCGGAACGTCCCGTGCAGCAACCGGTCCTCGGGCGGCCCCGCGACCAGCTCGGCCCGCGCGGCCAGCGCCGCGTCGACGAGCCCCGCCACCTCGCGGAAGGCACCCGCACCGGCCCGCATGGCCGCCGCCTGCCGTCCCGTGCGTTCGGCGACGTTCTCGAAGGGATGACCGGCGGGCGGCTCGACCCACAGCCGGCGCAGCATCCCCGCCGCCTCCAGCAGCGCCTTGGCCTCCGGCAACGACCGCACCGACACGTCGGGGTGCAGCCGCTCCAGCAGCAGCACCCCCTCCTGCACGGGCGCCTCGACGAGTTGTACGGTCCCCGTCCCGCCCCAGTGCGCGAGCGCCGCCCGCTCCGCCTCCGGCCGGAACCGCGGCGGCGCCAGCTTCAGCACGGCGGGAGTGCCGTCGACGCGCCGGACCAGCACCACCAGGCTGCTGCGACCGCCCGGCACCTGCACCCGCTCCACGGTCAACTCGCGTAGTGCGACGGCCTGTCGAGCCGCCTCGGGCAGCTTCCCCAACCAGTCGTCACCGTCCGGCGCGCTCTCACGAAGCGCCCGCACCAGACGCTGCGGCGGTTCGAAAGCCATACGCGAGTCGCTCCCTTCGGATGCCGGTCAAGCCGAGGGCGTCGGCGAGGCGGTCGGCGTCGCCCGTTCGGCGAGCCCAGGGAAGGCTACGCTCCGGCCGCTCCAGCGCACCGACCGCACCGCCGCCTCCCGCAGTGCCTCGGCGCCCAGCCGGCGCCGCTCGCCGTCGGCCGCCCGCACCAGGTCGGAGTACACGTCGGCCACCCGGTCCTCCAGCTCCGCGGCCAGCCGCACGGCCGCCGCCGCATCCGGCACCGGGAAGGGCAGCGCGTACGCCGCCGCCGCGGCCACCGGCGTGCCGCCCAGGTCCTGGATCTGCCGGGTCAGCGCGTCGCGCCGGGCGCGGTGGCCGTCGTACGCGGCACGGGCCTCGGCGCGTCGGTCCGCACCGATCCGTCCGCCCACCACCCCGTAGCCGTACACCGCCGCGTGCTCGGCGGCCAGCGCGGCCTGCAGGGCTTTCAGCGCCCTTGCGCTGCTCTCGCCACTCATCCGGCCGCCTCCGTCAGCAGATACGCGTGCGCCGCTCCGGCCGCCGCCACCGAGGCCAGGAGCCGCGCCAGCTCGCCGGGCACGTCAAGCAGCGCCGCCGCACGCCGGTCGGCCAGCGTCCGCTCGGCGGCGGCGAGCTGGGCGAGGGCGTCCTTCTCGCTCACCGGCACGGCGGCGGACGGTGACACCGACGGCGAGGGTGACATCGACGGCGACGATGAGGCCGGGCTTCCCTTCTCGACCGTCCCCCCGAACGCCTCCGTGTGCCGAACGACCTCCGCCCGCAGTGGCCGCAGCCGCTCGGCCACCGCCGGATGGGCGGCGAGCACGGCGTCGTACCGCTCCAGCAGCCCCGCGCTCTCCCGCGCCGCACTCGCGCGTGCCTTCGCGGTGACGGACGGGCTGCCGCCCGTGCTCTCCCGCGAGTCGGCACCGGACGAGCAGCCCGCCAGCAGGGCGGCACCGGCGGCCGAGGCGAGCAGGGATCTTCGGCGCGGCCCCGAGGGGATGCGCGGCGGTGGGGGGTACGGCACGGCTGACGTCCTCGGGGAACTCGTACGAACACACCGGCGGGGAGTGGCCCGCCGTGATCACGGTACCCGCGCTCACGTTCGGTGCCGCCCATCGGCACCGGCCGTGCACAGGTGGACGGCAACACCTCCTGCGACCGGATACCCTTTGACCAGACACGCGACCCATCCCACAACAGCACACGCGGCCGAGGAGTCACCCGGATGAGCACCACCCAGAGCGAGAGGCTGCGAGAGCTCCTGGAACCGCTCGTCAGCTCCCAGGGCCTGGATCTCGAAGAGATCGCAGTGGACTCCGTCGGACGCAAGCGGGTGCTGCGCGTCGTCGTCGACTCCGACACCGGTGCCGACCTGGACCAGATCGCCGATGTGAGCCGCGCGCTCTCGGCGAAGCTCGACGAGAGCGACGCGATGGGCGAGGGCGAGTACACCCTCGAGGTCGGCACCCCGGGCGCGGAGCGCCTCCTCAAGGAGCACCGGCACTACGTCCGCGCGGTCGACCGGCTGGTGAAGTTCCGGCTGGCCGGCGGCGACGAACTGGTCGCCAGGATCCTCAAGGTCGACGACGACGGTGTCGACCTCGAAGTGCCCGGTGTCAAGGGACGCAGGCCCACCGGCCGCAGAGTCGCCTTCCAGGACGTCGAGAAGGCGCGCGTGCAGGTCGAGTTCAGCCGCAAGGACGACAAGGACGACAAGAAGGAAGAGGAGGCGTAGCCGTGGACATCGACATGAGTGCCCTGCGGGGCTTGGTTCGGGAGAAGGAGATCTCCTTCGACCTGCTGGTCGAGGCGATCGAGTCGGCCCTCCTCATCGCCTACCACCGCACCGAGGGAAGCCGCCGCCACGCGCGCGTGGAGCTCAACCGGGAGACCGGGCATGTGACCGTGTGGGCGAAGGAGGACCCCGAGGACCTCGAGGAGGGCCAGGAGCCCCGCGAGTTCGACGACACCCCGTCCGGCTTCGGCCGTATCGCCGCCACCACCGCCAAGCAGGTCATCCTGCAGCGGTTGCGCGACGCCGAGGACGACGCGACGCTCGGCGAGTACGCCGGCCGCGAGGGCGACATCGTCACCGGAGTGGTCCAGCAGGGCCGCGACCCGAAGAACGTGCTCGTGGACATCGGCAAGCTGGAGGCCATCCTGCCGGTGCAGGAGCAGGTGCCGGGCGAGACCTACCCGCACGGCATGCGGCTGCGGTCGTACGTCGTACGGGTGGCGAAGGGCGTCCGAGGCCCCTCGGTCACCCTCTCCCGCACCCACCCCAACCTGGTCAAGAAGCTCTTCGCCCTGGAAGTGCCGGAGATCGCCGACGGGTCGGTGGAGATCGCCGCGATCGCCCGTGAGGCCGGCCACCGCACCAAGATCGCCGTACGGTCCACCCGTTCGGGCCTGAACGCCAAGGGCGCCTGCATCGGCCCCATGGGCGGCCGGGTGCGCAACGTGATGGGCGAGCTGAACGGTGAGAAGATCGACATCGTCGACTGGTCCGACGACCCGGCCGAGATGGTCGCCAACGCGCTCTCGCCGGCCCGGGTCTCCAAGGTGGAGGTCGTCGACCTCGCCGCCCGCTCCGCGCGCGTGACGGTGCCGGACTACCAGCTGTCGCTGGCGATCGGCAAGGAGGGCCAGAACGCCCGTCTCGCCGCCCGGCTGACCGGCTGGCGGATCGACATCCGGCCCGACACCGAGCAGGCCGGGGAATAGATCTCGGCCCGCGGTGGGTTGGATCCGGACGGATCTTGCCCGGCAGCTGTTCGAATCCTCACCCAAAGGGGTGAGGTCGGTACGGGGAGGTAGACTGAGGAGTGTCTGGCCGGACGCACGCCCGCGCCTGCCCTGAACGCACCTGTGTGGGGTGCCGGGAACGAGCGGCCAAGACAGATCTGCTGCGCATCGTGGCGATCAAGGACGCTTGCGTCCCCGATCCTCGCGGTACGCTGCCCGGCCGGGGTGCCTATGTACACCCCGCCTCGGTCTGTCTCGACCAGGCGGTACGCCGCCGGGCGTTCACGAGGGCGCTGCGCGCCCCGGGAGCGCTCGACATTAAGGCGTTGCGCCAGTACGTCGAGCAGACAACAGTTGCCGAGCAGGCAACACCGTAAGACATGCCGTACGGAACCCCGTGCGGTCCCAGGTACCCCGCGAGTTGGAAGTAGGTCGAGATTGCGATGAGCACTCGATGAGCACGCGATGAGTACGCCCATGAAGTAGCGACGGTCCGGACGCACCCGGACCTAAAAGGAGCGAAGTGGCTAAGGTCCGGGTATACGAACTCGCCAAGGAGTTCGGGGTGGAGAGCAAGGTCGTCATGGCCAAGCTCCAGGAACTCGGTGAATTCGTCCGTTCGGCGTCTTCGACCATCGAAGCGCCCGTTGTCCGCAAGCTGACGGACGCCCTCCAGCAGGGCAACGGAGGCGGCAAGTCCGCCCCCGCACGCAAGGCTGCCCCGGCTCGTCCGGCAGCCCCCTCTTCCGCGCAGGCCGCCCGTCCGGCCGCCCCGCGCCCGCCGGCCCCCAAGCCGGCCGCCGACGAGAGGCCCGCGGCTCCCGCCGCGCCGGCCGCTCCCGGCCCCCGTCCCACCCCGGGCCCGAAGCCCGCGCCGCGGCCCGCCCCGGCGTCCCCGGCTCCGACCGCGCCCGAGTTCACCGCCCCTCCGGCGGCTCCCGCGGCCCCGGCCGCCTCCCAGGGCTCCGGCCCGCGTCCCGGTGCTCCGCGTCCCAGCGGCCAGGCTCCCCGTCCCGGCGCCCCGCGTCCGGCCGGTCCCGGTCAGGGCGGCGGCCAGCGCGGCGACCGTCCCGCCGGTCAGCGTCCGGGCGGTCAGGCGCCGCGTCCCGGTGCCCGTCCGGCCGGTCCCCGTCCGGGCAACAACCCCTTCACCTCCGGCGGCTCCACCGGCATGGCGCGCCCGCAGGCGCCCCGTCCGGGTGGCGCCCCGCGTCCCGGCGGCCCGGGCGGCCCCGGTGCTCCCGGCGGCGCCCCGCGTCCGCAGGGCCAGGGCGGTCCCCGTCCCCAGGGCGCGGCGGGCGGTCCCCGTCCGCAGGCTCCGGGCGGCACGCGTCCGACCCCGGGCGGCATGCCCCGTCCGCAGGGCGGTCCCCGTCCCGGCGGCGGCCCCGGCGGCCCGCGTCCCAACCCAGGCATGATGCCGCAGCGTCCCGCCGCGGGCCCGCGTCCCGGTGGCGGTGGCCCCGGCGGCCGCGGTCCCGGTGGCGGCGGTCGCCCCGGTGGCGGCGGCGGTCGTCCGGGCGGCGGCGGCTTCGCCGGTCGTCCGGGTGGCGGCGGCGGTGGCGGCTTCGCAGGCCGTCCCGGTGGTCCCGGTGGCGGTGGCGGCGGCTTCGCCGGTCGTCCCGGCGGTCCCGGTGCGGGTGCCGGCGGCGGTGGCCGTCCAGGCTTCGGCGGTCGTCCCGGCGGTCCGGGCGGTCGCGGTGGCACGCAGGGCGCCTTCGGCCGTCCCGGCGGTCCCGCGCGTCGCGGTCGCAAGTCGAAGCGGCAGAGGCGCCAGGAGTACGAGGCCATGCAGGCCCCGAGCGTCGGCGGCGTGATGCTGCCGCGCGGCAACGGCGAGAGCATCCGTCTCTCCCGTGGCGCGTCGCTCACCGACTTCGCGGAGAAGATCAACGCCAACCCGGCGTCCCTCGTCGCGGTCATGATGAACCTGGGCGAGATGGTCACGGCCACGCAGTCCGTCTCCGACGAGACGCTGCAGCTCCTCGCCGACGAGATGAACTACACGGTTCAGATCGTCAGCCCCGAGGAGGAGGACCGCGAGCTGCTCGAGTCCTTCGACATCGAGTTCGGCGAGGACGAGGGCGGCGAGGAGGACCTCGTGGTCCGTCCGCCGGTCGTCACCGTCATGGGTCACGTCGACCACGGCAAGACGCGTCTTCTGGACGCCATCCGCAAGACGAACGTCATCGCGGGCGAGGCCGGCGGCATCACCCAGCACATCGGTGCCTACCAGGTCGCCACCGAGGTCAACGACGAAGAGCGCAAGATCACCTTCATCGACACCCCGGGTCACGAGGCGTTCACCGCCATGCGTGCCCGTGGTGCGAAGTCGACCGACATCGCGATCCTGGTCGTCGCGGCCAACGACGGCGTCATGCCGCAGACGGTCGAGGCGCTCAACCACGCCAAGGCGGCCGACGTCCCGATCGTCGTCGCGGTCAACAAGATCGACGTCGAGGGTGCCGACCCGACCAAGGTGCGCGGTCAGCTCACCGAGTACGGCCTCGTGGCCGAGGAGTACGGCGGCGACACCATGTTCGTCGACATCTCCGCCAAGCAGGGTCTGCACATCGACTCCCTGCTGGAGGCCGTGATCCTGACCGCGGACGCCTCGCTCGACCTGCGGGCCAACCCGAACCAGGACGCGCAGGGCATCTCGATCGAGTCCCGCCTCGACCGCGGCCGCGGTGCCGTCTCGACGGTCCTCGTCCAGCGAGGCACCCTGCGGGTCGGCGACACGATGGTCGTGGGCGACGCCTACGGTCGCGTCCGCGCCATGCTCGACGACAACGGCAACAACGTCGCCGAGGCCGGACCCTCGACGCCGGTCCAGGTCCTGGGCCTGACCAACGTCCCGGGTGCGGGCGACAACTTCCTGGTGGTCGACGAGGACCGTACGGCCCGTCAGATCGCCGAGAAGCGCGCCGCCCGTGAACGCAACGCCGCGTTCGCCAAGCGCACGCGCCGTGTGTCGCTGGAGGACCTGGACAAGGTGCTCAAGGCCGGCGAGGTCCAGCAGCTGAACCTGATCATCAAGGGCGACGCGTCCGGATCGGTCGAGGCCCTGGAATCCTCCCTGCTCCAGCTGGACGTCGGCGAAGAGGTCGACATCCGCGTCCTGCACCGCGGTGTCGGTGCGGTCACGGAGTCGGACATCGACCTGGCGATGGGCTCCGACGCCATCGTGATCGGCTTCAACGTCCGTGCGGCGGGCCGCGCGGCGCAGATGGCCGAGCGCGAGGGCGTGGACGTCCGGTACTACTCGGTCATCTACCAGGCGATCGAGGAGATCGAAGCGGCCCTGAAGGGCATGCTGAAGCCGGAGTTCGAGGAGGTCGAGCTCGGTACGGCGGAGATCCGCGAGGTCTTCAAGTCGTCCAAGCTGGGCAACATCGCCGGTGTGCTCATCCGGTCCGGCGAGGTCCGCCGCAACACCAAGGCGCGCCTCATCCGCGACGGCAAGGTGGTCGCGGAGAACCTCAACATCGAGGGTCTGCGTCGCTTCAAGGACGACGTCACCGAGATCCGCGAAGGGTTCGAGGGCGGTATCAACCTCGGCAACTTCAACGACATCAAGGTTGACGACGTCATCGCGACGTACGAGATGCGCGAGAAGCCGCGCGTCTGATCCAGCACGCGATCGGGGCCGGTCGGCGGGGAAGTTCCTCCACGGAATTTCCGTCGATCGGCCCCGGCCGTTGCGTGTACGGTTCCCGTATCGGCGTCGGAGCATGGCGCCCGTACCCCGAACCGGCGGGACATCCGGACACACATGTATGTGGGGACTCTGTCCTTCGACCTTCTCCTCGGCGAAGTCCACTCGCTGAAGGAGAAACGCTCTCTCGTCCGTCCGATCGTGGCCGAGCTCCAGCGCAAGTACGGGGTGAGCGCGGCGGAGACGGGCAACCAGAACCTCCACCGCAGGGCTGAGATCGGGCTCGCGGTGGTCTCCGGGGACACGGGACACCTCACGGACGTACTGGACCGCTGCGAGCGACTGGTCGCCGCGCGGCCCGAGGTGGAACTGCTCTCGGTTCGACGCAGGCTCCACAGCGACGAAGACTGAAGCAAGCGGCAAGAGAAGTTACTAAGGAGACGGACCAGTGGCCGACAACGCGCGTGCCAAGAGGCTGGCGGACCTCATCCGAGAGGTGGTGGCCCAGAAGCTGCAGCGCGGGATCAAGGACCCGCGGCTCGGCTCGCACGTCACCATCACGGACACCCGGGTCACCGGGGACCTGAGGGAGGCGACCGTCTTCTACACGGTGTACGGGGACGACGAGGAGCGGGCGGCCGCGGCCGCCGGCCTGGAGAGCGCCAAGGGCGTGTTGCGGTCCGCGGTCGGGGCGGCGGCCGGCGTGAAGTTCACGCCCACGCTGACCTTCGTGGCCGACGCCCTCCCGGACACCGCCAGGACCATCGAGGACCTCCTCGACAAGGCGCGCCAGTCCGACCAGAAGGTGCGCGAGGTCTCGGCGGGCGCCACGTACGCCGGCGAGGCCGACCCGTACAAGAAGCCGGGTGAGGACGAGGACGAGGACGCCGCCGCCGAATGACCCAGAAGAACCAGACGCCCGACGGGCTTGTCATCGTCGACAAGCCGTCGGGCTTCACTTCGCACGACGTGGTCGCCAAGATGCGCGGCATCGCGAAGACGCGGCGCGTCGGACACGCGGGCACCCTCGACCCCATGGCGACGGGCGTGCTCGTCCTCGGCGTCGAGCGGGCGACCAAGCTGCTCGGGCACCTCGCGCTGACCGAGAAGGAGTACCTGGGCACGATCCGCCTGGGCCAGACGACCGTCACCGACGACGCCGAGGGCGAGATCACGGGGTCGACCGACGCCTCGAAGGTCACCCGGGAGGCCGTCGACGCGGGGATCGCGAGGCTCACCGGCGACATCATGCAGGTGCCGTCCAAGGTCAGCGCCATCAAGATCAACGGCGTGCGGTCCTACAAACGCGCCCGCGAGGGCGAGGAGTTCGAGATCCCGGCGAGGCCGGTCACCGTGTCCTCCTTCGCGGTGTACGACGTCCGGGAGTCCGTCGCCGAGGACGGCACCCCCGTCCTCGACCTGGTCGTCTCCGTCGTCTGCTCCTCCGGCACCTACATCCGGGCCCTGGCCCGCGACCTGGGCGCGGATCTCGGAGTCGGCGGCCACCTGACCGCCCTGCGCCGCACCCGTGTCGGCCCCTACAAGCTGGACTCGGCGAAGACGCTGGAGCAGTTGCAGCAGGAGTTGACGGTGATGCCGATCGCCGACGCGGCCACGGCCGCCTTCCGGCGCTGGGACGTCGACGCCAGGCGCGCCCGGCTGCTCACCAACGGCGTCCGCCTGGAGATGCCCGACGAGTACGCGACGGCCGGTCCGGTCGCCGTCTTCGACCCCGAGGGCCGCTTCCTCGCCCTCGTCGAGGCGCAGAAGGGCAAGGCGAAGAGCCTGGCCGTCTTCGGCTGACGCCCGCGACGGGCGGGCGAGGGCTGTCCGCCCGTGGAGCGGCGCTCACGGGGATGCGACGCCGCTCCACGGTCCCCCCTCGGTTCCCCCACCCCTAGGGTGTATCCAGCGACCCCCACCTGTTCACCCGTCCGGGCAGGCGCTCGGAGTGAACCGAGGGAGCGGAAGGGGGCGCGTTCGCCACGCGATCTGTCCCGCTGATCATCCCGCGCCTAACGTCGAATGCAGGAACGGGTGCACGGCGGGAGGTACGACCATGGCGGGACGCGATCCGCGCAGCGGAGGCGATCGCCGGTCGAGGAACGAGCAACGACACCACGACCAGGCCACGGACGGGACCGTGGTAGAGCGGGGGCGGGGTGTTCACGGGGATCCCGCACCGGCCGATGGTCTGGAGTGGCAGGGGGTGTCCGTCGGGGACGGCCGTCCTCGGCTCGTGGACGGTGGGGGGCAGCAGGGCTCGTCCGGCGATGAGGATGCGGCGCGGGATGTCGGCGGGGCGGAGCAGCAGGGCCGGCCGTCCCGGGGCGACGCGAAGCGGCGTGCTCGACGGCGGACAGGTGGCCGCGGGCAGCGCGGGGCCGCGGGTGCCGGTGGTCGCGCCGACGGTGACGGTCTCGTCCGCGTTCGCGACCTCGCCGGGCGGCCCCGGGGCACCGGCTTCCTGGCGGACCTCAACGGGACGGTGATCACCAGCCACGAGGCGGTCGCCGGGCTGCCCACACTCGTCCTGCACACCGCCGACGACCGCAGCTGTCTCGTGACCGCGGACGCGGTGACGCCGTTGCCCGCCTTGAACCTGGCCCTCGTGCGCACCGAGGGCCTCGGCGTCGACCCTCTCCCCGTCACGACCCGCGACCGGATCGAGACCGGCGCCTATGTCCGCCTCCCCGCCGGCTGCTGGCGCGAGGCCCGGGTCCTGGGCACCACGTCCGTCACCTACACCGCGACCGACCGCTTCCACATCGTCGAGGACGCGTTGGAACTGGCGATCGGCACGGCCGGCCAGGACGCGCTGCGCCTCGGCGGCGGAGCGGCCGGAGGCCCGGTGCTGGACGCCGACACGGGCGCGGTCGTCGCCGTACTCGGCACGGCACTCCAGTCCGCCGAACGGGACACCGGCTTCGCGGTCCCCCTGCGTTCCCCGACCGCGAACTCCGCGGGAGCGGAGGCCCTGACCGACCTGCTCGCCCGGAACGCGGCCACCGTTCCCGCCTACGGCGCCGACCTCAACCTGGCCGGCGTCCTGGAACTGACGGCCACCTCGGTGGGCCAGGACGGCCCGCCCGGCACCCTGGCCGGTTCCGTCGGTCACTCGGCGCCCTGTGGACCGAGCGTGGAACCGGTCGAACGGGCAGCTCCGGCAAGGGAGTTCGCGGCGTTCACACGGGAGCGGGGCCCCGCCGCCGTCCTCGGTCTCGTCGGCGTGCCCGGAAGCGGCCGTACGACCGAACTCGCGGCCCTCGCGGCCCGCCGCCACCGGGGCCCCGAACCGGCCCCCACCCTCTGGCTCCGCGGCGCCGACCTGCACGACGACGACACGTCCGTCGCCGACGCCGCGCACCGAGCCCTGGCCCGCGCCGCCCGCATCGTCGCCGCCTCCGCGTCCGCCCGCACGGCCGACCTCGGCGACACCGGCCCGACCCGCCTCGCCCACACGGCCCGTGCCGCGAACCGCCCGCTGCTCCTGCTCCTGGACGGCCCCGAGGAAATGCCCCCGGCCCTGGCCCACCGCCTGGGCGAGTGGAGCGAGGGAACGGCGGACTGGCTCCGCGAGACAGGCGCCCGGCTGGTGGTGGCCTGCAGGGCGGAGTACTGGGAGACCGCGGGCGCGGAGTTCCCGCCCGACCTCCTCCACGCCCCGAGCCCGCACCCACCCGGCGAACCGGACGCGAGCGAGAACCCGCCCTGGCTCCCGCCCTGTGTGCACCTGGGCGACCTCACCGACACCGAGGCCCGCGCTGCCCGGGCGAGCCTCCGCATCCCCGAGGGTGCCCTCACCCCCGCCGACGCCCGCCACCCCCTCACCCTGCGTCTCCTCGCCGAGATCCGCGCGGCCCTCCCCGCCACCCCTGACTCGTGCGACGGCACCCCCGTGGACCGCCACGACGTCTTCTCGGCCTACCTCGACCTCATGTGCCTCCGCGTCGCCGTCCGCCTCGCCGCCCAGAACGGCCTGCGCGGCACCGCCGTACGCCGCCTCGCCGCGAAGGTCTCCGGTCAGGTCCACGAGGCCGCGCGCCGCAGCCTGGGCCCCGGCCGGGGCGAGCTGGACCGGCCGTCGTTCGAGGCGGTGTTCCCCTGGGGCAAGGCCCCGAAGAGCCTCGGCGGCGGCACCGGCTGGGCCTCGGCCGTCCTCACCGAAGGGCTCCTGGTCCCCGCCGGCACCGGTTACCGCTTCGCCCACGAGGAACTCACCGACTGGATCCAGGGCATGCACCTGGACCTGGACGAGGCACTGCACGCCCTGGTCCACCGACGCCCCACCACGGAAGGCGCCCAACCCCTCCCCGTACCGCACCACCGCATCGGCCCGGTCGTCCAGGCCCTGCTCCTCGTCGGCCGCGAGAACGGACCCGCCCAACTCGCAGAACACTTGCGTGAGTTGACACGAGAACTGGAGAAGAACCCCCAGTCCTGGTGGGCCGCCCGCCTCCTCTCCGAGACCCTCCTGCACGTACCGGACGCGACGCCCTACCTCGACGTGCTGCGCCGGCTGGCCGACCACCTCGCGGCGACCGGACGTCAAGCGCGCCCGGAGGCGGCCGAAGCCGCCTGCTCCCGCCGCCCACCCACCCTTGCCCCCGCCTTCTGGACCGCCCTGCGCCTTGAGGAGGCGGACCGCTTCGACCTCCTCCGCCAACTCCTCCTCGCCGACGGCCCACCCCAGGACACTGCCGCGAAGCCCCAACTTCCCTCCGCTCCCCGCTTCCTGGACACCGTCTCCCGCCTCCTCGCCGCCACCCCCACCGCCGTGCAACCCCTCCTCGCCCGTTGGTTCGACGACGACCGCCCGCTCCCCGCGACCCCGCACGCGACCGTGGCCGAGGCGGCGCAGGCCCTGCTGTACACGCACCGGCACCTCGCCCTGGACGATCTGACCGAGGTACTGGTGGAGAGCGCGCACCGCAGGGCGGACGAGTTGCTGGCCGTACTGGCCGAGGACGAGCCGTCGGCCGTGTGCCGGGCCGTGGACCGCTGGGTGCACGACGAACGCCCCGCCCGGAGGGTGGCGGCGGTGGCCTACGGACTCCGGGTCGCCCCGCACGTCCGCAGTGTCGCCGACCGCGAACTACTGAGCTACGCCGCCCTCGCCCTGCTCGCCCGCCCCGACGACTGCACGCTGCACGGCGGCGCCCTCGCCCTCCTCGTCCGCGACCCACACACGCGCGCCCGTCATCTCCCGCAGGCGCTGCGGCACTTCGCGACCGGCGACCCGCACTTCCCGCCCGGCGCACTGGTGCCCGCGCTGACCACCCACCCGGAACCGGTCCTCGACGCGTTCCGGGAGCGGCTGCGCCGTCCGGAGCCGGGCGAGGCGCTGCGCACCCTCGCCGACGTCACCACGCCCACGCTGGCCCGCCGGGTCGCCACGCTGGTGCAGGAGGCCGTGCAGCAGCGCCCGGAGACCGCCGCCGACGTGGCCGCGTACGTCGACCGCCGCCTCGACCAGGGCCCCGCGGCCCGGGCCGTCCTGCTCCCGCTCGTCACCGGCCTCCTCGACGGCGGCCCGGAGGCGGTACGGGCCGCGCTCGCCGCCGCCCTGGCCGTCCCCGGCACCCCCGCCTCCCACCCGCTGCGCCGAGAACTCCTCGAGTTCCTGCTCACCCACGAACACGATCCGTCCGTCCTCGACGCCCTGCTGCACGCCATCGCGCCGCACACCGGCGACGAGATCCGCGACCTCCTCCACCGCACCGGCCTGCTCCTGGTCCGCACCCCGGAGGGCGCGGCCCGTTTCGACCGCGGACTGGTCGACCTCGGCCGGCGCGTCCCCGGCTTCGCCGCCCGGATGGCCGGCTGGCTGACCGACGCCCCACAGGCGTGGGCCGCGGTGGTCGGCCCCAGCACCCGCCGCATGCTGGAGAACCTGTCGGGCGTCCGCGTACCCGCATGAGGTCTCCGTCACGTGCGTCGGGTCACAGCCTCCATGCCGATGCGGGCGGTGCGGGCCCGGCATGGCACCCTTAGACCTGCGTAAGAGGTCGGGTAGACACGGACACGGGTTCGAGGAGCGGTCACAGTGCAGCGCTGGCGTGGCTTGGAGGACATCCCCGAGGACTGGGGGCGCAGCGTCGTCACCATCGGCTCGTACGACGGGGTCCACCGCGGTCACCAGCTGATCGTCCGGCACGCCGTGGGCCGCGCCCGTGAGCTGGGCGTGCCCTCCGTCGTCGTCACCTTCGACCCGCACCCGAGCGAGGTCGTGCGCCCCGGCAGCCATCCGCCGCTGCTGGCCCCGCACCACCGTCGCGCGGAGCTGATGGCGGACCTGGGCGTGGACGCGGTGCTGATCCTGCCGTTCACCAAGGAGTTCTCGAAGCTCTCGCCGGCCGACTTCGTCGTCAAGGTCCTGGTCGACAAGCTGCACGCCAAGGCGGTCGTCGAGGGACCGAACTTCCGCTTCGGGCACAAGGCCGCGGGCAACGTCGAGTTCCTCGCCGAGCAGGGCAAGACGTACGACTTCGAGGTCGAGGTCGTCGACCTGTACCTGTCCGGCGAGGCGGGTGGCGGTGAGCCCTTCTCCTCCACCCTCACCCGGCGCCTGGTCGCCGAGGGCGACGTGGCGGGCGCCGCGGAGATCCTCGGCCGGCCGCACCGCGTGGAGGGCGTGGTCGTCCGGGGCGCCCAGCGCGGCCGCGAACTCGGCTTCCCCACCGCCAACGTCGAGACGCTCCCGCACACCGCCATCCCCGCCGACGGCGTCTACGCGGGCTGGCTGCACGTGAACGGCGAGGCGATGCCGGCCGCGATCTCCGTCGGCACGAACCCGCAGTTCGACGGCACCGAGCGCACGGTGGAGGCGTACGCCATCGACCGCGTCGGCCTCGACCTGTACGGCCTGCACGTCGCAGTGGACTTCCTGGCCTTCGTCCGCGGCCAGGCGAAGTTCGCATCGCTGGAGGCCCTGCTGGAGCAGATGGCCGAGGACGTGAAGCGCTGCCGCGAACTGGTGGCGGCGGCCGCTCAGTAGCGCTCGTCACGACGCCGAAGGGGGCCGGTGCCTGATGGCACCGGCCCCCTTCGGCCTCACCGGCTACTGCTGCGGCGGCGGTGGGGGAGGCGGCGGAGTCTGCCCGTCCGCCGGCGGCTGCGGCTGCGGCTGCTGCGGGGGCTGGGGATAGCCGTAACCGGGCTGACCCGGCTGCTGCGGGTAGGGCTGACCGGGGTAGGGCTGCCCGGGCGCGTAGGGCTGGCTGGGCTGCTGAGGCACCTGGGGCTGGTGAGGCACCTGGGGCTGCTGAGGATAGGGCTGCTGCCCAGGAATCGGCTGCCCGGGCTGTCCGTAGAGTTGCTGCGCCGGAATCGCCTGGCCCGGCATCGGCGGGGCCGCGACCGGGGGCGGGTTGCCGTCGTTCGTCCACAGCCCGTGCATCTGCTGGTGCCGTACGAAGTCCTCGGCGACCAACGCCGCGAGGTTGAAGTACGCCTCGCGCACCTTGGGCCGCATCATGTCGAGGTCGACCTCGGCGCCGGCCGAGAGGTGCTCGTCGAAGGGCACGACCACGACACCTCGGCAGCGCGTCTCGAAATGCGCCACTATGTCCTCGACCTTGATCATCTTGCCGGTCTCGCGAACGCCGGAGATCACGGTGAGGGAGCGCGAGACGAGGTCCGCGTACCCGTGCGCCGACAGCCAGTCCAGCGTCGTACTGGCGCTGCTCGCGCCGTCGACGGACGGCGTCGAGATGATGATCAGCTGGTCGGCCAGGTCGAGCACGCCGCGCATGGCGCTGTAGAGCAGACCCGTGCCCGAGTCGGTGAGGATGATCGGGTACTGGCGGCCCAGCACGTCGATCGCGCGCCGGTAGTCCTCGTCGTTGAAGGTCGTCGAGACGGCCGGGTCGACGTCGTTGGCGATGATCTCGAGTCCGGACGACGCCTGCGAGGTGAAGCGCCGGATGTCCATGTACGAGTTGAGATACGGGATCGCCTGGACGAGGTCGCGGATGGTGGCCCCGGTCTCGCGGCGCACGCGGCGGCCGAGGGTGCCGGCGTCCGGGTTCGCGTCGATGGCGAGGATCTTGTCCTGGCGCTCGGTGGCGAGGGTGGAGCCGAGGGCGGTGGTCGTGGTCGTCTTGCCGACGCCGCCCTTGAGGCTGATGACGGCGATCCGGTAGCAGGACAGCACCGGCGTGCGGATCAGCTCCAACTTCCGCTGCCGCTCGGCCTCTTCCTTCTTCCCGCCGATCTTGAACCGGCTCGGCGCGGCGGCGGGCCGGCCGCTCTTCGCCTTCTGCTTCTTGTTGTTGAGCAGCCGGTCGGAGGACAGCTCCACGGCAGCGGTGTAACCGAGCGGCGCGGCACCGGGGTTGGTGGGCTGCCGCTGATCGTGCTGAATGGGCTGCGGCCACCCCGTCCCGAGCCGGGGATCGACGGGCTGCTGCACCTGGGCAGCGGGGTGCGGCCCGTCCGGTGCTTGCTGCGGGAACCCACCCGCAGGGGCAGGCCGGCTGGGCTGAGGCTGCTGTTGCGGGGGAGTACCGGGGTGCGGCTGGCTCTGGGCCGGAACGCCCGGGTGGGGCTGTCCTTGCGCGGGAACAACCGGGTGAGGCTGCTCTTGCAGGGGCAGGCCGGGCTGCGGTTGGCCCTGGGCCGGAACGCCCGGGTGCGGCTGTCCTTGTGCAGGAACGCCCGGGTAGGGCTGCCCCTGCGGCGGGGGGCCGGGCTGCGGCCGGCCCTGCGGGGCGGGCGGCTGGGGGAAGCCGTAACCACCGGGCGGGGCGGCCGGGTTGGGGCCGACGGGAGGCTGGGGCTGTGCCCCGGGGGGCGGGAAACCGTAACCGTCCGCGTGGGCGGGGGAGTTGGGGGCGGGCTGGGGAGCCGTGGGGTGGGGGACGCCGCCAGGCTGGGGCTGTGCCGCCGGGGGCGGGGGGAAGCCGTAACCACCCGTGTCGACGGGGGAATCGGGGCCCGGCTGGGCAGGTGGGGCGGTTTGGGGTGCGGTCGGGTTCGGGAAGCCGTACCCGCTTTGCGGGGCGGGCGCGGGCGCGGGCGCGGGGGCAGGGGGCTGCGGGGCCGCGGCGGCGGGTGCCGTCGGGGCGGGAGCGCCCGGCTGGGGGGCGGGCGGTGCGTTCCAGCCTGCCGGGGCCGACTGCGGGGCCTGCGGCTGGAAGGGCGGCGTCACCGGTGGCTGCACGGGTGCGGCGGGCGCCGGCTGCTGAGGCTGTACGGGCCACTCGGCCGCCGGTGCGGGTGCCGCGGGCTGGTACGACGGCGGCAACGGTGGCAACGGCGGCACCTCGCCCTGCGCCGCCGGGGGAGGCGTCCAGGCGGGCGGCGTGTCCTGCGGGGCGTCGGCCGGTCCGGGAACGGCGTCCTGGGGCTCGCTGTCGTGCGGGACGGCGTCCTGAGTCTGGGCCTGCGCCGGTACGGCGTCGGAGGCCCCGGCGTCCGCACGCACCGCGTCCGCGTCCTTGGCCGGGGCGTCGGCCGACTCGGCGTCGGCGACTGCGGACTCCTCCGCCTCGGCGGCAGGGGCAGGGGAGTCGGGCAGCCCGGCGTCAGTGACGGCAGGCTCCTGCGGTGCTGCGCTCTCGGCCGCGGCATCTTCCTCGGCTTCGGTGGCCTCCGTAGCCGGGCCGGCCTCCGCGACCTCGGCGGAATCGCCCTCGTCCGCGTCCGAAACCCGGGAGAAGCCCGCGAGTTCGATCACGTCGGCCGATGCGGAGCCCTCGGCCTCCACAGACTCGTCCGCGTCTTCGGACGTTGCGGCGGACCCGGTCTCCGCCTCCGCGGGTGCCACCTCAGCAGCGCCGTCCCCAGCCGGGTCGGCGCCCTCGTCGCCGGAATCAGGCAGCGTCCCGTCCGTGGTGGCGTGCTCGTCGATCTCCCGCTTCAGGGCCGCGGCGGAGAACCGCATGGTGCGGCCGCTCTCCAGATCGCCCTTCCCGGACTCCTCCTCGGCGGCCGCGGAGTCGTCAACGACCGGAGCCTGAGGCTGCGTTGCCGACGGAGGCCCCCACTGCGGCTCGAACCCGCTCCCCACCGGAAGCTTCGGCACCGCTCCCGGCGCTCCGGTCGGCGGCACGGGTGGCGCGACCGGCGCTGCCGGGGGCGAAGCCGGAGGAGTGAACGGAACCCCGGGCGCGGGAGCCGGAGGGGGCGGGGTGAAGGGCGCCCCGGGCGCCGCAGCCGGACCGTTGCCCGCAGGAGGCCGAGGGAGCGAGTGGGCGGGCGGAGTCAGTCCGGGGAGTGAGGAAAGAGAGAAGTCGGTGGGAGACCCCGAAGCGGCGGGCCCCCCGGAAGCGCCACTCGCCCCGGCACCGGCTCCACCGGCACCGGCTCCACCGGCACCGGACACACCGGCACCGGACACACCGGCTCCGGAATCGCCCGTACCGGATCCAGCGGCACCGGAGTCACCCGCGCCGCCCCCGCCCGAGGAACCCCCCGAAGCGTTCTGCGTGTACCACGCCGGTGGTGCGTAGTCGATGGTGAACTCGCCCGTCGTCTCGACGGCGGACTCCGCGTCGGGCTGGTCATCGCCGGGTGTGGCCCAGCCCCCGCGGATCCCGTCCCGATCGCTGCTCACAGTTCCTCCTGGTGTGGTCGAGCACCCTCAATGCCGTGCCGGGGCGACCATGTGCTTGTCGTCCTGATGCGTGCGAGGCAGACCGATCCACCGGCTCTCCCCCCGGGGCACCGCCACCTGGTCCACGGGTCCTGGCGGCGCACCCTGTACCAGCCTAATCACCAGGGGCCCCAGCACGGCAGGCCCGTCCACCCCCGAGCACCTGCCCACTGCGTCACAACCAGCCACGAACTGACGTACACGGCAGTCACATTGGTGAGCAAAACGGGATCAAGGAACCCCGTCACCCAGGAACTGCCCGACCACCACCACCGACTGCTACGCCTCCGGCGTCGGCTCCAGGTCGAACTCGCCGTCCCGGGCACCCAGTACGAAGGCCCGCCACTCCGCCTCGGTGTAGCGCAGCACGGTGTCGGGGTCGAGCGAGGAGCGCATGGCGACGGCCCCGCCGGGAAGGTAGGCGATCTCCACCCGCTCCTCGTGCTCCTCCGTGCCGGGCGCGCTGTGCCACTCGACGCCGGAGATGTCGAGCGCGTACAGCTCGTCCCGTTCCCGCTCCTTGCGCGCCTTGATCTGCTCTTCCGTCTCCGCCATGGGTCCCTTCCCGAGGTACGAGAACGATCTGTGCGTTCACCCTAGTGGCCGTCCCCGTCTCGTCCCCGGCCTTTGGGGACCTGTGCGAAGAGGCCCGCCATGGACTGGTACCCTGAGTGACGGCCATTCGTGTACGCACCCCCGGAGTCCTCATCCGACCCCGGTGGCCGCGCCCAGCGGATCCCCGCCTCCCGAGTAACGGAAGCTTCCCCGAGACGCAGACCGGGGGCACTCGGTGGCCACTCACAGACTATGAGGAGTACGCGTGTCGCTCGACGCCGCAGTGAAGAAGCAGATCATCTCCGAGTTCGGTACCAAGGAGGGTGACACCGGCTCCCCCGAGGTCCAGGTCGCTCTGCTGTCCCGTCGGATCTCCGACCTGACCGAGCACCTCAAGACCCACAAGCACGACCACCACTCCCGCCGGGGTCTGCTGATCCTCGTCGGTCAGCGCCGTCGCCTGCTGCAGTACCTGGCGAAGAAGGACATCGCGCGCTTCCGTGCGCTCGTCGACCGCCTCGGCATCCGCCGCGGCGCCGCGGGCGCCCGGTAGGACACCGTGAAGGGAGCGGTTCCCGAGACGATCGGGGGCCGCTCCCTTTGCCGTACGTACGGAACGTACCGACGTAGGTGCGGAAACGTGCGGAGTGTCACGCGCGCTTTGTAGTGTGGTAGCACAACGCAATACGCACGACACGGAACACGTACGGCACAGAGCCCGTACGACCCGAACGAGGAGAAGCGCACCTAGCCGCCGCCGGTCCTCGGTAGTGGCCCCCGGGGGAAGAGCCCCGGGTGCTTCGATCGAAGACCGGCCCGCACTGGACGGAGCGCTTCTCCGGGACCGTCCCCCCGCCACACGGGCGAGGAGGGACGAAAGACGACAAGTAACGGAGAAAACGCTAGTGGAGAACGAGACCCACTACGCCGAGGCCGTCATCGACAACGGCTCCTTCGGCACCCGCACCATCCGCTTCGAGACGGGCCGCCTGGCCAAGCAGGCCGCCGGCTCCGCCGTGGCGTACCTGGACGACGACACCATGGTGCTGTCGGCCACCACCGCGTCCAAGAACCCCAAGGACCAGCTCGACTTCTTCCCGCTGACGGTGGACGTCGAGGAGCGGATGTACGCCGCCGGCAAGATCCCCGGCAGCTTCTTCCGCCGTGAGGGCCGGCCCTCCGAGGACGCGATCCTCACCTGCCGCCTCATCGACCGCCCGCTGCGCCCGTCCTTCAAGAAGGGCCTGCGCAACGAGATCCAGGTCGTCGCCACGATCATGGCCCTCAACCCCGACCACCTGTACGACGTCGTGGCGATCAACGCCGCCTCCGCGTCCACGCAGCTGGCCGGACTGCCCTTCTCCGGCCCGATCGGCGGCGTCCGCGTCGCGCTGATCAACGGCCAGTGGGTCGCGTTCCCGACGCACACCGAGCTCGAGGACGCCGTCTTCGACATGGTCGTCGCCGGTCGCGTCCTGGAGGACGGCGACGTCGCGATCATGATGGTCGAGGCCGAGGCCACCGAGAAGACCATCCAGCTGGTCAAGGTCGGCGCCGAGGCCCCCACCGAGGAGGTCGTCGCCGCCGGTCTGGACGCCGCGAAGCCCTTCATCAAGGTGCTCTGCAAGGCCCAGGCCGACCTCGCCGCGAAGGCCGCCAAGCCCACCGGCGAGTTCCCGATCTTCCTCGACTACCAGGACGACGTCCTGGAGGCGCTGTCCGGCGCCGTCCGCCCGGAGCTCGCCTCCGCGCTGACCATCGCGGGCAAGCAGGAGCGCGAGGCCGAGCTGGACCGCGTCAAGGCGCTCGCCGCCGAGAAGCTCCTCCCGGAGTTCGAGGGCCGCGAGAAGGAGATCTCCGCCGCGTACCGCTCGCTGACCAAGCAGCTGGTCCGTGAGCGCGTGATCAAGGAGAAGAAGCGCATCGACGGCCGCGGTGTCACCGACATCCGCACGCTGGCCGCCGAGGTCGAGGCCATCCCGCGCGTGCACGGCTCCGCGGTGTTCGAGCGTGGCGAGACCCAGATCCTGGGCGTCACCACCCTCAACATGCTCCGCATGGAGCAGCAGCTGGACACCCTCTCCCCGGTGACCCGCAAGCGCTACATGCACAACTACAACTTCCCGCCGTACTCCACCGGCGAGACCGGCCGCGTCGGCTCCCCGAAGCGCCGCGAGATCGGCCACGGCGCCCTCGCCGAGCGCGCCCTGGTCCCGGTCCTGCCGACGCGCGAGGAGTTCCCCTACGCGATCCGCCAGGTGTCCGAGGCGCTGAGCTCCAACGGCTCGACGTCCATGGGCTCGGTCTGCGCCTCCACCATGTCGCTGCTGAACGCCGGTGTACCGCTGAAGGCCCCCGTCGCCGGTATCGCCATGGGCCTGATCTCCCAGGAGATCGAGGGCGAGACGCACTACGTCACCCTCACCGACATCCTCGGTGCGGAGGACGCCTTCGGCGACATGGACTTCAAGGTCGCCGGCACCAAGGAGTTCGTGACCGCCCTCCAGCTCGACACCAAGCTGGACGGCATCCCCGCCTCCGTCCTGGCCGCCGCACTCAAGCAGGCCCGTGACGCCCGCCTCCACATCCTCGACGTGATGATGGAAGCGATCGACACGCCGGACGAGATGTCCCCGAACGCGCCGCGGATCATCACGGTGAAGATCCCGGTCGACAAGATCGGTGAGGTCATTGGCCCCAAGGGCAAGATGATCAACCAGATCCAGGAGGACACCGGCGCCGAGATCACCATCGAGGACGACGGCACGATCTATATCGGTGCCTCCGACGGCCCGGCCGCCGAGGCCGCCCGCACCACGATCAACTCGATCGCCAACCCGACCATGCCCGAGGTCGGCGAGCGCTACCTGGGCACGGTCGTGAAGACGACGACGTTCGGCGCCTTCGTCTCGCTCCTGCCCGGCAAGGACGGCCTGCTGCACATCTCGCAGATCCGCAAGCTGGCCGGCGGCAAGCGCGTGGAGAACGTCGAGGACGTCCTCGGCGTGGGCGCCAAGGTCCAGGTCGAGATCGCCGAGATCGACTCCCGCGGCAAGCTCTCCCTCGTCCCCGTGATCGAGGGCGAAGGCGAGGCCGACGAGGCGAAGGACGACACCGAGCAGTGACGTCCCGTGGCTTCAGGGCGACGGCCCGCCCCACATCGGAGGCGCCGGGCGTCCCCCCGACCCAAAAACAGGTCAAAAGCACCCACCGCCTCCGCCCCCGCCGGAAAAACACCCACCCCGGTGGACAGCGCCGCGGAACCCCCACCCCGCCCACCGTGCGCTCCGCCACCTTCGGCATCTGGGCGCACGTCGGTTCGCGCGACGAGACGCCCGCCCTGAACGGCGCCACGCACTACCTGGAGCACCTGCTCTTCAAGGGCACCAGCCGCAGGTCCGCCCTGGACATCTCCGCCGCCGTCGACGCGGTCGGCGGCGAGATGAACGCGTTCACGGCGAAGGAGTACACGTGCTACTACGCGCGCGTGCTCGACGCCGACCTGCCGCTCGCCATAGACGTCGTCTGCGACATGCTGACGGGCTCGCTGATCCTCGAGGAGGACGTCAACGTCGAGCGCGGCGCCATCCTCGAAGAGATCGCCATGACCGAGGACGACCCGGGCGACTGCGTGCACGACCTGTTCGCGCACACGATGTTCGGCGACAACCCCCTCGGCCGCCCGGTCCTCGGCACGGTCGACACGGTCAACGCCCTCACCGCCGACCGCATCCGCCGCTTCTACAAGAAGCACTACGACCCGACCCACCTCGTCGTCGCGGCCGCCGGCAACATCGACCACACCAAGGTCGTACGACAGGTCCGGGCCGCCTTCGAGAAGGCCGGCGCCTTCCGCGACCCCGAGGCCACGCCCATCGCCCCGCGCGACGGCCGGCGCACCATCCGCACCGCGGGCCGCGTCGAACTGCTGGGCCGCAAGACCGAGCAGGCGCACGTCGTCCTGGGCATGCCGGGCCTGGCCCGCACCGACGAGCGCCGCTGGGCGCTCGGCGTGCTGAACACCGCACTCGGCGGCGGGATGTCCTCCCGCCTGTTCCAGGAGGTCCGCGAGAAGCGCGGCCTGGCCTACAGCGTGTACTCGTACACCTCCGGCTTCGCCGACTGCGGCCTGTTCGGCGTGTACGCCGGCTGCAGGCCCTCGCAGGTCCACGACGTGCTGAAGATCTGCCGCGACGAGCTCGACCACGTCGCCGAGCACGGTCTGTCCGACGACGAGATCGGCCGCGCCATCGGCCAGCTCCGCGGCTCCACGGTCCTCGGCCTGGAGGACACCGGCGCGCTGATGAACCGCATCGGCAAGAGCGAGCTGTGCTGGGGCGAGCAGATGTCCGTCGACGACATGCTGGCCCGGATCGCGGAGGTCACCCCGGACGACGTCCGCTCGGTGGCCCGCGACATCCTGGGACAGCGGCCGTCGCTGTCGGTCATCGGCCCGCTCAAGGACAAGCAGGCGTCCCGGCTGAACGACGCCGTCGCCTGATCACCCTCGTTCCCGGTTAAGGAAGCAAGAAGATGAGCAAGCTGCGCGTGGCGGTTCTCGGAGCCAAGGGCCGCATCGGTTCCGAGGCCGTACGGGCCGTCGAGGCGGCCGAGGACATGGAGCTGGTGGCCGCCCTTGGCCGGGGCGACAAACTGGAGACGCTCGCCGACTCCGGCGCCCAGGTCGCCGTCGAGCTGACCACGCCGGACTCGGTGATGGCCAACCTCGAATACTGCGTGGGACACGGCATCCACGCGGTCGTCGGCACCACCGGCTGGACCGACGAACGCCTCGCGCGGCTGAACGACTGGCTCGCCGCCTCCCCGGGGACGGGCGTCCTCATCGCGCCCAACTTCTCCATCGGCGCCGTCCTCACCATGAAGTTCGCGCAGATCGCCGCCCCGTACTTCGAGTCCGTCGAGGTCGTCGAACTGCACCACCCGAAGAAGGTCGACGCCCCCTCCGGTACGGCCACCCGGACGGCCCAGCTCATCGCCGAGGCACGGCGCGCGGCGGGCACGGCCCCGGCACCCGACGCGACCCAGACGGCCCTGGAGGGCGCGCGCGGCGCGAGCGTCGACGGCATCCCCGTCCACGCGGTCCGCCTGCGCGGTCTGCTCGCCCACCAGGAGGTCCTGCTCGGCGGCGAGGGCGAGACCCTCACGGTCCGGCACGACTCCCTGCACCACAGCAGCTTCATGCCGGGCATCCTGCTCGGCGCCCGCCGCGTGGTGACCACCCCGGGCCTGACCTTCGGCCTGGAACACTTCCTGGACCTGGGCTGACACCGCCATGCGAGCCAAGCTGTCCTACGCCGTGACGGCCGCCGTCCTGGTCTTCTACTTCGTCCTGGTCGGCAGCCGCGGCGTCATGCTCATCCAGTCCGGCACCGTCCTGACCGTCACCTTCGGCGTGGCGGTGCTGATCCTGCCGGTCATCGGGCTGTGGTTCCTGTGGAAGAACACCCAGTTCGTCCGCAGGGCCAACGCGCTCGCCGCCGAACTGGACGCCGAGGGCGGCCTGCCCGTCGACGAGCTGAAGCGCACGCCCGGCGGCCGTATCGACCGTGACTCGGCCGACGAGGTCTTCGCCAAGCGCAAGGCCGAGACGGAGGCCGCCCCCGACGACTGGCGCAGCTGGTTCCGCCTCGCGGTCGCCTACCACGACGCCCGCGACACGCCCCGCGCCCGCAAGGCGATGCAGCGGGCGATCGCGCTGCACGACGGCAAGACGGTCGAGGCCTGACGGCCCCAAGACCGAAGCCCGAAGACCGAAGGGGCCGGCCCGCGCACACCGCGGACCGGCCCCTTCATCTTCCCGAGGGGATCACCTGCGCGTGTTCTCGGCCGCCCACGCCTCGATCGCGTCCGCGGCCCGGTCGAAGGACCCGGCCCGCGCCATGAAGTCGGCGTCGTGCGTCGTCAGCAGCACCGGCGCGTCCTCGGCGGCACGGCCCCTGCGCACGAGGATCAGCGCCTGCCCCTGCACGGTCCGCGGCAGACCGAGCCAGCGCACCGGCCGCTGCACCGTCCGCACGGCGACGACCTGCTCCCAGGGCGCCGTACGCGTGCTCAGGAAGCCGACCTGGCGCAGTCCGCGCCCGCTCACCCACACGCCCACCCGCAGCAGCCGCAGGGCGCCCAGGATGACGGCCAGCGCGATGCCGAGGATCACGCCGGCCTCGGATACGGACGCGGTGAGCGCGATGACGACGGCCGCGAACAGCACGAACGAGGCGAGCAGCAGCAGAAGCGCCGCCGTGCCCACGCGCCAGGGCCCGGGACGGTAGGGGCGCCGCCAGCGGTCGCGGTCGTCGAAGGGCAGCGCGAGATCGTCGGCTGTGGCAAAAGCGCGGTCGGCCGTCAGGAAGGGCAGGGGCACGGCTGGTCCTCACTCGTCCATGCGTGGGCTGTGCCCGGTGAGGCTATCCGGCTGTGTCCCCGCTCACCACCATCGGGGGCCCGAAGGAGTCAGTGTCCCTGGGATGCCTGCGACTGCTGAGCCGGTGAGTGGGTGTTGGCCGACAGCGACGGCATGCCGAGCACCAGGGCACCGACCAGAGCGGCCACGATGGTCGCCCCGAGCAGCCAACGTCCGGCTATCTGCCCGGCGGACGCCCGCTCGCGCGGCGGGGGAGCGACATTGCTGCGAAACCTGTCGGCCTCGGCGACGAAGGCGAACGGGACGGGCTCGCGCCGACGAAACATGGCCGGTACCTCTCCTCTCGGAGTCGAATGGATGACGGTCACCCAGACAGACGGGCGAGTGCCCCGAAAGGTGCCCGGTTTCGCCGAATTCACAGAAATTCGCCGACGTATGTCGCGACCCGGTACCGAACGCCCCCTTGTCAGTGCCGGGCCGTAGAGTGGGCGCCGCCCGCGAGACGTGATGGAAGGACCCTCCGAGCCGTGACCGACACCCCCGCCGACGACCTCAAGCCCAGCTTCCGCAGCGACGTCACCGTCGAACTGGTCAAGCACAGCGCGGCCGACTCCGACGTGCTGTGGGCCGCCCGCGTCTCCACCGCCGGCGAGCAGTCCCTGGACGAGCTGAAGAAGGACCCGGAGCGCTCCAAGGGCCTGATCAACTACCTCATGCGGGACCGGCACGGCAGCCCCTTCGAACACAACTCGATGACCTTCTTCATCAGCGCCCCGATCTTCGTCTTCCGGGAGTTCATGCGTCACCGGGTGGGCTGGTGCATCGCGGGGGACACGGAGATCACCCTGGAGAGCGAGGCCGGCGGGCTGCGCCGACGCACCATCGCCGAGCTCCACGAGCTGTGGCACCTGGGCGTCGAGGACCGCCTGCCGCACTCGGCGGGGGGCGTGACGTGGGACGGCCGGGCGGGCAAGTGGACGGCCCAGGTGCGGGCCGGCGACACCGACCACCACCTCGGTCTGTTCGACGACCGCGAGGCGGCCGAGTCCGCCGTGGCCGAGTTCCGGGAGCAGCACCCCGGCACCCGGCTCCGCAAGTTCGAATCCGTGCGCAGCAACCACGTGCGCTGCTACGACGAGGACACCCTGCTCGCCCGGCGGGCCAGGATCGTCGACGTGATCGAGTCGGGCGTGAAGCCGCTGATCAGGATCACCACAGCCTCGGGCAGGACTCTCCGATGCACGGTCGACCACGCCGTTTTCACCCCCGAGGGCTGGTGCAAGGCCGGCGAACTCACCGTCGGGGACTCCGTCCTGGTCGCCGGTACGGTGTCGCCCCCGTCTCAGGCGCTGGTGCCGCCGAGCCTCCAGCGCGGTATCGGAGTGTGGACCGCGACGCAGCGCGAACGGCTGATCAAGGAGACGGACACCTGTCACCTGTGCGGGCAGGACTTCCCCCGGGACCGGCTCGCCCTGGACCACGTCGTCCCCGTGGCGGATGACCTGACGCGGGCCCTGGACGAGAAGAACCTGGCGCCCGCGTGCGAACCCTGCCACGCCGCCAAGAGCGCTGAGGAGCAGGCGCTGGCGCAGCGCGGCGGCGAGGCGGCCACGGCGGTGCCGGACCCGGTCGTCGCCATCGAGGTGGACGGCGAGGAGATGACGTACGACCTCTCCGTGGAGGGCCCGTGGCACAACTTCCTCGCGAACGGGATCGTCGTCCACAACTCGTACAACGAGGAGTCCGGCCGCTACCGCGAGCTGCAGCCCGTCTTCTACGTGCCGGGGGAGGACCGCAAGCTCGTGCAGCAGGGTCGGCCCGGGAAGTACGAGTTCGTGGCGGGTACCGAATCCCAGCAGGCGATCGTCGAGCGCTCGATGCAGGACTCCTACATCCAGGCGTACGAGCACTACCAGGAGATGCTCGCCGCCGGCGTCGCCCGCGAGGTCGCCCGTGCCGTCCTGCCCGTCGGACTGTTCTCCTCGATGTACGCCACCTGCAACGCCCGCTCGCTGATGCACTTCCTCGGTCTGCGCACCCAGCACGAGCTGGCGAAGGTGCCGTCCTTCCCGCAGCGGGAGATCGAGATGGTCGGCGAGAAGATGGAGGCGGAGTGGGCCAGGCTCATGCCGCTGACGTACGCCGCCTTCAACGCGAACGGGCGTGTGGCGCCGTAACGCACCATCGTTCCCTGCCAGAGCACACATGTACGTCAGCCGCGTGAAGTGTCCCAATTGCGGCATTTGGCGAAGTTCATCTAGCCTGATCAAACGGACCCGGTACTGCTTGAACCCCCGAGCAGGCAGTACCGGGCTCCGCATTTGTCCGGACTTATCCCGCACCCCGAGGGCAGACCTCGCAATCAGCAGCGAGTAGCGTGTTACCCATGGCTCCGACCTCCACTCCGCAGACCCCCTTCGGGCGGGTCCTCACCGCCATGGTCACGCCCTTCACGGCGGACGGCGCACTCGACCTCGACGGCGCGCAGCGGCTCGCTTCCCACCTGGTGGACGCAGGCAACGACGGCCTGATCATCAACGGCACCACCGGTGAGTCCCCCACCACCAGCGACGCGGAGAAATCGGAGCTCGTACGGGCGGTCCTGGAAGCCGTCGGTGACCGGGCGCACGTCGTGGCCGGCGTCGGCACCAACGACACCCACCACAGCATCGAGCTGGCGCGCGAGGCCGAGCGCGTGGGCGCACACGGGCTCCTCATCGTCACCCCGTACTACAACAAGCCCCCGCAGGAGGGCCTGTACCGGCACTTCACGGCCGTCGCCGACGCCGCCGGGCTTCCGGTCATGCTCTACGACATCCCCGGCCGCAGCGGCGTCCCGATCAACACCGAGACGCTGGTCCGCCTCGCGGAGCACCCGCGGATCGTCGCCAACAAGGACGCCAAGGGCGATCTCGGCCGGGCCAGCTGGGCCATCGCCCGTTCGGGCCTGGCCTGGTACTCCGGCGACGACATGCTGAACCTGCCGCTGCTCTCCGTGGGCGCGGTCGGCTTCGTCTCGGTCGTCGGCCATGTCGTGACGCCCGACCTGCGGGCCCTCGTCGACGCCTTCGTCTCCGGCGACGTACAGAAGGCCACCGAGATCCACCAGAAGCTGCTCCCCGTCTACACGGGCATGTTCCGCACCCAGGGCGTCATGACCACGAAGGCCGCTCTCGCCCTCCAGGGCCTGCCCGCGGGTCCCCTGCGCGCGCCCATGGTCGAGTGCACCCCGGAAGAGGTCGAGCAGCTCAAGATCGATCTTGCCGCCGGCGGGGTACAGCTCTGACAACAGACTTGGCACGACAGGCTTCACAACTGAATAGGCGGGCCACCGGTGCCCGCATTCCACAACGACAACTGCTACACGCACGAACGTCACGCGCGCCACGTGCCCACCGGTACGTGGCGTGCGTGGTGAGGAGAGTCTTTTGAGTCATCCGCATCCTGAACTCGGCTCCCCCCCGCCGCTCCCCGAAGGGGGCCTGAGGGTCACGCCGCTCGGCGGTCTCGGCGAGATCGGCCGAAACATGACGGTCTTCGAGTACGGCGGCCGCCTGCTGATCGTCGACTGCGGAGTGCTCTTCCCCGAGGAGGAGCAGCCCGGAATCGACCTGATCCTGCCGGACTTCTCGTCCGTCAGGGACCGCCTCGACGACATCGAGGGCATCGTCCTCACGCACGGTCACGAGGACCACATCGGCGGTGTCCCCTTCCTGCTGCGTGAGAAGCCGGACATCCCGCTGATCGGCTCCAAGCTGACCCTTGCCCTGATCGAGGCCAAGCTCCAGGAGCACCGGATCCGGCCCTACACCCTCGAGGTGGCGGAGGGGAACCGTGAACGCGTCGGCCCCTTCGACTGCGAGTTCATCGCGGTCAACCACTCCATCCCGGACGCGCTGGCCGTCGCCATCCGCACCCCGGCCGGCATGGTCGTCCACACCGGCGACTTCAAGATGGACCAGCTTCCGCTGGACAGCCGCCTCACGGACCTGCACGCCTTCGCCCGTCTGAGCGAGGAGGGCATCGACCTCCTGCTCGCCGACTCGACGAATGCCGAAGTCCCGGGATTCGTCCCGCCCGAGCGGGACATCTCGAACGTCCTGCGCCAGGTCTTCGCCGGCGCCCGCAAGCGGATCATCGTGGCGAGCTTCGCCAGCCACGTCCACCGCATCCAGCAGATCCTGGACGCGGCCCACGAGTACGGCCGCAGGGTCGCCTTCGTCGGCCGCTCGATGGTCCGCAACATGGGCATCGCGAGGGACCTGGGCTACCTGAAGGTCCCGCCGGGCCTGGTGGTCGACGTCAAGACGCTGGACGACCTTCCGGACCATGACGTGGTCCTGGTCTGCACGGGTTCGCAGGGCGAACCGATGGCCGCCCTGTCCCGCATGGCCAACCGTGACCACCAGATCCGGATCGTCGACGGCGACACGGTGATCCTCGCCTCCTCGCTGATCCCGGGCAACGAGAACGCGGTCTACCGCGTGATCAACGGTCTGACCCGCTGGGGCGCCAACGTCGTCCACAAGGGCAACGCGAAGGTCCACGTCTCCGGTCACGCCTCGGCCGGCGAGTTGCTGTACTTCTACAACATCTGCCGCCCGAAGAACCTGATGCCGGTGCACGGCGAGTGGCGCCACCTGCGGGCGAACGCGGAACTGGGCGCGCTGACCGGCGTCCCGCACGACCGGATCGTCATCGCCGAGGACGGCGTGGTCGTCGACCTCGTCGAGGGCAAGGCGAAGATCTCGGGCAAGGTCCAGGCGGGATACGTCTACGTCGACGGGCTCTCCGTCGGCGACGTCGGTGAGCCGGCCCTGAAGGACCGCAAGATCCTCGGCGACGAGGGCATCATCTCGGTCTTCGTGGTGGTCGACTCGTCCACGGGCAAGATCACGGGCGGACCGCACATCCAGGCCCGCGGGTCCGGCATCGAGGACTCCGCCTTCGGCGACGTGATCCCGAAGATCGCGGAGGTCCTCGAACGCTCGGCCCAGGACGGCGTCGTGGAGCCGCACCAGCTGCAGCAACTCATCCGCCGGACCCTCGGCAAGTGGGTCTCCGACACGTATCGCCGCAGGCCGATGATCCTGCCGGTCGTGGTGGAGGTCTGACACCTCGTCCGGGTGAACTGGCAGCGGGGCGCCTCGATTTGCATCGAGGCGCCCCGCTCCAGTAGGTTTACGGCTCCGCCACCAGGGGAACCCGGGCGCTTCGCGCGCCGGGGCAGACCTGGAGGGGCGGAAAGACCGACTCAGAACTTCTGATAAAGTCGGAACCGCCGGAAAGGAAACCGCGAGAAAAAGCGGGAACCTGGAAAGCGCCGAGGAAATCGGATCGGAAAAGGATCTGATAGAGTCGGAAACGCAAGACCGAAGGGAAGCGCCCGGAGGAAAGCCCGAGAGGGTGAGTACGAAGGAAGCGTCCGTTCCTTGAGAACTCAACAGCGTGCCAAAAATCAACGCC